>CAYOZT010000017.1:0-27079 GCA_964408545.1 uncultured Oscillospiraceae bacterium | reverse complement strand
TCCTCATCGACGCCAACGACGGCGTCACCGATCAGGACACCAAGATCGCCGGTCTCGTCCATGAGGCGGGCAAGGCCGCCATCATCGTCGTCAACAAGTGGGACGCGGTGGACGACAAGCAGACCAACACCATGCGCGACAAGGAGCTCGCGGTGAAGGACGGTCTGAGCTATATGACCTATGCGCCGGTGCTGTTCCTCTCGGCGCTGACGGGACAGCGCGTCGACAAGCTTTTCCCCGTGATACGCGATGTGTACGCGCAGAACACCAGCCGCATCACGACGGGCGCGCTCAATTCCGTCTTGGCGGAGGCGACCGCGCGCGTGCAACCGCCGTCCGACAAGGGACGCCGCCTGAAGATCTACTACATGACGCAGGCGAGCACGAAGCCGCCGCATTTCGTCATTTTCTGCAACGACGCAAGGCTGTTTCATTTTTCCTATCAGCGTTATCTCGAAAATCAAATTCGAGAGGTTTTCGGCCTGCAGGGTACGCCCGTGCGCATCACCATTCGCCAAAAGGGCGACAAGGAGGACTGACGGATGTGGTATCCCATATCGATCATTCTGTGCGTCGGATATCTGCTCGGGAACCTGAACGGCGCGGTGTGCATCTCCACGCTCAAGGCGAAGGAGGATGTGCGCAGCCACGGCAGCGGCAACGCGGGACTGACCAATTTCGTGCGTAATTACGGCATGAAAAGTGCCCTGCTCGTCATTGCCATCGACGCGCTCAAGACGGTGCTGGCCTGCCTCGTCGGCGGCCTGCTGCTGACGCCCTACGGCCTCACGGCGGAGGGCAAGATGCTCGGCGGTATCGCCGTGACGCTCGGCCACAATTTCCCCGCGACACTGGGTTTTCACGGCGGAAAGGGCATTATGTGCGGGGCGCTCATCGCCGCGTGCATCGATTGGCGGATCTTCGCGATCGTTTTGGGCATTTTCATCGTGTGCGTGCTGCTGACGCGTTTCGTTTCGCTCGGTTCGGTGCTGGCGGCGGCGAGTTTCGGCGTTTGCTTCCCGCTTTTTTATCCGAGCAAGGCCGTCGTGGCGATCGGAGGCGCGTTTTTGGGCGCGCTGGCCGTTTTCATGCACCGTAAAAACATTGCCCGATTGCTTGCGGGCACGGAGTCGAAGCTGACATTAAAAAGGAGATCGGCATGAACATTGCAGTTGTCGGAAGCGGTGCATGGGGCACCGCACTTGCCATTCGCGCGTGCAAAAACGGCCACGACGTGACGCTTTGGTGCAGAGATGCCGTGCGCGCCGCGCAGATGGCGGATACGCGCAGCAATCCGCGCCTTGCGGGCGTGGCGCTGCCGCGGGAACTTCACATCAGCGCCGATATTTCCTGCGTGGCGGGAAAGCGGATCGTCGTCATGGCGAGCCCGTCGTTTGCGCTGCGTGAGGTCAGCGGCAAGGCGGCGCCGCATTTGGACGCGGATTGTACCGTTGTTTCCGTTACGAAGGGGATCGAGCAGCAGACGCTTTTGCGCATGAGTCAGGTCGTGCGGCAGGAAACGGGACACGATGTCGTGGCGCTGACCGGCCCGAGCCACGCCGAGGAGGTCGCACGCGGCATCCCGACTGGATGCGTGGCGGCGTGCCCCGACCAACGCGCGGCGGAGCTGGTGCAGGATGCGTTCATGTCCGACGCGTTCCGCGTGTACACGAGTCCCGATATCATCGGCGCGGAGCTCGGCGGCGCGTTGAAAAACGTCATCGCGCTGTGTACGGGCGTGGTCGACGGACTCGGCTTGGGCGACAATACCAAAGCCATGCTCATGACGCGCGGACTGACGGAGATCGCCCGCCTCGGCGTTTCTCTGGGCGCGAGCCGCGATACCTTCGCAGGACTTGCGGGCGTGGGCGATCTGATCGTCACGTGTACATCCGTCCATTCGCGCAACCGCAAAAGCGGCGTCCTGATCGGGCAGGGAAAGAGCCCTGCGGCCGCCATGGAGGCGGTGGGCGCCGTGGTCGAGGGCTATTACGCGACGCGCTCGGCGTGGGATCTTTGCCGTCGGCACGGGGTGGATATGCCCATTGTCGGCGCGGCCTACGCGGTGCTCTACGAAGGTGCTTCCGCCGAGCAAACCGTGCAAAAGCTGCTTTCTCGCGGGAAAAAAGCCGAAACGGAAAACGCGAGCTGGACATAGAAACAAGCGAAAGGGGCCGATGCAAAACGAAAAATTGCATCAGCCCCTGTTTTCTTGGTGATCGAGCACAAAAAACCAAATGGGGAATACCGAAAATAGCGGATTTGCTATTGATTTTCATAGCGAATATGCTATAATTTAGGTTACAGGGAAGGAGAGATGAATAATGCCGATTATTTCCATGTTTCGGGGCATCAAGATCACGATGTATTGGGCGGATCATATGCCGCCTCACTTTCACGCAAGCTATGGCGGCGAAGAGGCGTTGATCTCCATCACCGACCTTGAAGTGCTGGAAGGGAATATGCCCGGTAAGCAGCTTAAAATGGTTCTCGGTTGGGCTGCGATCCGACAGGATCAGCTTATGGAGAACTGGGAATTAGCCGTAAAAAAGCAGGAATTGTTTACAATTGAACCGCTGAAATAAGCGGTTCGAACCTCCGATAAAGGATGTGCGCATTATGGGGAAAAGTGTGGATTACTATCTCGCCAAAGGCTATGACAGAAAAATGGCGGAATATTTTGCTGCAGGACGCAGGAAGATCATTGGCGTTGTTCCGAACGACAACTTTACCCTTACGCTCCGCTTTGATAACGGAGAAGTGCGGCTGTACGATGTCGCCCCGCTCCTGCGGCCCGGAACGGTGTTTGCCCCATTTCGGGATCCGGAAAACTTCCGTAGGGTCTACTTGGATGAACAGCATAGCATTTCTTGGGATATTGACCCGACGATCGACAGCAGTCTGGTGTGGAACAACAAAGTCGACCTTTGCCCGGACAGCTGTTATGTAGACAGCATACCGGTTCGATAGACTGCGAATGTCGGATAATTGCACCGTAGGATCGACCGACTTTATGAAAAACGCCGCAGCAAGCGAATGAAACGGTTGATTACGGAAACAAACAAAAAACGGCGTTGAACGATCAACGCCGTAATTTATTTTTGCCGGGATATCAGACTGCGCGCTCGACCTTGTTGGAACGCAGACATCTGGTACAAGCGTACACATGGCACGGAGTACCGTTAACAACAGCCTTGACACGCTTGACATTGGGCTTCC
Organism: uncultured Oscillospiraceae bacterium; assembly: GCA_964408545.1. Classification (GTDB taxonomy): domain Bacteria; phylum Bacillota; class Clostridia; order Oscillospirales; family Oscillospiraceae; genus Faecousia. Next base: position 23,860 of record CAYOZT010000017.1, on the reverse strand, counting down.
AAGTACGGTTGGAGCGTCTGTGGGAGTGGGAGACCTTGATACCAAAGGTTACACCCTTACCGCAAAAATCACACTTCGCCATTCGTTGCACCTCCCATCCGATTAAATCACGAAATGTCGCTTTTTCACAAGCGCTAGAATATGATACCAGAGTTTGCGAGAAATTGCAAGCATTATTTTTACTTTTTTCTAAAAATTTTCAAAAAAAGCGATTGCTATTCCGCCGCGCTGCGGGTATAATGGTCATATCGACCGAGCAAGGGAGGAAAAAAGATGGCGCAAGTGTACAGTTTGCCGCTGAAAACGCTGGCGGAGGAATTCGACCTCGAGGTGGAATTCGCATCCTCGGATTATGACGATATCCGCCTGACGGAGGCGGATGCCGCGCGGCCGGGCCTGCTGTTGACGGGCTTTTTCGACCATTTTGAGCCGCAGCGCCTGCAGGTGCTGGGCAATGTGGAAATGTGCTATCTCGATAAGATGAGCGTGCAGCGGCAGGAGGAGATCTTCGACCGCCTGTTTTCGTATAAGATCCCCGCGCTGCTGATCGCCCGCGGCCTGCAGCCGCACGACAGCTGCATCGCCATGGCAAAAAAACACAATGTCACGCTGCTGCGCAGCAAGGCGGCGACCTCGGCCATCCTCGCGGCGATCATCGCCTATATGAGCGATGCGCTGGCTCCGCGCATCACGCGCCACGGCGTGCTCATCGAAGTTTACGGCGAAGGGATCCTGCTGACGGGCGAGAGCGGCATGGGCAAAAGCGAGACGGCCGTGGAGCTTCTCAAGCGCGGCCACCGCCTGATCGCGGACGATGCGGTGGAGATCCGAAAGATCTCGGGCAACACCCTTGTCGGTACGGCGCCCGAAGTGCTGCGCAATTACATCGAGCTGCGCGGCATCGGCATCATCAATGTTGCGCGCATCTTCGGTATGGGCGCGGTCAAGGCGGAAAACGAGATCAATCTCGTCGTGCACATCGCCCCGTGGAACAGCCGAACGGAGTATGACCGCTTGGGCACGGAGGGTGTGTACACGGAGATCATGGGCGTCAAGGTGCCCACCTACAATATCCCCATCACGCCGGGACGGAACCTTGCCGTGATCTTGGAGGTCGCGGCGATGAATAACCGCCAGCGCAAGATGGGCTACAACGCCGCCATCGAGCTGACCGAGCAGATCAACCGCAATTTTGATGCCAACGCGGGGACACACCTATGAAAGAACTGACCGTCGGAAAAAATGACGCGGGGCAGCGTGTGGACCGCTTTTTGTCGAAGGCCGTGCCGCTGCTGCCCGCATCCTTGACCCAAAAATACATCCGCCTCAAGCGCATCAAATGCAACGGCGCGCGCGTGCAGCGCGACAGCCGCCTTGCCGAGGGCGATGTTCTGCAGTTGTACATCAACGATGAGTTTTTCGACAAGCCGCGCGAAGATAATGCCTATTTGACCGTCGCGACGCCGAAGCTCAGCATCGTATACGAGGACGATAATATCCTTCTGGTGGACAAAAAGCCGGGCGTGGCCGTCCATCCGCACGACGGCGCGGAGTACGGCAGGACGCTCATCGACCACATTTTGTCCTATCTGTATCAGAAAAAGCAGTGGCAGCCGCGCGCGGAGAATGCCTTCACGCCGGCGCTGTGCAACCGCATCGACCGCAACACCGGCGGCATCGTCATCGCGGCGAAGACCGCCGAGGCGCTGCGCGTGATGAACCAAAAGATCAAAGATCGCGAGCTGGATAAGCGCTATCTTGCCATCGTGGAGGGCACGCCAAATCCGCAAACGGGCAGCTTGAAAGGGTATCTGTTCAAGGACGCGAAACAAAATCGCGTTTTCGTCACCGATAAGCCGCAGCCGGGCAGCAAAAGCTGCCAAACCGATTACCGCGTGCTGGCAAGCGAAAACGGATTGTCCTTGGTCGAATGCGAGCTGATCACGGGGCGCACGCACCAGATCCGCGCGCAGTTCGCCCACGCGGGGCATCCGCTGCTCGGTGACGGCAAATACGGCAAGCTCGACAAACGATTTGATCGCAATTATCAGGCACTTTATTCGTATAAACTGACCTTTCGCTTCACGAGCGACGCCGAGGGCTTGCATTATCTCGACGGGAAAAGCTTTCAAGTCGAGGATGTCCCCTTTGTGCGCGAATACTTTCCGGATCACACCGTAAAATGAAATGCAGGCACGACGAAAAAGTCGTGCCTGCCGTATTTTGCGGGGACGAATGCCCTCGCGATAACGCGGAGTTTAAGCCTCGTGCGCTTCCAGCCACTCGTCGACCTTGGCCTTCGCCAGACGCCGGATATCCTCACCGGGGTAGGGAGAAGCCTCGCCGCCACGGGTGTAAACGAAATACAGACCGCCTTCGTTTTGGAACAGGATCTCCTCGTAACCGGCGGGATCGCCGTAGCAACCGAAGGTGCACTTTTTGATCAGGGTGGCAGTTTCGGAGTCGTATTCCTTCTTGCAAATGATTTTCTTCATGGTACTGACCTCCTTCCCGTAGGTTCTTTGCGATCATTATACATTTTTTTCGGAATAATGCAAGGGCTTTTTTCGAAAAACGCCCTGTTTTCAGACCGATTTGTTTGATGCGGTCAGTTTTGCACGCGAAAGAACGGAATTTTTTCGTCAAATTGCACAAAGCGCGGCGGCTGCTTTTTCGCCGCCGCGACATTTTCCTTGCGAACACTGCCGTATTATGCTACAATCAAGATAAAAAAGGGGGGACGAGTTTGAAGGACATCCCAATGTTTACCACCGAGTACGGTGTCGCATCGCTCGGCTTGACGCAGATCCCGTATCAGGCGGTCGCCTATATCCGCGTGCGCAGCTGCGCGCCGGGGAAAACGGATGAGCTGATCGCGCAGTGCGTCGCATTTTGCCGTGCCTGCGGTGCCGAGCGGATCTTCGCCGCGGGCGAGGGACTGCAGCACTATCCGCTCGATTGCACGATCTTGGAGCTTCGCGGCAGCGTTTCCGAGGGAGAATGCGCCACGTTGCGCCCCGTCACACACGAAAACTACGAACTTTGGCGGCAGATCGCGAACGAGCGCATGGCGTCGGTCGATCACCACGCGACGATCACACATGACTTTGCGCGAGACCTGCCGCAGTCGGGCGGAGCGTATTTCGTCTGCGACGGTGAAACGATGCTCGGCATCGGCCTCGTGCAGGGGCAGACCCTGCAACTGCTCGCGAGCACGCAGCGCGGCGCGGGGGAGCGCGTTTTGCGCACGCTGATGAAGGTGCTGCCGCGCGAAGGCTTCCGCTTGGAGGTGGCATCGACGAATCTTCCCGCACGCGCGCTCTATGCGCGGCTCGGGTTTTCCGTCAGCGCCGAAAAGGTACGCTGGTATCGCGTTTTTTCGAAGTTCGCATAGAAAAAACTTGCAATTACGGGCATTTGCAGGTATAATAAACTGAATGGCTTTTACTTTTTATAAAGAGAGGTTTTCCCGTGTATCTGAAATCATTGGAGGTGCAGGGCTTCAAGTCCTTCCCCGATAAGACGCTGATCCGTTTCGGCGACGATATCACCGCGATCGTCGGCCCGAACGGCTCCGGCAAATCGAATATTTCCGATGCGATCCTCTGGGTCATGGGCGAGCAAAGCTCGAAAACGCTGCGCGGCGCGAAAATGGAGGACGTCATTTTCGGCGGCACGCAAAAACGTGCGGCCGTCGGCTTCGCCGAAGCGACGCTCACGCTCGACAATACCGACCGTGCGCTGCGCTACGATGCGGACGAAGTGATGGTCACGCGCCGCTATTATCGCTCGGGGGACAGTGAATACTATATCAACCGCCAATCCGCCCGCTTGAAGGACATCAACGAGATGTTCATGGACACCGGACTCGGCAAGGAAGGCTACTCCAACATCGGGCAGGGCAGGATCGACGAGATCCTCTCGCTCAAAAGTGCCGACCGCCGCGAAATTTTCGAGGAGGCCGCGGGCATCTCCAAATATCGCCACCGCAAGGAGGAGACCGAGCGCAAGCTCGAGCGCACCGAGGATAATCTCATGCGCATCGGCGACAAGGTATCCGAGCTCGAGCTGCAGCTCGAGCCGCTGCGTCAGCAGTCGGAAAAGGCGAAAAAATACCTCGAAATGAAGGACGAGCTGCAGGGCGTGGAGGTTGCCGTCTGGCTCGATACGCTCGAAAAGCTCTCCGCCGCCGCGCAGAAGGCGGAGCAGGATTATACCTCCGCCGCCTTCGTCTTGCAGCAGGCGCAGGAAGATCTGGAAAAGCTCTACGCCAAAGCCGAGCAGATGGGACAGGCGCTGCGCGAGCGCGACGGCGACCTCGAAACGACCCGCGAAAAAGTGAATATGCTCGACGCGACGCATCAGCAGCTCGACGGGCAAATGGCCGTGCTGCGCGGCAGCGTGGAGAATAACGAACGCAACATCGTGCGCATTCGCGAGGAATTGCGCGGGCAGGACGACCGCAGCGGCGGCATTGCCCGGCAGATCACCCTTTCCGAGCGGCGCATCGCACAGATCGATGCGGCATTGACGAGCGAACAGACGGAAATTTTACGTCTGCAGCAGCAGTTGAGCGCCATGACCGCCAACGCACAGGGATTGACCAAGCAGTTTTTGCTCCTGCGCGGCAAGGAAACGACGCTGGCCGCCGATATCGCGGGTCGCGAGGCGGATATGCGCGCCCTGCGCGCGGGCATGGAGCAGACGCAAGTGCGTCTTGCCGAGCTCGAAAGCGATCTTTCCTCGGGCACGCAACGCCGCAACGAGGCGCGTGCACAGCTCGAAGAGGCACACGGCGACCTGCAAAAGGCCAAGGACGATGTGACGGCCTTCACGAACACCATCGCAGGCTACACGCTGCGGCGCAGTACGCGCGTCAAGCGGCGTGACGAGCTGGCCGAACAGCTGAAAAACACACAATCGCAGCTGAACGGCGTTTCCGCCAAGGCACGCGTGCTCAGCGCCATGGAGCGGGATTTTGAAAGTTTCAACCGCTCCGTCAAGCTCGTGATGCTCGAATCGCAGCGCGGGACGCTGCGCGGCATCCACGGCCCCGTGGCCAATCTCATCACGACCGAGGACGATCTGACCGTCGCCGTCGAGATCGCGCTGGGCGCGGCGCTGCAGCAGATCGTTGTCGGCAACGAGCAAGACGGCAAAGCGGCCATCCAATTCCTCAAGCGTGGCAACGGCGGCCGCGCGACCTTCCTGCCTTTGTCGGGCATCGAGGCACGGCGGCTGAACGAAAGCGGCCTTGCATCTTGCCGCGGCTTTATCGGCATCGCATCCGACCTTGTCAAATGTGAGCCAAAATACCGCGCCATCGTCGAAAACCTTTTGGGCAGAACGGTCATCGCCCGCGATATGGACAGCGCCATCGCCATGGCCGACCAATACCGCAGCCGCTTCAAGATCGTCACGCTCGACGGACAGGTCATGAATCCGGGCGGCTCGATGACGGGCGGCTCGGTCAACAAGGAAGCAGGCATCCTTTCCCGCGCCAACGAGCTGGAAAAGCTGACGGCGCAGCAAAAGCAGCTCGAGCAGCAGCAGCACGAGCAGGAGCTTTCTTTGCAGGAGGCGCAGCGTGCGGCCGATCAGGTGCAGTATCAGCTCGATACCGCCAATGAGCAGCTGCGCAGCGCGCAGGAGCAGGTCATCCGTCTGGAGGGACGCGAAAAGCAGTATGAGCTGATGTTCAACGCCGTCGAGGAGGCTTTGCAGTCTGCCCGCCGCGAACAGCAGAGCCTGCAGCACCGCAACGAGAGCGACATTGCCGCGCTGTCCGCGCAGGAGGCGAAAATTCAGGTATTTACCGCGCAGCTGGCACAAACGCGCGCCGAGCTGGCCACGCTGGAGGGCAGTCAGCAGGAGATCAACGAAACGACCACCGCCGTGACCGACAGTCTGAGCGCGCATAAATCGCAGGAGGCCGCTTTGCAGGCAGAACGCAGCACGGCCGTTGCGCATACGGACGATCTGCGGGGCTTGCAAAATGCCATGGCGGGCGACCGCGAGCGCCAAACGGCGCTCATCGCGCAGACCGAGGCGGAAAACGAGCGCCTCGCCGAGCAGATCGAGCAGCTTTTGCAGCAGCAGCGCGAAAACGATGCGCAGACGCAGCTGCATCGCGACGAACTGCGGCAATTGCAGCAGCTCCGCGCCGACATCGAGGCCGGAAAAACACGCACCGAGCGCGACGCGCAAGAGAAAAACAAGGATATCATGACCATGCAGCGCGCCTGCGCGGCACTCGAGCAGAAGAAGCTGACCTCCTCCATGGAGGAAAAACAGATCATCGACAAACTTTGGGACAGCTACGGCCTGACGCCCGGCACGGCGGCGGAACACCGCGGACAGATCGAGTCCGTGGCGGCGGGAAATCGCCGCATTTCCGAACTCAAGCGCAAGATCGGCGCGCTCGGCACGCCGAATTTGGGCGCGATCGAGGAGTTTGCCCGCGTCAACGAGCGCTACAGCTATTTGACGGAGCAGCGCGACGACGTGCTCCACTCCAAAAAGGAGCTCGAGAGCATCATCAAGGGCATCACGCAGGAGATGACGACCATTTTCGTCACCGAATTCGAAAAGATCGACCGCTATTTCGGCCAGACCTTCGAGGAAATGTTCGGCGGCGGCAAGGGGCAGCTCATTTTGGAAGATCCGCAGGAGCCTTTGACCTGCGGCATCGAGATCCGCGTGCAGCCGCCCGGAAAACAGGTCAAGACCATCACGCTGCTGTCCGGCGGCGAGAAGGCCTTCGTTGCCATCGCACTGTATTTTGCAATTTTGAAAGTGCGCCCGACGCCGTTTTGTATGCTCGACGAGATCGACGCCGCGCTCGATGACCGCAATGTCGAACGCTTTGCCTCGTATATGCACAATTTAAGCAAGAAGACGCAGTTCATCGTCATCACGCACCGCCGCGGCACGATGGAGTCGTCGGATGTCCTCTACGGCGTGACGATGCAGGAGCAGGGCGTGTCGAAGCTGCTGCGGCTCGATCTGAACCAAATGGAGCAATACCTCGGCGTGACCGAATAAACATACAATAAGGAGTACAAAATGGGTTTTTTTGACAAAATAAAAGCGGGTCTGGCCAAAACCAGAGATGCGCTGAGCAGCACGCTCGGCAGCGTTTTCAGCGGCTTTTCGGAAATCGACGACGATTTTTACGATGAGCTCGAGGAAAGCCTGATCTTGGCGGATCTCGGCGTCGAGACCGCGGGCAAAGCGGTCGAGCGCCTGCGCAAGGCGATCAAGGCACAGCATCTGAAGACCACGGAAGAGGCCAAGCAGGCGCTCAAGGACATTCTCGTCGAGATGCTCCAAGTAGGCGACACCGCGCTCAAAACGGATACCAAGCCCTCGGTCGTGCTCGTCATCGGCGTCAACGGTGTCGGCAAGACCACCACCATCGGCAAGCTCGCAACGCAATTGATGCGCGAGGGGAAAAAGGTGCTGATGGTTGCGGGGGACACCTTCCGCGCGGCTGCCGCCGACCAGTTGGAGATCTGGGCACAGCGCTCGGGCGCGGATATCGTGCGCCAGCATGAGGGCGCCGATCCCGCCTCCGTGGTGTACGACGGCATTCAGGCCGCCAAATCGAGAAATACGGACGTCATCCTCATCGACACCGCGGGACGACTGCACAACAAGCAAAATCTGATGAACGAGCTGAATAAGATCAGCCGCATCGTCGAGCGGGAACTGCCGCACGCCTCGCGCGAGGTGCTTCTGGTGCTCGACGGTACCACGGGACAAAACGGCCTCGTGCAGGCCAAGCAGTTCCGCCAGATCGCGGGCGTGACGGCCATCGCACTGACCAAGCTCGACGGCACCGCCAAGGGCGGTATCGTCATCGCCGTGGCAGATGCTCTGCAGATACCCGTGAAATATGTCGGTGTCGGCGAAAAGGCGGACGATCTGATGCCCTTCGAGGCGCGATCCTTCGTCGATGCCCTGATCTGAGCGTATGAAAGTCGTATTGGCAAGCAAAAATCCGCACAAGCTCGAGGAGATCGGCGCGATCACCGCGCCTTTCGGCATGGAGCTCGTGCTGCAATCGCAGCTCGGTGTCGATATCGACGTCGAAGAAAACGGCAGCAGTTTTGAAGAAAACTCCGAGATCAAGGCCGAAGCCGCCGTCCGTGCGACGGGTCTACCCGCGATCGCGGACGATTCGGGGCTGATGGTCGACGCCCTCGGCGGCGAACCGGGCATTTTCTCGGCACGCTACGGTTTCGACGACACGCTCGATGACCGCGGCAGAATGCGGCTGCTACTGAAAAATATGGAGCAAGTGCCCGACGGGGCGCGGCAGGCGAAATTCGTCTGCGTCATCACGTTTTTGACGCCGAACGGCGAGAAACTCCGCGCCCGCGGCGAGGTGCACGGCGAAATTTTGCGCCGGCCGCGCGGAAACGGCGGCTTCGGCTACGATCCCGTGTTTTTCTATCCGCCGCTCGGAAAGACACTCGCCGAGATGACGGCGGAGGAGAAAAATCGCGTTTCCCATCGCGCGTGTGCGCTGCAAATATTCAACGAAAAACTCAAGGAGAGAAAGTTATGTTAACCAGCAAGGAAAGAGCGGAATTGCGCGCACAGGCAAACTCCCTCGAAACGACGCTCATCGTCGGCAAGGACGGCGTCAGCGACGCGGTCATCGCGGAAGCGGAAAATCTGCTGACGGCCAGAGAGCTCGTCAAGGGCAAGGTGCTCGAAACGGCGCTCGCGTCCGCACGCGAGGTCAGCGATGCGATCTGCGAGGCGACGGGCGCCGACGGCGTCAGCTGCATCGGCAATAAGTTCGTCATCTATCGCTTCAGCGAAAAATGTCAGGCCGAGCGCAACGCCACGGGGCGCGCCAAGCGCAAAGAGGTCTCTGCGGCCAAGAAAGATCCCGTGCGCAAGAGCGCGCAGGCGCGTCGTCAGGCGGCCAAAAAAGTGCGCGAGCAGCGAAACGAGTATTTCCGCCAACAGGCCATCGAACGCGCCATTGAAAGATCCCGCGAACGGCAGTTGCGCAACGAAGATTAAGAACCAAATACACCTTGGGTGAAAGGAAGTAGGGTCATGAACGAGAGCGAACACAGCGGCAGCTTTGTCAGCACGACCATTGCCGCCTATATCCGAAGCATCGGCCGCTGCAGCGCCGAGCGCGATTTTTACCGACTCCCGATGCATGAGCTGGAGTCCGTCGCCACGGCACTGCTCAAGCCGAGCCGCGTGGCGCACGTGCTCGGCTGCCGTGACAGCGCCGTCGCGCTCGCAAAGCGCTGGGGCGCCGACGAGACGGACGCCGCCCGCGCGGCGCTGCTGCACGATATCACCAAGGTTTTTGACGGCGCGGCGCAGTTGACTTTGGCGGCGGAATATGGTATCATTTTGGATGATTTTTCCCGCGAAAACCCGAAAACGCTGCACGCGTTGACCGGTGCTGCGGTCGCGGAGCGAATGTTCGGCGAAAACGAAGCCGTCGTGCGCGCCATCGCCGGGCACACCACGGGCAAACCCGATATGAATACGCTCGAAATGATCCTCTATGTCGCCGATTATATGGAGCCGAACCGCGATTTCCCGGGGGTGGAGGAGCTGCGCACGCTGGCCTTTACCGATCTGGAGCGGGCGCTGCAGCGCGGGCTCGAGATGACGCTCGCGCATCTGCACGAGCAGGGCGCGCAGGTCTCGCGGGCAAGTAGCGATGCGCTGCAATTTCTGTATCAAAAAACCATGTCCACGAAAGGATAGAATATTATGTTAACTGCAAAAGAAGTCGCTTATCACGTGACCAAGGCGCTCGACGAGAAGAAGGGACAGGACATCCGTCTGCTGCGCGTCAACGACGTTTCGAGCCTTGCCGACTACTTCCTCATCTGCACCGGTACCTCCAACACGCACGTCAAAACGCTGTGCGACTATGCCGAGTTCGCCATGGAGCAGCTCGGTGAGCCGATGCTCGGCCGCGAGGGACACCGCGGCAACACATGGGAGCTGCTCGATTACGGCGCCGTGGTCGTGCACGTTTTCACGCAGGAGGCACGCGATTTTTATAATCTCGAGCGACTCTGGGCGGATGCGGAGAATGTCGATCTGAGGGACATTCTGACGCGTGATTGAAAATTCCGAATCGAAGTTTATCACGGATGCATGAGGTGAAAAGCATGGCAAATTACGATCATTCCGCCATTGAGAAAAAATGGCAGCAATACTGGCAGGAGCACGATACCTTCCACACGGACGTGTGGGATTTTTCCAAGCCGAAATACTATGTTCTCGATATGTTCCCGTATCCGTCGGGTGTCGGCCTGCACGCGGGTCACCCCGAGGGCTACACCGCCACCGACATCATGTCCCGCATGAAACGTATGCAGGGCTACAACGTTCTGCACCCGATGGGCTACGACTCCTTCGGCCTGCCCGCCGAGCAGTACGCCGTTTCCACGGGCAACCACCCCAACGGCTTTACGCAGGAAAATATCAAGACGTTCTCCGCGCAGTTGCGCGAATTGGGATTTGACTACGACTGGTCGAAAATGATCGCGACCTCCGATCCCGATTTTTACAAATGGACGCAGTGGATCTTCAAAAAGCTCTATGAAGCGGGCTACGCCAAGCGCGTCGAAATGCCCGTCAACTGGTGCGAGGAGCTCGGCACCGTGCTTTCCAACGACGAGGTCATCGACGGAAAATCCGAGCGCGGCGGCTATCCCGTCGTGAAGAAAAACATGATGCAGTGGGTCATCGATCAGCCCGCCTTCGCCGAGAAGCTGCTCGAAGGGCTCGATACGATCGACTGGCCGGAGTCCACCAAGGAGATCCAGCGCAACTGGATCGGAAAATCCACGGGTGTGGAGGTCGACTTCAAGCTCGTCGGCGGCGGAGATTTTTCCATCTACACCACCTGCATCGAAACGATCTACGGCATCACCTTCATGGTGCTCGCGCCCGACGGCAAGATCGTCGAGAGCCTGATGGATCGCGTCGAAAACAAGGACGAGGTCAAGGCCTATATCGCCGAATCCCTCAAAAAGAGCGACATGGATCGCACGGAACTCAATAAGACCAAGTCCGGCTGCCGTCTGGAGGGCGTGTATGCCGTCAATCCCGTCAACGGCAGGGAAGTTCCCGTGTTCATCGGCGACTTCGTGCTGGCAAGCTACGGAACGGGCGCGGTCATGGCCGTTCCGAGCCACGATCAGCGCGATTTCGAGTATGCCATCGCGCACAATATCCCCATGATCCAAGTCATCGACGGTGCGGACGTTTCCGAGCACGCTTTTGAAAAGCAGGATTATCTCGGCAAGGGCTGCAAGCTGCTCAATTCCGAGGAATTCACGGGACTGACCGTCGAGCAGGCCAAGGAGGCCATCACGCAAAAGCTCGAAAAAATGGGCGTTGCGCGTCGTAAAAACAATTACCACTTCCGTGAGTGGATCTTCGCGCGGCAGCGCTATTGGGGCGAGCCCGTGCCCTGCGTCTACACCGCCGACGGCGCGACGCATTTCCTGCCCGACGAGGAGCTGCCGCTGATATTGCCCGAGCTGGAAGATTACAAGGGAAGAGGCGGCAAGGCGCCGCTCGAGAACGCGACCGCATGGAAGCAGTACGACGCACACGGCATTCACGGTGTGCGCGAAACTTCCACCATGCCCGGCTCCGCCGGCTCGTCGTGGTACTATATGCGCTATATCGACCCGAAAAACGACAAATGCTTCTGCGATCCGAAACTGCTGGAGCACTGGATGCCCGTCGACCTTTACATCGGCGGCCCCGAGCACGCGGTGGGACATCTGATGTACGCGCGTATCTGGAACCGCTTCCTGTACGACAATGGTCTGTCTCCCGTGAAGGAGCCTTTCCAAAAGCTCGTGCATCAGGGCATGATCCTCGGCGAGAACGGCATTAAAATGGGTAAGCGCTTCCCCGAGTTCGTCGTCAATCCCAGTGATATCGTGCGCGACTACGGCGCGGACACGCTGCGACTGTACGAAATGTTCATGGGGCCGTTGGAAGTGTCGAAACCGTGGTCGACGACGGCGGCCGCCGGTGCGAAAAAGTTCATCAACCGCGTGTGGAATTTCTTTACCGAGCCCGCCAACATCACCGACACGGACGACGGTAAGCTGACGAAGATCTATCATCAGACCGTCAAAAAGATCACATCCGATTATGAAGCACTGGCTTTCAATACGGCCATCGCGCAGATGATGGTTTTCGTCAACGAGGTCTATAAGGTCGGCACCTGCCCGAGAGCGTACGCCGAGGGCTTCATCAAGATGATGTCGTGCATCACACCGCACGTGGGCGAAGAAATGTGGCAGGTTTTGGGGCACGAGGAAAGCATCGCCTATGAGCCGTGGCCGAGCTACGACGAGGCCAAATGCCGCGACAGCGAAGTGACCGTCGCCGTGCAGGTCAACGGCAAAATGCGCGGCACGGTCGTGATGGAGGCCGACCTCGACAACGACACCGTGGTGCAAAACGTGCTTGCCAACGAGAAGATCGCCGCATTCTTGGAGAAAAACGGCGGCAGCATCGTCAAAACCATCGTCGTCAAAAATAAGCTCGTCAATCTCATTGTCAAATAAAAAAGTTTTTTGGAAAAAATTCGATTTCTTTCTTGACAATCGGACAAAGAGCTTATATAATATCTAAGCCTAGTGTTAGGCCCTGAACGCATCCAGGATCTAGCCGGATGCCATCGGAGGGAGGGAAAACAATGTCTGAGATTCGCGTCAAAGAGAACGAAACGCTCGAAAGCGCTCTGCGCCGTTTTAAGCGGAGCTGCGCCAAGGAGGGCGTCATCGCCGAAGTGAAGAAGCGCGAGCACTACGTCAGCCCCAGTCTGAAGCGTAAGCAGAAGTCCGAAGCTGCCCGTAAGAACAAGAGAAAGTTCTATTAAGTAAACATCCCTCTTGATTTATGCTCAAAACCGCCTTGTGTTCGCAAGGCGGTTTTTGCGTATATATAGATCAAACTGCTCAGCCGAAAAGGTTAAAACCCAAAATGACGACGCCGAGAACGACCAGAATGATGCCCGTGGCACGGTTGAGCGTTTTCGCGTCTGCCTTGTTGGCAAAGCGCGCGGCGATCCGCGCCCACACCAGCGTGAACACGATGCACAAAGCCAGCACGAGATAATCGGGCGCGCCGCCGATGGCGAAGTGGCTCAGTGCGCCCGTCAGCGCGGTGAAGGTCATGATGAACACGCTCGTGCCGACGGCGGTCTTCAGTTCGTAGCCGAGCACGCTTGTCAAGATCAGCAGCATCATCATGCCGCCGCCCGCGCCGACGAAGCCGCAGATGAAGCCGATGAGCACGCCGCAGGCGATCGACTGCACGATGCGCTTTTTCGCGCTGACGCGCGCCATGGACTCCTTGGTCGTCATGACGGGGCGGACGATGAATTTGATGCCCAGCAGCAGCGTCATGAAGGTCGAGAAGCTACCCATGGTGCTGTTCGGAATCAGGCTGGAGATCCAGCTTCCCACCATGGTGAATACGAGCACCGTTGCCATCATCACGAGACCGTTTTTGATGTCCAGATTTTTGTTTTTGCCGTAGGTGTAGGCACTGACGGCACTGGCCAGCACATCCGACGCCAGCGCGATACCGACCGCCATATACGCGTCCATGCCCAAAAAAGTCACGAGCATCGGGGTGATCACGGCGGCGGCGCTCATGCCGGCGAATCCCGTGCCGAGTCCCGCTCCCATGCCCGCAAAAAAGCAAACGATCACACAAATCAAGGTATCTAACATAGTCATTCCTCCATATTTTTGACGGTATTTTGAATTTTTTCAAGCAAATGTCGCAGCAATTCCCGCTCCTGCGCCGACAGATCGGCGGTCAAAAGCTGCGAAAAGGACTGCTGCGCCAGTTTTCCCGCGTCGATGGCGGGGGAGGCGTTGTCCGTCGGCAGCAGGCGGATGATGCGGCGGTCGCTGCCGTCGATCTCGCGGCGCAGCCATCCGCGCGCTTCGAGCGATGCGACGGACTCGGAGACGTGGCTTTTTGCGATGCCGCGATAGGCCACGATGTCCGCCGCGCGGTCATAGAGCGGATTGTTGTGCAAAAACAGCAGGATATCGAGCTCGTTTCGCGTCAGGGAATACTGCCGACAAATCGGCTCTAACAGCGCACAATAGCGCGATTGCAGCTTGCGCAGGTCGTCAAAGAATTGCACGGGAACACACCCTTTCTATAATAGTTCGTTTTCGAACTGTTTAAGAATAACATGATTTGGCCGATATGTCAAGAGACGATTTGTGGATTTCGGCGAATATTTGCCGAAAGCGTGTGCGTTTGCCGTTTCCTGCTTGACATAAGGCAAGCGCATACATTATAATAGATTGGTTCCGAAAACGGAAATCTACAAATTATGGAGGCAGAACATGAAAAAAAGAATGATCGCATGGGCGTTGCTGCTGTGCTTGGCACTGACGGCTTGCACACCTGCGGCCAACACCACCGGCGCGACCACGGGAAAAACCGACCCGACCGGTGAAAACATCACTACGGGTGAGAGCAATACCACCGCAAAGCAGGATCCGACAACGGTGCCGACCGACCCGACCGACCCGACGACCGACCCGACAACGGTGCCGACCGAGCCGACCGACCCGACGGCCACTCCGACCGAGCCGACCGAGCCGACAAACGAGCCGACACTCAAGATCCACTACCAGCGCGTCGAGGATGACTACGACGAGTGGGGCTTCTGGATCTGGCAGCAGGGCGGCGAGGGCTCGCTCTACGAAATGAACGGCCGCGACAATTTCGGCGGCATCGCCGAATATCCGCTCAGCTCCTTCGGCACGAAGGCACTGGAAAAGGGCATCGGCATCATTCCCCGTCGTCTGGACGGATGGACGAAGGACTGCAACGAAGATCGCCTGATCGACTTCTCCGCCTTCACCCCCGATGCGGACAACTGCTATCATCTTTACATCATTCAGGGAGATCCCGAGGTTTATATGGACAACAATTTCTCCGTCGTGCCCACCATCATGGCGGCACAGTTCACCTCTTGGAGCGAGATGCTCGTGCAGACCAATGTTGCCATCAGTAAGGCCGTGCTGTACGCAGACGGCGTTGAGCTGGTGAGCGTTTCGGTCGAAAATCTGAAGAAGGTCACCGTCACATTGCCCGAGGGCGTCAGCGCCGAGATGGGCAAGGCCTATGAGGTCGAAGTGACCTATGCCGACTCCGGCGAAACCGCAAGAAGCGCCGTTTCCTTCGCCGCGCTTTACGGCACGGATTCGTTCAACGAGCTGTACTACTATGACGGCGAGCTGGGCGCCCTTTACACGAAGGAAAAGACCGAATTTAAGGTCTGGTCGCCCGTATCCTCCTCCATCAAGCTCAACATCTATGATATGGGCAAGGGCGGCGAGCTGCTCGAGAGCGTCGAAATGGAGCGCGGCGAAAAGGGCGTGTTCAGCATCACCCTCGAAGGCGACTACGCCGGCAAGTACTACACCTACACCGTCACCAACGCCGACCATCCCACGGGCACCGAGGTCGTCGATCCCTACGCCAAGAGCGCGGGCGTGAACGGCCTGCGCGGCATGATCGTCGATTTCTCCGTCACCAACCCCGCCGGCTGGGATGAGATCAGCCCCATCGGCTATGACCGCAAGGAGCTGGTCGTTTGGGAAACACACGTGGCGGACGTGACCTCCTCCGATACATGGGGCGGCAATGCCGACCTCGCCAAGACCTTCCTCGGCATGATCCAGCAGGGCACGACCTACACCGATCCCGAAACGGGCGTGACCGTCACCACCGGCTTTGACCACATCAAGGAGCTGGGCGTCAACGCCGTGCAGCTCGTGCCGATCTTCGATCAGGCCAACGACGAAACGAACGTTTCCTTCAACTGGGGCTATAACCCCCTCAACTATAACGTGCTCGAGGGCGCGTATTCGACCAATGCCGAGGACGGCTACGTCCGCATCAACGAGTTCAAGCAGCTCGTACAGGCTTTCAACGACGCGGGTATCAACATCATCATGGACGTCGTTTACAACCACGTTTCTTCCGCCGTCGGCTCGAACTTCGACGTTCTGATGCCCGGCTACTACTTCCGCTATAACAGCGACGGCACGCTCTCCAACGGCTCCGGCTGCGGCAACGAGCTGGCCAGTGACAACCGCATGGTGCGCAAGTTCATCATCGACTCCGTCTGCTTCTGGGCAGAGGAATACAAGCTCGGCGGCTTCCGCTTCGATCTGATGGGTCTGCACGATATCGACACCATGAACGAGCTGGCCGCTGCACTGCGCGAGATCAACCCCGACATCGTCATCTACGGCGAGCCGTGGGAAGGCGGCAGCACGACGCTTTCGAGCTCGCTGCAGTCCGATCAGAGCAATATCACCAAGCTCGACGGTGTCGGCGCCTTCAACGACCAGATGCGCGACGCACTCATCAAGGGCGGTCTGAACAGCAATGCCGCAAAGGGCTGGATCACCAATGACTCGAGCGTTTCCTCCGCCGATGTCGCCAAGATCCTGCAGGGCTTGCTCGGCCAGACCAATTCCTCTATCAAAGATCCCAACCAGACGGTCAACTACGTGACCTGTCACGATAACTACACGCTCTACGACCGCATCATCGCCGCCGGTATCACCGACGAGGAGACCATCCGCAAGATGGCCGTTCTGGCCAACGCCGTCGTCATGACCTCCAACGGCACGAGCTTCATGCTCGCGGGCGAGGAATTCCTGCGCACGAAGGGCGGCAACGGCAACTCCTACGACAGCTCCTACGAGGTCAACGAGCTGAACTACGCGCTGAAGGTCAAGAACGCCGACGTGTTCGAGAACTACAAGGCATTGATCGCGTTCAAGAAGAGCATGGCGAGCCTGCACCTCGAGCAGGACGAGATGAGCGTCTATCAGGCCGAAAAGATGGCCGACGGCTCCGTCATCCGCATCACCTTCGTCGAGGAAGGCTATGCGTATGTCATCATCCACGCCAACGGCACGGTCAACGGCTACAGCGAGAACCTCGAAGACTACGAACTGCTGCTCGATACCCTCGGCGAGACCGAGCTGACCGCGGAAACCGCCATCGGCGCTTACCAAACCGTCATCGCTCGCAAACCTGTCGAATAACATAGCAAGGGCGCGCTGCGGAAAGCAGCGCGCCCAACAGCGTGTCAAAGAAATAGCCGATCCTCGTGTCATTGCGACTCACTAAGAGCCGCCCTGCGGGCGGTTGCTCGCTTGCATGGCGCCTGCGGGCGCACATCTGAGCGAGCGCAAGCGAGTCGAAGAATCCGTACTCGAAAACGGCAGTTCTTTCCGAATTGTCGGTGAAACCGGATCGTGGAGAGGACGAATCGCCACCTCGCAGTGACGGTTTTTTGACAATCTGAAGGGCGCGCTGCTTTCCGCAGCGCGCCCAAGATTTTTTGTTGCCTGCCGATCAATAGCGACCGTTCGGTTGATAGCGGTCAGAATCGTCGGTAGGTTTCTTTTTCTTACTGATGAGCAAGATGACGATGATCACGATCGCGGCGATCAACACGAGGGAAACGATCAAGCCCGTGTAAGATGTGGGAAGCACTTCATCCTGATTTACGACCAGCAGAACAACGGAAATGCCCGTTTCGGTCGCGAAATTGTTCAGCGCGGTCTCCACGGTGGGCTGACTCATGTTCAGCGTGCTTTCGTTGACCAGCTCCGCACGCGGTGTGCCATGCTCTGTTGTGCAGGTGAAGCTGCTGTCGAGCTTCAGATCGGTCACTTTCACGGTAAGAGAGTCGAAAACGGTCGCAAGGTTGCTTGACAGGGAATATTTGTAGTTTTCGGAGATGTTTTGCGCCATGAGCGCACCGAGCTGCGTGCCGTTACCTCCGAGCATATTGCGGATGGAATTGTGGATATCATTGCCCGTGAAAGCAATGAAGTTGTACGCATAGTACTCGTCATCCTCGACCAGAACGAGCATCAAAAGCTGATCTTCGTAGTCCTTTTCCGAGCCGAAATATTGCATATAGCGATCATATGCATAATCTTGGAAATCTTCCTCGTCATAGACGGTATTCACGCCGTTGAAAAGACCGCCGAAGATCAGCGCGACGAGCAAAATGATCAGCACGACAGGCAACAGTATCATACCCACGAGGCCGCCCAAACAGCCGCCTCCGCCGTAATATCTGCGTCCCCAGCCCATAAAGGGGCGCGGGTGCGGGCGCGGGGGAGGACCTCCCGGGAAACCGCCGCCTCTGGGGCCGCCGCCACCGCGGCCACCACCGCCGAAGCCGCCGCCTCCGCCTCCTCCAAAACTACCTCCGCGGCCACCGCCGCCACTGCGACCTCCGCCTCCGGGTCCCGGCATAAACATTACCTCCTAGTTGTTTTTTCTTCCATTATACACGATGTTTTTGTAAAAAGCAAGAAACTTGCGATGCAATTTACAATTTCTTCAACAGCGGCAAGCATTGCGCAAAATGCAGAAATATTTGGACAATTTGCGCAAACAAGTCTTGACAAAATCCCTGAAAATAGGTACTATATACGAAGGTACGCTTAATGTGCGTAACTATGAAATGCGATTATGAGGTAAACGTATGACAGCAGATAAGAAAAAGGTGCTGGTCATCGGTGTGATCGGCGCCGATGTCCACGCGGTCGGTAATAAGATCCTTTACCACGCCTTTACGGAAGCCGGTTTTGAGGTAGTCAACCTCGGCGTGATGGTCTCGCAGGAGGAATACATCTCCGCCGCCATCGAGTCCGACGCGGACGCTATCGTCGTGTCCTCTTTGTACGGACAGGGCGAACTCGACTGCCGCGGTATGCGCGAAAAGTGCGACGAGGCGGGCTTGGTCGGCATTCCGCTGGTGGTCGGCGGCAACATCGTCATCGGCAAGCAGCAGTTTGAGGATGTCGAGCGCCGTTTCAAGGATATGGGCTTCGACCGTGCCTTCCCCCCCGGCACCTCCCCCGAGACGACCATTGCGGCTCTGCGCGAGCTGCTGCATATGGACGGTGAGGAAACGTGAAACCGATCCTTCTGATCGACTTCGGTTCTACATACACCAAGCTGACGGCGGTGGATATCGACGCCGAGCAAATTTTGGGCACGGCAGCATCGTACACCACCGTGCAGACCGATATCAACGACGGCCTCGAAAACGGGCTGCGGCTGCTGGAGGAAAAGACCGGTAAGCTTGACTTTGCCGAGACTTACGCCTGCTCTTCCGCCGCGGGCGGACTGCGCATGGTGGCAAGCGGCCTCGTGCCCGAGCTGACGAGCGAGGCGGCAAGGCTGGCGTCCTTGGGCGCGGGCGCGAAGATCGTGGGGCTGTATTCGTTCCAGCTGACGCAGGACGACCTTGACGAGATCACCGCGCTGCAGCCGGACATTTTCCTGCTCGTCGGCGGCACGGACGGCGGCAACACCGCCTGCATTTTGCACAATGCCGAGATGCTTTCGCATTTGGAGCCGAAATTCCCCATCGTCATTGCGGGCAATCGCAGTGCCGCACGGGAATGCCAACGAAAACTCGAAAAATTCGAGACCTATGTCTGCCCGAACGTCATGCCGAAATTCGGCACGCTGAACATTGAGCCGACGCAAAAGCAAATTCGCGAGATCTTCCTTACCCGCATCATCCAAGCCAAGGGCTTGAGCCGGGCGACGAGCCTGCTGTCGGACATCATGATGCCCACGCCTTCGGCGGTGCTGCAGGCGATGGAACTTCTGAGCGAGGGCTGCGAAGGGGAGAGCGGCATCGGCGATCTGATCGCCGTGGACGTCGGCGGCGCGACCACCGATATCTACTCCATTGCCGACGGTATGCCCGAAGGCATGAACACCGTCTACCGCGGTCTGCCGGAGCCCTTCGCAAAGCGCACGGTCGAGGGCGACATCGGTATGCGCTACTCCGTCAAGGGCATTTTGGAGGCGGCCGGCGCACAGCGCATTGCCCAGATCGCGGGGATAGCCCCCGAACGTGTCGAGCAGCTCGTTTCGTGGCTGCGCGAACACACCGACTCCGTGCCCGACGGGAACGACGAACTCGAGCGGCTCGATTTTGCCCTCGCCGCCATGGCGGTCGAGACGGCGGTCGCACGCCACGCGGGCGTCATGGAGGAAACGTACACCATGATGGGGCAGACCTTTGTCCAGTCGGGCAAAAATCTGACGCACGTCAAGCAGATCGTCGTGACGGGCGGCAGCCTCATCCACACCAAGCGCACCGAGCAGATCGCGAAATTTGCCCTGTATTCTCCCGCACAGCCCATGTCCCTGCGCCCGAAAGCGGCGTCGGTACGGGTGGACAGAACGTATATCTTGGCTGCAATGGGGCTGATAAGCAGTCATTACCCGCAACAAGCCCTGAGAATGATGAAGAAAGAGCTGGAATATTATGGACATTCAGAATAAGCGCATTCCCGAAGGCGAATTTATGAAACAGCGCCAAGAGGTGCTGACCCAGTGGCCGACCGGCAAGGACGTCGACCTGCAGGAGGCGGTCGCCTATCACAAGGCGATGCCCGAGGAGCGCATCTTTGCCAAAAAGCTGCACAGCGCCAAGCAAGAAGGCCGCACGCTCGTGCAGCCCAGAGCCGGTGTGCCCGTCATCGAAGAGCACATCAAGCTGATGCAGTATCTGCAAGATCACGGCGAGGCGGATCTTCTGCCTTCCACCATCGACTCCTACACCCGCCAGAACCGCTACGAAGAGGCGGAGAACGGTATTTCCGAGTCCATCCGTCTCGGACGCGCCATGCTCAACGGCTTCCCCGCCGTCAACCACGGCGTCGCGGGCTGCCGCCGCGTGGTCGAGAGCGTACATACCCCCTTGCAGGTGCGCCACGGCACGCCCGACGCGCGTCTGCTGACCGAGATCACCTTCGCCGGCGGCTTCACGAGCTACGAAGGCGGCGGTATCTCCTACAACCTGCCTTATTGCAAAAATATCCCCATGGAGCGCACCATCCGCGACTGGCAGTATGTCGACCGCCTGACGGGTCTGTATGAGGAAATGGGCGTTTCCATCAACCGCGAGCCCTACGGCCCGCTGACGGGCACGCTCGTGCCGCCGTGCATCTCGCACGCCGCCGCCATCATCGAGGCGCTGTTGGCCGCCGAGCAGGGCGTCAAGAACATCACCGTCGGCTACGGCCAGTGCGGTAACCTCGTGCAGGATATCGCCGCCATCCGCACCTTGCAGGAGCTGACGGACGAATATCTGCACAAATACGGCTACGACGACGTGGAAGTGACCACCGTGCTGCATCAGTGGATGGGCGGCTTCCCCGCGGACGAGGCCAAGGCTTTCGGCGTCATCGCGTCGGGCAGTATGATCGCCGCGCTTTCCAAGGCGACCAAGGTCATCGTCAAAACGCCGCACGAGGCCGTCGGCATCCCCACGATGGAAGCCAACGCCGAAGGTTTGCGCTGCACCAAGCAGGTCGTCAACATGATGGCCGATCAGACCTTCGCCGCCGCGACGCTCGAGCAGGAGAAGGAGATCATTCGACAGGAAACGCGCTGCATCGTCGACAAGTGCTTCGAGCTCGGCGAGGGCGACATCGCCGTGGGCATCTGCCGCGGCGTGCAGGCAGGCGTTCTGGACGTTCCCTTCGCGCCCTGCCGCGCCAATGCGGGTCTTATGCTGCCGTGCCGTGATAACGACGGCGCCGTGCGTATTCTGAGCATGGGCAATCTGCCCTTCAGCCAAGAACTGAAGGATTTCCACGCCGCCAAGATCGAGCAGCGCGCCAAGGCCGAAGGCCGCAAGGCGTCGTTCCAGATGGTCGTGGACGATGTGTATGCCATCGGCAAGGGTCGTCTTGTGGGACGCCCCAAATACTGATTTTGAATAAGGAGAATTTTCCATGAAGATCATTGATGTTGTTTGCTCCGGCGGCCGTACCGGCTTCTATTTCGACGATCAGCGCGCCATCAAGGGCGGCGCGGGACACGACGGCGTTTTCTACGTCGGCGCCCCCGTGACGGAGGGATTCCGTTCCGTGCGTCAGGCGGGTGAGTCCATCTCCGTCATGATCGTGCTCGAGGACGGTCAGGTCGCCTTCGGCGACTGCGCGGCCGTGCAGTATTCCGGCGCGGGCGGACGCGATCCGCTGTTCCTCGCCGAGGATTTCATCCCTGTCATCGACAAGTATATCAAGCCGCAGCTCGTCGGCAAGGAAGCCGATAACTTCCGCGCGCTGGCCACCATGATGGAGGCCATTCAGGTCGACGGCAAGCGCCTGCATACCGCCATCCGCTACGGCATGAGCCAAGCCATACTCGACGCCGTCGCCAAGGCGACCGGCCGACTGATGTGCGAGGTCGTCGCCGACGAGTACGGCTGCACCGTTTCCGAAAAGCCCATCGACATTTTCACCCAGTCCGGCGACGACCGTTACAACGGCGCGGACAAGATGATCATCAAGGGCGCGCAGGTGCTGCCGCACGCGCTGATCAACAACGTCGCCGATAAGCTCGGCGAGCACGGCGAGAAGCTGGAAGCCTACGTCGCATGGCTGCGTGACCGCATTCTCGAGCACCGCAGCAGTGAGGATTACCTGCCCGTGTTCCATATTGATGTGTACGGCACCATCGGCGCCATTTTCGGAAACAACAATTACGTTGCCATGGCCGATTATATCGAAAAACTCGGCAAGATCGCAAAGCCCTTCCACCTGCGCATCGAAGGCCCCATGGACTGCGACACCGACCGCGAAACGCAGATGATCGCTTTGGCGGGTCTGACCGCGGAGCTCGATAAGCGCGGCTGCGACGTGGAGCTCGTCGCCGACGAGTGGTGCAACACGCTCGAAGACATCAAGCTCTTCGCCGATCACAAGGCCGGCCACATGGTGCAGATCAAGACGCCCGACCTCGGTGGTATCAACAACACCATCGAAGCGGTGCTCTACTGTAAGGAAAAGGGCATCGGCGCTTATCAGGGCGGCACCTGCAACGAGACCGACCGCAGCGCGCAGGTCTGCGTGCACTGCGCGATGGCAACGCAGCCGGTGCAGATCCTCGCCAAGCCCGGCATGGGCGTGGACGAGGGCTACATGATCGTTTATAACGAAATGAACCGCATCATCGCCATGCGCAACGCCAAGAAAAACCGCAAGTAATATGCAAAGGGCTGCCTCCGACGAGGCAGCCCTTTTTCGGTCGAAATATCGCACGAAGGGGCTGCCTACGGACGAGGCAGCCCCTTTATAGTCATGGAAAGCGTATTCGCAAAAGCGGGGAGATCACTTCAAGCCCATTTCTTCCTTGACTTCCTTGAAGCAGCGGACGGCGAAGTCGATGTCCTCTTTCGTGTGTCCGGCGGAGATCTGAGTGCGGATACGATCTTTGCCCTTCGGGACGACGGGGTAGCAGAAGGCGACCACGTACACGCCCTTTTCGAGCATACGGCGGGAGAATTCGTGCGCGATTTTGGGATCGTACAGCATCACGGGCACGATGGGGTGCTCGCCGGGCAGCAGATCGAAGCCGAGCTTTTCCATCTCGGCGCGGAAATAGCGCGCATTTTCGTGCACCTTGTCGCGCAGGGCGGTGGACTGCTCCAGCAGCTCGATGGTGCGGATGGTCGCGGCGCAAATCGCGGGCGCGACGGTGTTGGAGAACAGGTACGGGCGGCTGCGCTGACGCAGCAGGTCGACGATGGGCTGACGGGCAGCGGTGTAGCCGCCGGAGGCACCGCCGAGCGCCTTGCCGAAGGTGCCCGTGATGATGTCGACGCGATCGGTCACGCCGCAGAACTCGGGCGTGCCGCGGCCGTGCTCGCCCATGAAGCCGACGGCGTGGCTGTCGTCGACCATGACGAGCGCGTCAAATTCGTCGGCCAGATCGCAAATGCCCTGCA
>CAYOZT010000016.1:0-28735 GCA_964408545.1 uncultured Oscillospiraceae bacterium | reverse complement strand
CTGCGATTATTATATCACAAATGAGGGCGAATTGGAAGCTTTTTTGACAGACTGACGGACGCGCTGCTTTTGGCAGCGCGTCCGCAGTTTTATTCGTAGTATCCGCACAGCGGGAGGATGGCGTGGATCTTATCCAAGCCGTTTTTGTCCATGGAGTCGACGTGCTGCTCCACCCAGTCGACAAGGAAGGTGTACAGCTGCTCGTTGACCATGTAATAGCCGTCGGCGTTGCACAGCGCGCCATACTGCTCGAGCATATTCTCATAGTAGATGTGGGTCTGGTGCAGCGCATCGACAACGAAGCTGACCGTCAGCTCGTTTTTGACGGAAAGCCCGTTGACCTGCAGGAAAGAAGTGCCCAAATAGGTATTTTCCCGCGCCAGATTGACGAGCAGAACGGGGCCGTCGGCCGAATTGACATGGTAATAGCCGTCGCTGCCGAGCACGGGCGTGATGCGGTTGATCAGAAGATCCACATCATCCGAGAATTTGTGGCCGCAGTTGCCGCACTTGATACCGGGAAACTCCGGATCCTTGGGCACCGTGCCGCATTCCGAGCAGGTGTAGGACTTGATGGCAATGGTTCGCAGTGTCTTGCCCGTCAGATCGCCGAGGACGCTGTCCGCCGTCACATCGCTTTGGGCATCGGGTCTTTGTATGTCGTGTTTGATCGCATTGACGCCCGGGATGATATCGGCAATGCGCTCGACGCGCACCTGCACGGTGACGGGATAGTCGCTTGTCTGCTCGGCGTCGATACCGAACAGCCATGTTGTGTGGAACGTCCACGCGCCCTCTCCGTTTACGAGATAGCGCTTTTCCATGTTGAACTCGATGCTCACGCTCTGTCCGCTCTGCGTTTCGCTCGGGACGCTCGTGACATTGCTGTTGTAGCGGCCGATGCGAATGTTCACGCCCTCGGGCGCGGTGACGGTGACGCGGTAGCGGCCGACATCCTCGGCCTTGCTCGCCTTGACGAAGAAGTATTTCGAGGTATCGCGCGAGTCGTCGGGATCTTCGTCCGCGCGGGCTTCATCCATCGTGATGAAGCCCGTATAGCCGATAAACATCTGCATGGGGTTGCTCGCGGTGTAGCTTTTTGCCGCGCCGCAGACGCTACACTGCTCATTTACGAATTTGTGGTCACATTTTTTTTTTAGCACCAAGGTATACTCGTGTACGTCCTTGGAGGTCTTGACTGTATCGTTATCAAATTCGTATCCGGCGGGGATGCTGTTTTTGAGGATGTGCACCTCATATTCGCCGTAGCCGTTGGCCGTCACGTCGTACTCGGCCATGCCCTGCGCATCGCTCTTGACGGGCATCATGCAGAAGTCGCCCTTGCACATCTGCACCTGCACGCCCTCGACGGGCGTGCCTTCCTCGTCAACGACGCGGAAGACATAAATGCACTTCTCGCTCGGCTCGGTGTCGGCGGTCGTGGGCGTGTCCGTGGAAGCTGCGGTCGAAGGAGTTTCGGTCGAAGGAGTTG
This sequence comes from uncultured Oscillospiraceae bacterium, assembly GCA_964408545.1. Taxonomy (GTDB): domain Bacteria; phylum Bacillota; class Clostridia; order Oscillospirales; family Oscillospiraceae; genus Faecousia. The sequence goes on along the minus strand of CAYOZT010000016.1, from coordinate 27,243 downwards.
CCGTCGAGGGAGTTGCCGTCGTAGGCGCGGCAGTCGTTCCCTTGTCATCGCCGCAGGCGCACAGAGCGAGCGCCGACAGGCACAGCACCAGCAGCAGCGCCGCTATTTTCGTTATTTTTTTCATAAAATCTTCCTTTCAGCCATCAGGCATGGTCTGCGTAGTAGCAGAATTGCAGCCACTGATCCTCGACCAGCGTGTCATCGGAATTGGTCATACCATAGAGGCGAATGAGGCACTCGAGGATCTCGATCAGCTCGGGCGTGGCCTTCACATAGCCGTACTCGAAGTCGCTCGGATCGAGCGCAAGCGCCATTTCAAGGAATGCTTCCATCTGTTCCTGATAATTGCCCATGTTGACATAGTCCGTGCCCTGCAGGTCGATACGATTGGCAAAATCGAAGGCGTTTTCGCCGAAGACGATCTCGCGGTCGTCATTGAGGTAGGCATAGCCTTTGATGATGTAATTGTACAGTGTGCAGAAATCATCCTTATACGGGACGAGGGACATGAAGTCGGACGAGTGCAGGAAATCGACATAGATATAGCCGTGCTCGCTCATATCCACGCTGCCGTCGGCAAAGAGGCGGCGGTAGTAGCCGTCTTCGCACAAAACCGCATCGACGAACTTATCGACGATGATGCGCGAGCCGTCCTCGGTGGTGGTGTACTGCTGCGCGCAGGGCTGCATGACATCCCAGCTTTCCAGATCGGTAAACTCGATCATAAAGTCGAAGGAGCCGAGCGTATCCACCGGATCCATGGCGGGAGCGAAGTAATAGGTCTTGCCCGCCTCCAAGGTCTTATACATATCGAAGTTGTTCCCGTCACCGTCTTCTTCGGAGCTTTCTTTCAGGAGATTGCCATTCTCGTCGTACAGCCACAGGATCGTCGAGAAATAGCCGTCGGAGGTCACTGCGGTGTCGGCCAGCGGATAAATGTGATAGACGCCCGTTTCGGGTGCGACGAACTTATAATAGGTACCTCTGGGGACATAGGCGTGGTTGACGAAGAAGTGGTTTTTGCCGAGCACCGCGTCGTGCGCGCTCTCGAAATCGGTGGCGTTGCGCAGATCCTTGGCGCTGCGAATGCCCTCGCCGATGCCGTAGTGGTCGAAATAGCTGCAGAATTCGAGCCATTCTTTGTCGTGGTTCGTGCCGTCACTGACATTGGCGGCGACCAGCTGCAACAGATCCGCCAGCGTTTCGTCCACGGGGCAGTAGTGGATATCCGCCTCGACCTCTTTCCAGACATAGCTGAAATAGGTCGTTGCGCTGAAGAAGTCCGCGTACAAGTCAACGCCGTCAACGATCAGGTAGCCGTTGTATCCGAGCACTTCCAGCGAGCTGTCCGACCACTTGGTCGCGCCGGTGAGTTTTGCCAGCAGCAGCGGGCCGTCGGCCGTGCCGACGTGGTAGTAGCCGTCCGTTTCGTTCAAAACGACGTCCACGTAACCTTGATACATTTTGGTATCGGCGTCGCGCTCGCCCTGTGCGGCGGGTCTCCACACGTCGGTGCTGCCTTTTTCCGCGGCGACGTCGTCGACGGAGATAACGCGCAGGTTATTGACATGGATATACTCCTCGCCCGGCTCCATGAAGCCCCACGTATCGGCGCCGCTGTCTTTGACATAGGCGAGGCTGATCTCGTAAGTGCCCGTCTCGAGCGGCGCGTAGGCGTAGCAGGTGACCTTGCCGTCTTGCTTGTGGAAGAGGCTCTGGACGATGTGTCCGTCGACGTACACGGCGAACAGGTCATAGTACACATAGCCGTAAATGTCATACTCGATGGAGTATTCGTAATCGAAGGCGAACATTTCGCCTGCCTTCAGTTCGACTTTGGTGTTGATAATGGCGTTCGTGCTCGGCTTTTCGTAGTTGGAAGGCTCGATGCAGGGGTTGCCCTGCTTATCCTGACCGAGCACCCACGGCCAGACATATTCGTCCTCGGAGGCCGTAAAGCTGCCGCTGAAGTTTTTGCCGCCGACGGCCGCCTCGATATCGGCGGAGGCGGGCATTTCGACATCGGGCTTTTCCTGCTCGGGGGTCTGATCGTCACCGGTGTCGGTGTTCACTTCGACGCCCTGTACATACTCGTCGGAGGTGTAGAAATACATCTCGGCGAGCCACTCGTCGCTGCTCGCGTTCGCGCCGACGATACGGTTGTTGACCACGCCGTAGCGGTCAACGAAGACGGTCAGGGGGATGGACGTACCGGTAGTAAATCTGCTGTACAGGCCGATATCGGGGATCATGTTGAAGGTGTAGCCGTTGTTTTCCTTGAACTCGGCGCAAGCGGCGGCATCGTCGTAGGTGCTGAAAGCTACGATCTCGACCTCATCGCCGTACTGCTCGTAGGCCGCCTGCATGGCGGGGAATTCGGATTTACACGGCGAGCACCATGTCGCCCAGAAGTTGATGATGACGAGTTTCTTCGTCTGCAGCAGCTCGGACAGGCGCACTTCCTCGCCGTCTTTCAGGAACGCAAAGTCGTACATCACATCGCCGACGGCGTAGGAGTTCGGCTGCTGCGGATAGGCCGATGTGATGACCGCGGTCTTCGCGACGATCTCAAACGCGCCGCCTTCGGCGGTCGTTTGGATGCTCTCGGCCGTGTAGCCGGCCTTCAGGCCGTCGACCGTGACGGTGTACTGCGCGGCATCCAGCCATGCGGAGTAGCTGCCGTTTTCATCGGTCACGGCGCCGAAGACGACTGCGCCCTGCGCGTCGGTCACGGTGAAGGCCACATTGGACAGCGGCAGACCGCCCTGCCCCTTCACGATGAAGGTGTAGTGCTTCTGACCGTTCTCGCTTTTGTCGTCATCGGGGGCAGTCGTACCGCTCGTGGCGGTGTTGTTGCCGGTGGTCTCGGTGTTTTTACCGGTGGTCTCGGTGTTTTTGCCGGCGGTCGTGCCGTTATTGCCGGTGGTCGCTTTCCCGCTTCCCGAACAGGCGCTCAAAAGCGTCGAGAAAAGCAGGGTGAGCACCAGAAGCATCGGGATCACGCGCTTGGAAAAAGCTCTTTTTTTCATACATGAAGCTCCTTTCGATGTTACGGATTTTGAGGGACGACTCTCAGTCTTCCACGAAGCGGAGAGTCATCTCGGAACCGCTGAAATCAACGATGATCTGACGGACGACACCGTCGATGGTGATGCTTGCCCGCAGAATGCCGTTTTCATAGTCGATGGACTGCACGCTGTAATCGTACACGCCGCCGTCGGAGGTCGTGACCTTACCGAAGCCGTCGAACGAATAAGTGCAGCCGTCGTCATCGGTAGCGGAAACATTGTAGAGTCTGTCGCCCTTTTCGATGGTGAAGGCGCGTGTGCCGTCGTCGTTGACGAAGGCGTATTTCGTGCTCGGATCGCAGAACACGAGGCGGCTGATCTGCGTCTCGCCCGAGGCATCCGTCGTCCACAGGACGACGTTGCCGCTCGCGTCCGTGCGGTAGTAGTAGACATAGGTCGAGGTGAACTCCTCGCCCTTGAGCGAGCCGGACTGGCACAGGCCGCTCGTGAGCGTGCTGTTGGACATACCGTCGAATTGGTACGCGCCGTTGAGCGTGCTCTGCTTCCATGTGCCGTACATATCGTCGAGCGGCGCGCAGCGCACGGCGTCGGACGAAAGGTACCATTTTCTTTCCGTGGAAAGGATGAGGTTATCCACGCCGACATAGACGGCGTAATACGTCGCATCCATGTATTCGAACACCAGTGACTCCTCGTCGTACACGGTGAAGACGACCTGATCGCCGTTGACGATACCGTAGATCTTGCCGTCCGTGCCCATGGTGCCGATGACGGTGTAGGATCTCGGCGAGCCGGACATTGCCCAGTCACCCGTAAATCTCGTTTCGATGCGCAGGTTCGTACTGCTGTCCGTGAAGGTCAGGACATAATCCGTTTCGCCGCGCAGGATCGAGCCGATTATTTTGCCGTCGGACAGCAGCAAAACGTGCTCGCCTTCGATCGCATAGCCGTAGGTCTCCACGCCGTCGACGTAGAATTTTCCGAAGCCTTCCTGCGTACCGCGGCCGTCGAAGGTGTAACGGTGTTCGCCGTCGGTCAGCGTCAGATCGCCGAAGGCATCCTTGCGAACATAGACGAACATTTCGTCGCCGCAGGTCAATGTCACGCTTTCGTTATGCTCGTTGTACTCGAAAATATACTGCTTGTCGCCGTAGTAGAAGGCGCCGCACATGGTCGCATCGGTGATGGCGTAGCCGATCTCGTCCTCGCCGATGGTCACGGTGCCGCCGTCGTAGGCGCCGTAGCCGTTGAAGCGCAGCGCGGGGATCGCCGCAAAGCCGCCGACCCATTCGCCGTTGAGGTCATCCACGGAGTTCATGCGCACGCCGCTCATGAAGTTGGCTTCCGAGCCGACATAAATGGTCGCGTCCAAGCGGTCTTGTTCCGGCAGGTAACGCAGGAAGCCGAAGCACTCGTCGTCGAGATAGAGGCAGACAATGTCCTCGTCCAGCTCGTCGAAAGCGCAGCTCAGATCGTAAAACTCGACCGTACCGTCGTCGTAGATGTACTGCACGCGGCCGCTTCCCTGCCCGTCCGCGCCGATGCCGTCGAGCTGCAGGATGCAGCCGTAGGCGGTGTAGGTCCAGATGCCGTAGAAACTGCCGTCGCGATGGCAGGAAACGCGCTTGCCGTCCATATCGACATACAAAACGTTTTCGCTGAATTCCGCCGTGCCGCTCAGGTCGCCTTCCATCGTCAAAACGCCGTTTTCGTCGATCGTGTAGGTGCCGTAGGCGGTCTGCTTGTAATTTTTCGTGCCGGCACGGGTGTAGCCGTAATAGCTGTAGCTCCAGTTGCCCGCTCCGTCGAAGGAATAGACCTTGTTGGCCTTGGAGTCGACGCTCCAGTCGCCGCGGAATTCGTCGGGCACGCGCAGCGGGCTGTCGCCGAGCGTCAAAATACCATCTTTATAGCTGCCGACGATCGTTTTGCCCTCGATATCGAGCGTCAGGGTGCTGCCGTCGAAGGTATAGACGAGATCGCACAGCTGCGCATCGTTTTGGTAAATGCCCGTGCCGTCGGCATAGAAGGTGTAAATGCCCGTGCCGTCGGTGTAATTGCCGCTCAGTGCCTTTTTCAGAGGCAGCGCGAGCAAGGGCGCTTCCTCGGTGAAATAGGTGTCGGAATAATTATCCTCGCCGCCGACGATGATCAGTGCGCCGTCCTCACGGACGATGGCGCCGAATTCGTAGAGCTGATAGTGCAGCATCTCGCGCTCGGTGTTCAAGAAGCGGCCGAAGCGCGCGTCGGAGAAGAGGATCCTCTTTCCGTCGTAGATATAAGTCGTCTCGGAAGTCTTGCCCGCGTCGTCGTATCGGCAGGTGCCGTCGGCGAGCAGCGTCAGGTAGGCGCGATGCTCCCGATCGATGCACAGTTCGTACGTATCCGCCACCGCGGCATTATCCGCCAAAGCGGCGTAGAGCGTAATATCGCAGGTGGGGACATAGCTGTCGGGCACACGCTGCGTGCACTGCTCGTCAAAGTAATAACCGTAAGAGAAGAGGCTGCTGCCGTCCTCGGGCGTCAGGCGATAAGGGACACCCACGGTGTACCAGTAGTGCAGGGGCATATAGTAGTTGAGCTCGAACTCCGCCTTCTCCTGCCCTACCATCACGGCGACGACGAAGCTGTAATCCTCGTTCGACTCGAGATTGAAGGTCGGATAGCCGTCGTGAAAGATCCAGTCGACATCCGCCCAGCGAAGTTTTTCTTTGAGGAAGGCTTCGCTCGTCAAATCGATGTCGCCGTCCTTGCCGCCGCGCGCATAGTAGCAGTTGAACACGGCCGCTTTTTCAAAGCCGAAGGCGTATTCGCCGGGCTCGGCCAAGTATGCCACATCTCCCGAGGTGATCTGCCATGCGTCACCGAGTTTGGACGACGCGCGCAGCTCGGAGGCGGAGAAGCAGCCGCTGACGGCACAGCCCGCCTGCGCATAGCCGACGAGACCGCCCGCATAGGCATAGCTGAATTCGGCGTAGAAGCCCTCTACGTCGGCGTAGGTCGTCTGCGCGGCGACGCTGCCCGTGGCGTAGGAGTTGGCGATCGAGGTGCCGCCGGTCATGTAGCCGACGAGGCCGCCCGCGCGCATGGCGCCGCTGACGTCACCGGTCGCATAGCTTGCCGTGATGTAGGAAGGGCCGTAGGTGGTCGAGGCCGCCATGTAGCCGACGAGGCCGCCTGCGGAGAAGACCAAGCCGCTGTTGCAGCTGATATCCACATCCGTCGAGCAGTAAGAAATGCCCGAGTAGAACGGATAGCCTTCATAGTCCATGGCGGTCTGGCAGCCAACGAGACCGCCGACAAAGGAGAAACTGTCCGTCGCGGCGTAGACCTCGATATGGCCGTTTTCCGCGGAGCAGAGGATCAGGCTGCTGCCCATACCATAGCCGACCAGCGCGCCGACATAGGCGCCGTCCCCGCCGTTGGGCGTGGCGCGGATCGTGAAATCCTTCAGCTTCAAATTGGTGATCGTACCGCCGCCGCTGCCGCCCGTTTCGACCTGCAGCGCGCCGAACAGGCCGATAAAGTTACCGTCCGATTCGATGCGGTAGTTAGAAATGGTCTTGTCGTTGCCGTTGAACAGGCCCGCGAAGACGGAGCTGTCGGTGCTTCCGTCGCCGATGACGTCGAGCGTCTTGCCTTCGCAGTCGAGGTCGTTCATGAGTTTGTAGAACGCGACGATGTAATCGGTATCGCCCGCGTTGACGCGCTCGGCGATGTACAAAAGGTCAACGGGCTCCGTGATCTGATACGGGTCGCTGCTCGTGCCGCTGCCTTCCATCGCGGAGGTCTTTTTCTGCAGTCCCTCCACGCGGATGACGGTATCGCGCGTAACGGTGAAGGAGTAGACGCCCTGCGCGTTCGGCGTGAGCTTTTCCTCCCCCGCGTAAACATCGGGCGTTCCCTCGTAGAATACCGAGGGCTTAACGGTGAAACTCAGAAGCGTGCCGCTCGCAACGGGCTTGCTCAGCTCCAGATTGCTCTCGATGCTCGCCGTATCCGTATCCGCAAGCGAAATGCGGAAATCCGTCTGCGGCGGCTCGATCGGCTCGGTCGGCTTGGTCGGCTCGGTCGGCTCGGCGTCCACGGTCGTTTCGGAAGCCGTCGGCTCGGAGGCAGTCGGCTCGGTCGGCTGCGCCGTGGTGCTGCCGTTTCCGCGGCTGCAGGCGCCCAGCGTCAGCAGCAACGCAAGTACGCACAGCAAAATTACGATTTTGTTTTTCATGATTGTATGTTACCATACCTTTCTTAAGCGCTCTGCCGCGCCATACGCGGCAAAGGTCGATTTTCCGGTCTTTGAAAGACGGCTCTTTCTCGGCCCGAAACGTCTTTCAAAGACCGAAAAATATTGCAAACTCCGATATCGGATCCTTTGCGAAATGCGGACGGTTTTCCCCTCGGCGCAGTGCACGGCTGTAACGAACGATCCGCATACGGCGAGAGATTTTGTCGCAGGCGGAAGTTCGGAAAACGACGAAATACTTTGTGTATTTCGAGTCCCCCAAACTGCACGGATGCGCGAACGATCCGCTCACGGCGAGAGATTTTGTCGCAGGCGAAAGTTTGGGGGACGAAGGAATACTTTGTGTATTTCGAGTCCCCCAAACTGCACGGATGCGGCAAAAGATTCGCCGTCAGTGTAGCCAGAGGTAGACGAGGAGGTATAGAAGTGCCATCACCAGCAGGGCGCCGCCGAGCATCGGGAGCGCCGCAAGGAAGGCGCCGCGCAAGATGGCGCGCTGCTCATGCTTGCTGAGGTCTGCCTTGGCCGCGCCGTCCTTTTTGGGTGGCTCGTACCACGGCATCCCGTCGACATTCATGTCGGCGAAGCTCGTCTCGGTATCGAGCGGCTCGCCGCGCTTTTTCTTGTCTTTCATGTGCGCTCAGACGCCCTGCTCATCGTAAAGATGGCAGGCGCAGTAGTGCCCGGGCTCGATCTGCCGATATTCGGGCGGGACCTGCTTGCAAATTTCCATGCAGTGATTGCAGCGTGTGTGGAATTTGCAGCCCTTGGGCGGGTCGACGGGCGACGGGATGCTGCCCTGCAGGACGATGCGCTCCTTCTTCGCGTGGATATCGGGCACGGGAACGGCGGAGAACAACGCCTTGGTGTACGGATGCAGGGCGTTGGCGAAAATGCGCTCCTTCGAGCCGTATTCGACCAGATTGCCCAAATACATCACGCCCACATTGTCGGAAATGTGCTTGACGACGGACAGGTCGTGCGAGATGAAAATGTAGGTCAAGCCCAGATCGCGCTGCAGATCGCGCAGCATATTGATGACCTGCGCCTGAATGGACACGTCCAGCGCCGACACCGGCTCGTCGCAGATGACGAGGTCGGGCTTGAGCGCGAGCGCACGCGCGATACAGATGCGCTGCCGCTGACCGCCGGAGAATTCGTGCGGATAGCGCTCGTAGTAGTGCGGCTGCAGGCCGCATTTTTTCATCACGTCGAGCACGTACGCGCGGTAGTGCGCCTTGTCGACCAGACCGTGCTCGAGCGCGGCCTCGCCGATGATCTCGCCCACGGTCAGACGCGGGGAAAGGCTGGCATAGGGATCCTGAAAGATCATCTGCATCTGCGGGCGAAGCTTGTCGAACTCGCGGTCGGACAATTTCGTGACTTCGCGGCCGTTGAAATAGACCTCACCGCCCGTGACGGGATACAGCCGCAGCAGTGTGCGTCCCATGGTGGTCTTGCCGCAGCCGGACTCGCCGACGATGCCCAGCGTTTCGCCCCGACGGACGGTGAAGCTGACGCCGTCGACCGCCTTCAGGGATTTGAGCACCTTGCCGAAAATATTGGTCTTGACGGGGAAATACTCTTTCAGGCCGCGCACGTCCAGCAGCACGTCCTGCGGGATCTCCGACGCGGGCGCGGCGCTCACGTTTTTCGTTTCTTTGGACATAAGCATTACTCCTTTGCGCCGCTCTCCCCTGCGTACAAATAGCAGGAGACGCTATGTGTGGGACTGACCTGAACGAACGCGGGGTACTCCCCCGCGCACTGCTTCATGCAGCGGTCGCAGCGATCGCGGAAGTAGCAGTAGTTGGGCATATTGATGGGGTTCGGCACGAAGCCGGGGATGCAGTACAGCTCGTCGACATCGCTGTTGACGGAGGGCTTGCTCTTTTGCAGGCCGATGGTGTACGGATGCAGCGGGTGGTCGAAAATGTCTTCCACCGTGCCCATTTCGATGACACGGCCGGCGTACATGACCACGACGAAGTCCGCCATCTCCGCCACGACGCCCAGATCGTGCGTCACGAGCATGATGGAGGAATTCTGCTTTTCCTTAATGGCCTTCAGAAGATCGAGGATCTGCGCCTGAATGGTCACATCCAGCGCGGTGGTCGGCTCGTCGGCGACGATGAGCTTGGGATTACAGATGAGCGCCATGGCGATCATGACTCTCTGGCGCATACCGCCCGAGAGTTCGTGCGGATATTTTTTGTAGGTCGCATCGGGATCGGCGATGCCGACCTGCGTCAGCATTTCGATGCTGCGCGCTCTTGCCTTCTCCTTGGAAATGCCCTCGATGTGCAGCAGCGCCACTTCGTCGAGCTGCGTGCCGACGGTAAAGACGGGGTTGAGCGAGGTCATCGGCTCCTGGAAGATCATCGCGATCTCGCGGCCGCGGATGCTCTGCATATCGGAAAGGGGCATTTTTGCCACATCAAAGACTTTTTCTTCCATTTGGAAGCAGATGCCGCCGAGCTCGTCGCGCACGGGTTCGCCGTCGCTGCCGAGAACGGGGATCTTTTTGCCCTTGGCGTCGCGTTTGAACGCGTGCGTGCGGAAGCGGATCTCGCCGCTGACGATCTGGCCGGACGGGCCGTTGATCAGCTGCATCAGCGACATACTCGTCACGCTCTTGCCGCAGCCGGACTCGCCGACGATGCCGACCGTCGCGCCCTCGGGCACGCTGAAGCTGACGCCGTTGACGGCGCGCACGGTGCCCGCGTCCGTGTAGAAGAAGGTGTGCAGATCGTCGAATTCCACGAGATTTTTCGGATCTTTCATCACGGTGGTGTAATCGGCTTCCTTGACTTTGCGTTTTTTCTTTTCGTTGTATCTGCGGTAGGCGGCCTTATTCTCCTGCGCGATGCGCTTGGACTCCGCGCGGGAGATATAGTGGGAAGTTTTCTTCTTTTCTGCCATATGCCTCACCTCTTCGACTTCGGATCGAATGCGTCACGCAGGCCGTCGCCGACAAAGTTGAAAGCGAGGATGGCAAGGGTGATGCAAATTCCGGGCGGGATCCAGAAATTGATTTTGTTCATGTACTCGGTATTGGCCGCATAGTTGATCAGGCTGCCCCACGTGGCGGTGCCGAGGGGGGCGCCGAGCCCCAAGTAGCCGAGCGTCGCCTCCGTCAGGATGATGGAGCCGAGACCGAGCGTCATGGTGACGATCAGCTGCGGGATGACGTTGGGGATGAGGTGCTTGAAGATCTTGCGGTGTGTGGAAAGGCCGGAGCACTTTGCCGCCAGCATGAACTCCTGCTCACGCAGCGAAAGGATCTGACCTCTGACAAGACGCGCCGTACCCGTCCATCCGATCAGGCACAGACAGCCCATCATGTAGTAGAGTCTGCGGATGTCCGTGATGCCCAGCGCCGTGAAGGTCGCGGACAAGATCAGCATGATCGGCAGCGTCGGGATGCAGTAGAGAATGTCGACGATGCGCATGATGAGCTGATCGACCCATTTGCCGAAATAGCCCGCGATGCCGCCGAGGATGACGCCGATGAGCGTCTCCAAAATCACGACCACAAGGCCGATGGTCAGCGAGATACGGCCGCCGTACATCAGTCGGGTAAACAGGTCCTTGCCCGTTTCGTCCGTACCGAGCCAGTGTTTCCACGAAGCGCCGTCTTTGATGTTGTTGACACTCATTTCCACGCTGATGTCATAGGCACGCTGTGTTTCGGTGATCTCGTTGCCGTTTTCGTCGGTATAGGTGATCGGATACTCCAACGCGAGTTTGTTGATCTGTTCCTTGGGTGTCGGATCGACCTCCATCTCCCCCCACGGGGAAAAGAGCGGCCCGATGAAGGAGAACGCGAACAGGAAAATGAGGATGCACAGTCCGAGCATGGACAGTTTCGAGCGGAAGAAGCGCTTGAGCACCGTCATGGTCGGAGAAAGGGTCTTGACGCGGTCGGTCAGATTTTCGCCGTGCAGCTCGTCGTGTTCTTCCTGCGTGGGAGGTGTTTGCATGGTTTCGATATCTTTTTCGCTCATTTCGGCACCTCCTTAGGACAATCTGACGCGCGGGTCGACCACGGCGTACATCAGGTCGGCGAGCAGAACGCCCGCGACGGTCAACACCGCGATGAACATATTGTATCCCATGACGAAGGGAATGTCGCCGGCCTGCAAAGCCTTATAGGCAATATTGCCGATGCCGGGAATGTCGAAGATCTGCTCGGTGATCATCGCGCCGCCGAACAGGCTCGGCAGCGTGCCGGCGAGCATGGTCACGACCGGGATCATGGTGTTGCGGAAGGCGTGCTTATACACGACCGTGCGCTCGGAAAGTCCCTTGGCGCGGGCGGTGCGGATGTAGTCGGCGCTGAGCACCTCCAAGGTGTTCGTGCGCGTGTAGCGCATCAGCGAACCGATGGAGAGGATCGTCAGCACGAAGATCGGCAGCGCCAGATGCCATGCCTTATCGAGGAAAACCGTCCAACTCGACGCATCCACGGGCATATCCGACGAAATAAGGCCGCCCACGGGGAACCAGCCGAGATCCTCGGCGAGGAACTTGATGACCAGTCTTCCGAAGAAGAAGCTGGGGAAGGAAATGCCGATCATGGTCAGTATCGTGACCGAATAATCGAGCTTGGAGTACTGATTGCAGGCACTTTTGATGCCCAAGGGGATGGCGATGATCAGCTGCAGTATCAGCGACACGAGCGCGACCGTGAAGGAAACGCCCATATTCTTGAAGATGACCTCACTGACGGGCTGACCGTACTTCCACGACTCGCCGAAGTCGCCCTTGAGGGCGGACTTCAGCCAGCCGAAATAGCCTTCCATAATGGGCATGGTCTGCACTTCGGGGACGGTCTTGTAGCCTTCGACGGGGAAAAGCGGTGTCACGCCGTCTTCGGCGAACGAGTTGCCGTTGCTGTCGGTCTTGAGCAGGGGTTTCCCGTCTTTGTCGGATCTTGCCAGATTGGAGTCGGCAAGCATCTGATAGTACTTCTCGTAATGGTCTTCCATGTTCAGGTTGCCGTTGGAGAAGAATTTCTGCTCGACATAGTTCAGCGGCATACAGCGAAGCAGGCCGTACAAGATCACCGATACACCCAAAAGGATCAGTATGGACAGCAGGATTCGTTTTAAGATGTATTTTACCATAGCCTCGTTATCCTTATCTTTCCGGTGATAAGTCGGTCACAACCTCAGTTGTAATCGACCTCCCAGATTCTGCTGACAACGCCTTCATTGTAAGAGGGGTTCTGGTTGAGGGTGTTGACATCGATGACATCCGTATTGTACACGGCCAAGTCGTTTCTCTGATAGGTGGGCAGCTCGATGGCAAGCTGCATGACCACATCCAGCGCTTCGGCGTAGATGGCGGCGCGCTCGTCGCGGTTGTTGGTCTGACGACCTTCCTCGATGAGCTTCGCCAGATCCTCGATGAGCAGCTTCTCATCGTCGAACTGGCCGGTGGTATCGTCGAGCATACCTTGGCAGTACCAGTTCTTCAGCGCGCTCGCGGTGGAGTCTTTGTGGTAGTTCTGGAACATATCGGGGTCGGCTGCGCTGCTCCACGCGGCCGCCCAGACCTCCAGACCGCCGTTGGTCAGCTTTTTCAGTGCATTGACATCGGTGGTGACGGTAATGTCGAAGCCGCACTTATTCAGGAAAATGGCGGCCTGCTCGAACATGGTGTAGGCGGGGTGGTCGACGGTCTCGCCGGCGATGGTGAAGGTGATCTTCAATGTCTTGCCGTCCTTGGCGAAGATGCCGTCGTTGTTGAGCGTCCAGCCGGCGCTCATGACCAGCTCCTGAATGTCCTCCACGCGGTTCGTATACGGATAGTATTCATCCGCGTCCTTGGGGTAAGCCCACGAGGTCGAGGAAATGGGGCGGTAAATAAGCTCACCGAGCTGCTCGGTATAGTAGTCGGAGATGATCAGTGCGGTGTTCATCGCCTTCATGATGGCCTGTCTGACCTCCATGTCGGGGATGTACTTGGGGTTGATGCCCACGTAGCCGTAGCCGCCGGTGCGGTAGGTCTTGTAGCCAAGGGAGCTGCTTTCGCTGACGAGGGTGATGTTTTCCTGCTTGGCGTTCGGCTCGCCGTAGTCGATCTCGCCCGTTTTCAGAGCGGATACGAGGTTATCGGTGCTGACGACGCGGTAGCGGAAAAGCTTGATCTTGGCGTTGTTGATATTTTTGCCGACGGTCTCGAAATAATCGTTGCGGATGAAGTAAACATAGTTGTTGCTGAAGAAGCTGTTCTTGTCGACATTGCTGCCGTTCTTGGAATCGGTCGCCTTGTAAACGCCGGCGCCGACGGGCAGACCGTTCTTGTCGGCGGATTTGAGCACTTCGTCGAAAAATTCCTTGTTGGCGAAAGCCACACCGTTGTACACCGGGCCGCTGTAGTTCGCCAGCCACGCCGCATCGGAGTAGTAGTGTTTGGGCGCGACGACGAAGGAGAAGTTCCAAATGGCCTTCGGGTCGATGCCGTTGATGCGGATCTTCAGCACGTCGTGCTCCTCGCCGAGGGACTGTCCGTCGAATTCGGAAGTCTTGCGGGTCGTGATGCCGGAGATGCTTTCGACCTTGCCGCCGTTTTCGGCGAAGTAGTCGGACATGGCCGCAGCCGCGAAGTCCTCGAGCATGGTGCTGCCGGTCGCCCAGTAGCGCAGGATGCCGGCAATGCCGGAATTGGTGGAGGTATTGGCGTCGTAAACGATCTTAATGGCGGCTTCTTTCATCAGAGCCTGTCTTGCGGTGGACTCGTCACAGCCGTTGGCGCTCATGTATGCGCTGATCTTGTCGGCGGAGAGGGCGTTTTCGAAAGCCTCGGGGTACGGAGTATCCCCGTCAAGGGAGGTCATATACTTACCGGCCTCGTTCTTTTTCTTGACGGTAGCGCCCTGTTTGTTCTGCTCGGTCTGCACGGTGACGATGCCTTCGTTGAACAGGTATGCCTTCCAGAGGTTTTTCTCCCACTCGGCGTCATTTTCTTCATAGAAGCTGTATTCTTTGTAGGCTTCCTTGCCGCTTTCGAGGACGGTCGTCCAGTCGGAAGAAAGCTCCTCGCGGAATTTTTCGAGCGTCTTTTGAATATCCTTTTCGATCCGTTCGGTGGAAACGCCCTTGTCGTCGAGATAATTGAGGATATCGGTCATGCGCTGCTGCGCATCGGCGGCAAAGGTGGAGGAGAAGTCGGCGTCGGTGTCGTCGTTCAATGCCGGATCCTGTGCCTGATAGGCTTTCAGGCCCTGAATGTCGGTGGAGTAGATGGTCGAAGAGCCCGTGTACATCGGATCGAGGTAGACATAGAGGTTAAAAAGAACGTCCTCGATGGTCAGATCCGTGCCGTCGCTGAACTTGATGCCGTTTTTGATGACGAACTCATAGTCGGTATAACCGTCGATGTCGCCGCTGGGGGTGACATTGCCGTTTGCGTCGTACATCGTGATCTTCATGGCCAGTGCCACGGTCGCGTAGTCGTCGCCGCAGACAAGATTTCCGTCGGAGTCGGTGGTCATCATGGAGATCTGCGTCATGGAGATGACACTGCCGTCGTTGGCGGAGGAATAGAAGAAGGGGTTGAAGTTACCGTCGAGCGCGCCGACGGCAAAGGTCAGCGGGCGCGTCTCGGTATCGTACTTCTTGCTGACCGAGCCTTGGGTGGGGGCAAGGGTCGTGTCGGCGGTCGTGCCGGTGGGGTTTGCGCCCGCGGTCGTTGTGTTGCCGCCCGACGAGCAGCCGACGGCGCACAGCATCAGTATGCCCGCCAAAAGCAGACACATCGCGCGTTTGAAGGTCATTTTCATGTTATTACGCTCCTTATCGTTTTATTGGGGTCGTCAATTTTGCTTTGAGGAATAACGGTATGTCTCGTCACCGATCGTGCAGGTGACTTCGACCGCAACGCTGCCGTCGTCGAGAAGCGTCCGTTCGCCTCCGACGATCCATGCGTCATGCATATTGGGCTGGATGTTGAGGATGAATACGCCGTCGGGGTGGCTGACCGTCATGCTGCCGCTGACTTTCAGTCCCGAAACCTTCGCGCCCGCATCGACCTCGGAGAACAGGTAATACAGCGAGGGCGTGCCGCTTTTGATCGTGACGGCGAAGCACATATCCCGCAGCGTCAGATCGCGCACGACCGCGGAGCTCGTCAGCGTGCCGAAAGCGGAGGCCAGATCCTTTTCGAGTTTTTTCTCTTCTACGGTGAAGTTCGAAAGGGTGTGCCCGTTGCCCTCGACGGTCGCCTTGAAGGTCGAGGCCGTATGGATGACGCTGCCCTCGAGGTCGATATCCGCGATGACATAGTACTGCTTTTGGCCGTTGAGTGCGGCGAGCATTTCCTCGGCACTCTTTTTATCGGAGACGATCTGCCAATCGCCCTCGATGAACTTGGCATAAACGATGTAGGTATCTTCGTCGCCCTTTTCGATCGGCCATGTGACGGGCTTCGTGCACGCTTCGTCGTAGTAGTACTCGACGAAGGTGTACGCGCCGCGCTGCAGGCTCAGAAGGCGCGAGCCGGTCATCTTGGAAACGCTGCCGTTTTCGAAGTTCAGCGCACGGATCTCGTCGCCGATCTCGTAACGGTTTTGCTCCTTATCTTCGAGTGCCGTTCCCGCCAGCACGACGGAAACGTACTCGTTTTTCTGCCAGAGCGCGTACACGCAGATATCGTCCCCGTCGCTCAGGCGTTTGGTAAAGTCAAAGGCTTCGCCGAGCTTGACGGCGGTCTTTTCCGCGTCCTCGTAAAGGACGTTGCCGTTTTCGTCCAGCGCGGGCAGATACCAACCTAGGAAGGTGTATCCGCTGCGCTCGGCGAGCGCGACGTTGCCCTTGGCGATGTTATTTTTGTGACGGATGTCCAAGGGGAAGGAATTGCTTTCGTAGCCGATGCGTTTTTCGCTCTTGTGGTCATCGAATTCGCCGCCGTTTGCGTTGTAGTTGACATAGGCGGCCACGTCGGACAGCTCGTCCTTTCCGCCGCCCGCGCCGAGCACGCCGATGAGCGTGACGGCCGCGACGACCGAGATGGCGATGATGAGCACCTTCAGTCCCTTTTTCGTCAGCACGACATACACGATCGCGCCGCCGAACACCAGCATGCCGATCACGATCAGCACGACGGTGAGTGCCTTGGAGCTGCCGCCGTTTCCGCTCGGAGCGGTGGGCTCGGCCGTATCGGTCGGGTCGGTGGGCTCGGCCGGATCGGTCGGCTCGGTCGGATCGGTCGGCTCGGTCGGATCGGTCGGGTCGACCGGCGTGTCGCTCGCCTTCTTGACGTCGATACGGATATCCACTTCCTTGGAAATGTCGCCGTCGCGGTAGACGAGCGTGACCTCTCGGTCGTACAGGCCGAGTGCCCCCGTCGGCTTGAGGATGCTGACCTTGGACATATCGACAAGCTCGGTGGAATAGTCTTTGTACACGATGGTCAGCACGAGGCCGTTCATGTCGAAGCTCTCCCCTACCGTGTAGTAGTAGTGATAGCCGTCCTCGTTGTAGGTGATGTCAAAGTCGACCTCGATGCCGAAATATTTCTTGACCGCACGCATCTGCGCTTCGATTTCGGTAAGCTTTGCGATAAGCGCTTCATCGATGAAGGCCAACTGCGCTTCGTCCTTGATGTTGTTGAGCAGGCGTCTTGCGTTGATGACGGTGGCGGCGTAGGCCTCCACGCGGCCGCTGTTTTCCGGGGTCGTCTCCCAATCCATCCACGAACGGATCGTCTCGGGCGACTCGAGCGCTTCGATGGCGGCGATGGTCTCGCGTGTCGCGTCGTCCATCAGCACGCCGAGGGAGTTGCGCACGCCGAAATAGGTCTTCCAGACGAAATTGTCATAGCCGATGCCGTTTTCGGGGTAGTTCATGACCAGCTCGCTCTGCTCGCCGACACGCTCGGTGTAGTTGACGAGCAGGGTGTTGAAGTTGGCGTAGAAGAGGCTCCGCTCGGGCACCTTGTAGGTGGCGGACTCTTCCGCATAGGCTTTGGACAGCTCGTAAACGTCCTGCCGATAATCGCTTGCCAGCGTGGGCGCCTGAATGCTGCGGAATTCGTACTCGTCGATGCCGCTTTCGAAGAAGGCGGACACGCCGATGACGCGCATCGACCACGGCAAGACGACCTTTTCGGGTGCATTCTTTCCGAGCGCGTTGAACGCGTAGCCCGCGATGCGGGTGGTGCCGTCGGGCACGATGTAGCAGCCGCCCTCGACCGTCTTGTTGCCCGGGAAGGCGCACAGCTCGATGCCGCCGTTTTCGAATTTGCGGAACAGCACGCCGTCGAGCTCGTAGAATGCGGCATTGCCCTCGTCGACGGTGAAGGCCGTCAGTTTCTTGGACGAGGCGAAGGCGCCGTAGCCGAGCGTCTGCAGCGACGCCGGGATGCGGATCTCGCTCTCGCTGCCGTTATAGAAGGCCATCACGCCGATGTGCTTGGCCGCGGGGATACGGATCTCGGTATAGGTCTTGCCGCTTTCGGCAATGGCGAAGGCATAGTCGCCGATCCGCTCGGCGCTCGTCAGATCCAGCGTGCGCAGGCTCTTACAATCGTAGAACGCGCGATCGCCGATCTCGACGACATTTTCAAGGCCGTCGACCTGTGCCAGTGCGGTGCAGCCGCTGAACACGTCCTCGCCGATGACGCGGACCTTGTTCAGTTCGATTCTCTCCAGTGCGGTGCACGCGGCGAAGACGCCGTCTGCGATCTCGGTGATGCCCTCGCCGAAGCGGACGCTTTCGAGCGCGGCACAGCCGTAGAAGGTGTAGGCGGGGATGACGACGGTCTCCTCCTCGACGATCATCGAGTCGCAGTCACCGAGCGTCGTCGCGCCCGCGCCGAAGGTCACGCTCTTGAGTGCGGTGCACTGATAGAAGGTGTTGACGCCGAGCTTTTGCACGGAGGGCATATCGATGTGTGCCAGACGGCTGCAGCCGTAGAACACGCCCTCGCCCATCTCGGAAATACCGTCGGGCAGCTCGACCTGCGTCAAATTCGTACAATTCGCGAAAACGTGATCGCCGAGCGTTTCGGCGGCGCTGCCGTCGGCAAAGCTCAGCTTGACGAGCGTCGTTTCGGCAAAGGCCTGATCGCCGATCGTCTTAACGCTCGCGGGAATGACAATGCTCGAAAGCTTCGTGCCGTAGAAAGCGTAAGCGGGGATATCCTCCATGGCGATATCGGACGCGAAGGTGATGCTGTACAGATCGCTGTCCGAGAAGGCGCCCTCGCCGATGGTCTGCACGGAGGCGGGGATGTACACGCTCTTGACGCCGCTGCCGGCGAAGGCATACGCGCCGATGCTCGTGACGCTCTCGGGGATGCTCACGCTCTTCGTGCCCGCATTCACCCACAAAAGCTTCGTGCGCTGCGCGTCGTAGAGCACGCCGTCTTCGTCGAGCACATAGCGGGTGCATTCGTCGCTCAGTTCCAATTTGACGTTCGACAAGAGCATACCCATGCGGCCGATGTTCGCAAGGTCGAAATCGTCGTCGATGACGACCGAGCGCACCTTGCTGCCGTAGAGGATGTCCGCGCCCATGACCATGACGCCCTTGGGCATAGTGAAGCTGCGCAGCGCCGTGTTGGCGAAGACGTAGCTGCCCATCGACCAGACCTGCGTATCGTCGCCGAACGTCACGTCGGAGAGTTTGGCGCACTCGGCGAAGGCGTGATCGCCCAGTGCGACGGACTGCGTCTGCCCTTCGGCTGCCTCGAAGGAAACGGCGCGCAGATTATCGCAGCCGCGGAAAGCGTATGCGCCGACGGTGGCGCCGCGCAGGGTGATGCTCTTGAGCGCGGTGCAGTCTTCAAAGGCGTACTCGCCGATGTTGGTGTTGGGGCCCGTGGTGACGTTCGTCAACGCGGTGCAGCCGCTGAACACGCCCGTGCCGCAGAAATACAGGCCGCTCAGATCGAGCGTTTCGAGGCTCGTGCAGCCCTGCAGGGCATGGTCGTAAAGGCTCGCGGCCTTGTGCATGGCGCGGATCTCGGTCAGCGCAGTGCAGTCGCGGAAGCATTCGCGGCCGACGGTGACGATCTTGACGTTCGTCAGATCGACCAGCTCAAGGCTTGTGCAGCCGGCGAACGCGCCCTGATAAATGATGCTGATATCGGCATCGGCAATGCTCTGCGCTTCCTTGCTGACGAAGTAGACGCTCTTGAGCGCGCTGCAGTTGCGGAAGGCGTCCTCGCCGATGGTCATAACGGTCTTGGGAATGATGACTTCGGTAACGGTCGCGTTATCTTTGAAGGCATCCTCGGCAATATAGAAAATGTTCTTATCCGTTGGGATCTCGACCACGCCGCCGAGGCCGCGGTATTCTTTCAGCGTCACGCCCTCGACCACGAAGGGATCTTGCACGTTGAGCATGAGCGTTGCGCTGTAGGCTGTGGGCGAGCCGTTGACGACGATGATGGCCTTGATGGTGGCGAAGCCCTCCTTGAGCGTCGTCACGTTGCCGTTTTCATCGACGGTCGCGACGCTCGGGTCGGTCGACTCCCAGCGAAGCTCGAGATCCTGCGTCGGATAGTACCACGGGTCGGTCAGCACCTTCAGTCCGAAGGACATGGCCGGATACACATCGACATAAGAGGTCGACTGTGCCAGCGAGCCGTCGCCGCTTTGGATCAGCTCGAAGGAGATGGCGGGAACGCTCAGCTCTCGCTTGGTATCCGTGACCGTGACGCGGATGGACGCGCTGTTGCCGTCCTTGCCCGTGACGGTGACGGTCGCCGTACCGGCGGACATACCGACGATCTGGCCGTTCTTGACGGCGACGATCGAATCGTTGCTCGACGCCCAGTCGAAGTTTGCGAGCGTCGCGCTGCCCGTGTAATCGAGGCTGACGGTGTGTGCCTCGAGAATGTCCAGCGTCAGCTCGCGCTCGCTCTCGGGCAGCTCGAACTGCTCGGGCGTGAGCACCTTGTTGCATTCGTTGAGGTTGAGCCAATACTGCGTGGTGTTCATGGCGTAGTCGTCGAGCTGGACATACAGGGAATCTTTATACTTGTCGTAAACGTCCGTGATCTCGATGCTGACGGTCGTCGTGCCGTTTTTGTTGGCGTTGTAGACGGGCGTGACATAATCCGTGACCAGTTTGAGGGTATTGTCGGTCGGATCGTAGTAGGTCAGCATCACGGACTGCGCATAGGTATTGTCATAGACATCGAGGTCGAGATAAATACGCTGCTTGGTCTTGTTGCCGTCCTTGTATTCGTAGTAACGCACGCGCGCCTGCTCGAGGACGGGCGCTTCATAGTCGGCGTAGAAATAGAATTCGTAAGTTTCCTTCTTGCCCTCGCGGTTTTCGTTGCCGTAGTCGAGGTAGAAATCGAAACTCATGATATATTTTTCGCCGGATACGAGTCCGAGCTCCGCCGGGCTCGTTTCGAGCTTGACATAGCCGGGCACGGTCGAGCCGTTGCCGACGTAGGCCTTACCGACGCGGTAGACGGTATCCTGCTCGAGGATCTCGCCGGTGTCGGCGGATCTGAGCGTATAATCGACGTAGCGCGCACCGCGCAGCAGACCCGTGTACAAGCCGTAGAACTCGTAGGAGGTCGCATAGCTGTCGATGTCGTAGCTGTCGTCGTCATAATAATTGTTGTAGCGGGAAATGGCGTTGTGCTCCATCTCGGCGTAGATCTGCTCGGCGCTGCTGTCCTGCAGGTACAGGAAGCCGCCCATGGGCAGTGTGTAGGTGCCGTCCATGTACTTGACGGCAGGCTGCGTCTCATAGACGCTGGCCTTGGGCTTTTCATCGTCGGGGATGGAGGAGTCTTTTTGGAATTGGCCGATCTGATAAGCATCGTAATCGAGCATGGGCGCATCCGTCCAGTCGCCGTAGAAGCCCATGAACGGCAGCGCCAGATCGCACTGACCGTCCGTCTCGGACAGGAGCTTTGCAAAGCCCTCGACGAACATACCGTTGGCAAAAGACTCGTCAATATACTGTTTCTCCGCATCACTGAGCGTCACGACCAGCTCGACGGCGTATTCCTCGCCCGCGGGCACGGTGAAGCTGTCGCCGTCGGCGACGGACACACCGTTGATCGTCCACTGCGCGGCCACATCCTGCAAAAGATGCGCCTGCTCCGCGACGGCCAGACCGTCCACGGACAGCGACTCGGTCATGAACAGCGACTGCGTCTTGAAGCGCAATGCGCTGCTGCCGAAGTTATTGATGTAGAATTTGATCGTATAAACGCCGGTCTTGTCCGCATCGTCACCGAGCTCGACCTTGGGGCGGTAGTCGTTTGCGGCATTGTCCACCCACAGGAAGGCTGCGGAGGAGCGCGCATTGTCCAGACTTCCGAGGCCTGCGCCCTGCTTACGCGGCGAATACGGCAGATCGTCCTGATCGTAGACGGTGGTCGCCGTGCTCATCAAAAGCTGATTGACCAGACGGTTGATGACCACCGCGTCCGTTTCGGGATCGCCGTCTTCATCCAAACGGCGCCACTTGTCGAGATCGATGTCGCTGTTTTGCACATAGCTGCGCAGCAGCGCGATGACGCCCGCCATATTGGGCGATGCCATGGACGTGCCGCTCTGCTCGCCGTAGCCGCCGGGCACGGTGGAAGTGATCTCGCCGCCGTGGGCGGTGATCTCGGGCTTGAGCTTCAGGTCGGGCGTCGCGCCCCAAGAGGAGAAATCGCTCATAAAGGGGCCTGCGGCATAACTTTTATCGATCTTGACCGTGCCGACGCGGTTTTCGGCCGCTTCGACCATGGCCTGTCCCGATTTCATGCTGATGGAAACGGTGGGGATGGGATCATCGACATCGCCGACGCTCATGCGGATGCTGCCGGAGACATTATTGTAGACGATGATCGCGGCCGCACCGAACTGCATGGCAACTTCGACCTTTTCTTGGAAAGTGGAGTCGCCGCGCTTGACAAGTGCGATCCTGCCCTTGACGAGCTGCTGGATGCTCTCGGTGTAATCCGACGCCAATCCGACGCCCGGGATGACCACGTATTCCATCTCCAGCGGCTCGTCGCTCCCCTCTTCGCGGTAGCGTTCGAGCATTTGGGCAACGAAATCATAGGGATTGCTGTTCGCGTCATTGGCATCTTGGAAGAAGATCGCATTGTCGCCGTTGGCGTACAGATAGCTGGACTTCTTGCCGCTGATGGACGCGACGGACAGTGCCGACGCAAAGGTCGACGGCGAGCCGACGACACCGGAGTCGGGGTTGCCGGAAAGGTTCGTACCGAACACGCCGCCGTAGGCGGAGCTGTAGTCGTTGCTGGCCGCGCACACGAGGCTGATACCGGCCTTGCCGACGTTCTCGTAGATGCGGTTCATGTAGTCGCCTTCATCGTCGCCGTCGTCGGTGGTCGTGAAGCCCGCGGAGGTACCGAGGCTCATGTTGATGACATCCACGCCCAGCATGACGCAGTCGTCGAGCGCGGCGAGGATATCCTCGGACTCGGCGCCGCCGGCATTGGTGCCTTCCATATCGTCGCTGAAGACCTTGCAGATCACGAGCTGTGCCTCGGGCGCGACGCCCCAGAACTCGGAATCGATGTAATTACCGTCCTTGTCGGTGTAGCCGCTGTCGTGGCCGGCCACGATACCCGCCACGTGCGTGCCGTGGTTGGAGTAGGACGGGTAAACATCCGCGTCCTTGTCGGCATAGTCGAACATGAACGGGACTTTGGCGTTATAGTACACATCATCCGCCGTCAGCGTGCCGTCAAACAGCTGCTCGGCGTTCAGATCGTATTTTTCGAGGATCTCGACGACAGCCTGACGGTCAAAACGCGCCGCGTTCGTACCGGCAGGCATATGCGAGAACGCCTCGTGGGTATAGTCAAGACCCGTGTCCAAAATGGCCACGACCATGCCCGAGCCGTCGAGTCCTTCCTCGCGCGCTTCGGAGGAGTCGTAAACGCCGGTGGCGTAGACCTTGGTGGCGTTCGTGACGGCGGCGCCGGCGCTGCCGTAGCTTTCGAAAGTCTTCGGAACGGCATAGCTCGAGCAGATGACCACGCTGTCAACGCCGGACATTTTCTTGATCTGCGAGACGTAGGACGTGTCGAGCGTCACCGCAACGGCGTTATCCACCGCCTCGTAGCGATATTTGAGCGAATAGTCGATCTGCGCCCGATCCAGCTGCGCGAGCAGCGCATCCTGTTGCGCACGGATGGTTTCTTTCTTCGCAGCGCCCTCTTGCGTGGCGGCATAGGAGGAAACGTCCTGCTTGCCCGCATAATCCTGCAGGCTCTTCTCGGACAGGCTGATCACGACCGTCCTCGTTTCGTAGCTGTTTTCGACCTTCTGCACGGAATCGTTGAAATTCGCCTGCGTCAGCGCGGCAAACAGCTCGCTGTACTGCCCCGTCACATCCGTAAAGCCGACGGATACGCCATCCGTTTTCCCGTCGGATAACGATGCACCGAGGCATCCGACCACAATCACGACCGCCAAAAAGATCGGCAGCAGAAAATTGAGGATTTTTCTTACATTTTTCTTCACATTTTTTCCTCCTATGGTAGCATTGCGTGTGCAAATGTCCGCGATTTGAGAACCGCATACTTTCCCTTATCCATTTTCACATACTGTTTTATTGTACAACTTTTTTTGCGATCCGTAAACTGGTGAATTTGCACATATTTCCTCGGAGTTTTTTGCGCGATCCTTCGTTTTTTCGATTTTTCGTCTCGGGATCTCTCGTTTTTTTCGGAATATCCATAATTTTTCACATTTTCTTCCAATAAAAACTTTGTGTAAATTTATTGTAAATTACAAATTTTTCGTTGGTTTTTTCGCAGTTTTTTCTGATTTTCTCGTTTTTGCGCAAATGATCGGCGCATTTTTTCATAATTTGTGCGCATATCGCGGACACTTCGTTTCTTTGTAAAAATCGCCGACGGCGGCGGGTTTTTCCGCGGTCGATTTTTGTGCAAATCCACCACTGCCGAAACACGACGCCCACCTTCCGCAGGAGGTGGGCGAAAAACGGGGGGCGTGCGAAAAGCACGCCCCCGGGGAATTATTTACCGGCGACGGAGAGTCCCTCCACCAGCACGCTCGGCGCACCGAAAGCGGTGGCGCCCATGGCGTTGGGGAGTTTGCAGTTGTCGGCCAGCGCGACGATGTTCTTCAGCAGCTCGTAGAA
The DNA here is from genome assembly GCA_964408545.1 of uncultured Oscillospiraceae bacterium. Taxonomy (GTDB): domain Bacteria; phylum Bacillota; class Clostridia; order Oscillospirales; family Oscillospiraceae; genus Faecousia. The sequence goes on along the minus strand of CAYOZT010000016.1, from coordinate 2,860 downwards.
GTTGCCGGCGACGGTGAAAGACTTGACGAATTTCGTCTTTTCGCCGTTTTCGATCATGTAGCCCTCGCTCTGCAGGGAGAAGTCGCCCGAGATGGCGTCCGCACCGGCGTGCAGGCCGCTCAGATCGGTGATGTACACGCCGTTTCCGGCTTTCTTGAGCAGCTGCTCCTCGCTGCAGTCGCCGTTTTCGAGGTACATGGTGTACGGGCGGATGCCGACGGAGGCATTATAGCTGCCCTTGGAAGCGTTGCCGGTGGTCTTCTTGCCGGCGACGGCGGCGGTCTTCAGATTGTACAGCAGGGTGTTCAGAACGCCCTTTTCGATGATGTTCTTTTTGTGCGTGGGCGTGCCTTCGGCGTCGAAATTGGAAGGCTCCGGATTGTCCTTATGGAACGGATCGTCCACGAGCGTCACGATATCGGCGGCGATCTTCTCGCCTTCCTTGCCGGCCAGCTGGGACAGTCCCTTCTGCGCGGCCTCGGAGTTGAAAATGGACGAATAGACGTTGAGCAGGCTGCACATGGCTTCGGGATTGAAGATGACGGGATACTGCCCCGTGGGTGCGACCTCGCCGCCGAGCTTGATCTTGGCGGTGTCGATGGCCTTTTTCACGAGCGTGTCCGCATCGATCTTGGAAAGATCGCCGAGTTTGATCTGATAATCGTTGGACATACCCTTGCCGTCGGAAACGACGCCGACGACCACAAGTCCGGCGTAGCTGTTGCTGCGCTGCAGGTCCAGTCCCTTGGAATTGTAGATGGCGACCTCTTCGGCGCCGCGGATGATCTGCGTCTGGCAGCCGTCGACCGACATGGGATCGGCGGCGTAGAGCTTCTCGGTGACCTCCAGCGCTGTGGCGATCATCTGCTCGGTGGTCGGCAGCGTGTAGGAGCGATCCTCCAGCTTTTCGTAGGTCTGGCCGCCCTCGCCGAGGAACACCTGCTCGTCGGTCTCGAGCGTTTCGGCATTGTCCACGGCCTTGCGCACGAGCGCCTTGGCCTGCTCGGCGGACAGATCCTCGGTCGAGGCGTAGCCCATGCGGCCGTTGACGATGCAGCGCAGGCACAGACCGCCCGACAGCGAAGAGGAGAACTCGTTGATGGTGTGCTGGAAGGTATCCACGCTCGTGGAGGAGCTGGTCTGATAGTACAGCTCATATTCCCGGATGCCCAGTGCGTCGCACTCGGCGATGACAAGCGCTTTGAATTCTTGGAATGTCATAGTCATATCCTCCTATTAGCGGCCGCCGACGGTGATGCTGGATACGCGGATCAGGGGCTGTCCCACATTGGTGGGCACGCTGCCGCTGCTGGAGCCGCACATACCCTGTCCCATGTCCATATCCGTACCGACCATGTCGATATTTTGAATGATTTCGCTGCCCTTGCCGACGAGCGATGCGCCGCGCACGGGCTCGCAGATCTTACCGTTGCGGATCATGTAGCCCTCGTTGACGGAGAAGTTGAATTCCGCCGTGACGGGGTTGACCGAGCCGCCGCCCATGGAGGCGGCATACAGGCCGTACTCGATGGAGGAAATGATGTCTTCGTTCTTGTCCTGACCTGCGGCGATGTAGGTGTTGGTCATGCGGGAGGTGGGGGTGTAGGCGTAGCTCTGGCGGCGGGAAGAACCGGTGGAGGCCATGCCCATGCGGCGACCGTTGAACTTGTCGATCATGTAGGACTTGAGGATGCCGTTCTCGATGAGGACGTTGCGCTGTGCGGGCGTGCCCTCGTCGTCGATGTTGATCGAGCCCCATGCGCCGGGGATGGTGCCGTCGTCGATGGCGGTGACCTTTTCGTTGGCGATCTTTTCGCCGAGTTTCCCGGCAAAGACGCTCTGGCCGTACGCCACGGAGGAAGCTTCCAGACCGTGGCCGCAGGCCTCGTGGAAGATAACGCCGCCGAAGCCGTTGTCGATGGCGACGGGCATGACGCCCGCGGGGCAGTAGCCCGCGCCCGCCATGGTGACGGCCTGCTTGGCCGCACGGATGCCGACTTCCTTCGGATCGATCAGAGAATCGAACATCTCCATACCCATGCGACGGCCGGGGCCGAAGAAGCCGGTCTGCGTGCCGCTGCCGCGGTCGGCGACGGCGGAGATGGCGATGCGGGTGCGGATCTGGCGATCCTGCGCATAGATGCCGTCGGTGGAGGCGATGAGGATGTTGTGGTCAACATCCTGCAAGCTGCCCGATACCTGCTGGATGCACGCGTCGTATTCCTTGGCGGCGAAGTAGCCTTCCTTCAGCACGGCGACCTTTTCCTTGTTGCCGCAGGAGGAAGGAACGACCTTGACGGGGTGGATATCGCCGTACAGGCGCTCTTTGAGCACGATGTCGATCGCGGCAGTGCCCTGACCGAGCGCTTCGGCCGCCTGCTCGGCGCAGCGGATGAGGCCGGCCTCGGAAGTGTCGACGGTGGAGGCCATCACGGAACGCATACCCTTATATACGCGCACGGATGCACCCGCAACGACGGTGTCGTTGATCGCGTCGACTTTGCTCGCGATCATGGAAATGGCGTGGTTGACGGTGTTTTCCGCAAAAAGCTCGGCGTAGTCGGCGCCGGTGGATACCGCTTTTTGCAGCACACGCTGACAAATATCTCTGGAAATCATAAGAAAAAATCTCCTTTTTTCAGAATATAAATATTGTATCATGCGGCAGGTCGAATTGCAACTGTGTATCTTCCAAAGACTTTGCTTGTATTTTTGTGCAATTTGGATAAAAATGCAGAATTTTCCCGCCGCCCATGTTCGGCATTTGAACGTGTAAACAAACGGGAAAACCAAAAGTTTGTCATTCTGAGCGAGCGAATGTGGTATAATAATTTTGGACAACTCATGAAATGACAAAAAA
>CAYOZT010000015.1:0-29036 GCA_964408545.1 uncultured Oscillospiraceae bacterium | reverse complement strand
GAAAAAGGCCGAAAAATAAGGGCGGCCGGCCGCCCTTACACAATGATATCATTGTCGACCGATCCAAGCGACGCGTCCCGCGACGCACGGCGTCTCGGAAAAACGGGCGGTCAGATCGCGACGCGTGTCGTTCCACTTGTCGAAGCCGACCGTGGCGATGTGCGCGTCGTATGCGCAATCTTCGAAGCGGACAAGTCCGTAGTCGCGCCACGGACGCGCAAGGTAGATCGTCCCCGCGGTGACGCCCGGCTCGTGCTCCATGCGGCAGCGGCGGAAGAGAAAGCCCTTCGTTTGGCACGCCGAATGCGCGGGCGCGGCGATATAGCCGATGTTTCGCGCATCGCACAGCGAGCGGATGATGCACTTGTCAAACAGTGCATCGGCGCAGCCGAAGATGAAATCGACCGTGCCCTCGATGCGGCAGTCGCGATAGCATTGGCGCATTTCGCCGCCGCGCAGGAGCTCCTGCGGATGAAAGCCGCGATAGCGCTCGATCAGATCCGGCGGCAGAGGACCGGCAAACAGCGTATCCTGCGTTGAACGCAGCACGCAGTTTTGCGCGAGGAAATCCGTCCCGAGGACGCTCAGCGCGACTTCCTGCCCTTTGATATGCGGCTGCAGCGCGTCATTGACGATGCTGAGCTCGCGCAATGTCACACCGTCGGCGCAGACGGCGAGCGTGTAGGTGGCGAAGGTATTGTATTCCAAGCCGTCGGGGCGAAGTTTTTTGGCATAGTCGTCGTAAACGAGCACGGTTTTCTCCGCGCCGGCACCCACGAGTGTCAGTCCGCGCGTGCGGATGACGAGTTTTTGCCGATAAACGCCTGGCGCGAGAGAAATGACCGCGTTTTGCGGCGCGCAGTCCAACACCCGCTGCAGATCGTCGGCAGGGGAGACGGAAAGGGAATAGGGCATACGAAAACCTCCTTTTTTCTCCATCATAGCATATTCCGAAGGGAAAATGCAAGCATTTTCAAATTCTTGGGGCACTTATGAAACGACAAATTTCTTTGGCGGAATACAAAACCATAGATATTTCCGTCTTGACCGTGCTGATGATCGCGTCGCAGGTCGTGATCCACGCGGCGATCCGCCATTGGCGCGCGGATGTCACCGGATACATCGTCTCGCCCGTGGCGGCGGTGGTGGCGCTCGTGATGATGCGCTGGAACCTCTGGGCGGCGATCCCCGCCGCGATCGGCGGCGTCGTCAGTGCGCTGCTCGTGCACGGTACGGCGGAGCAGACATTCATTTACGGCGCGGGAAACCTGCTTTCGATGCTCGCGTTTGCGCTGCTGAAACTGCTCGGCAAAGAACGCACACGGCAAAACGTGGTCTTGACGCTTTTGTACGCACTCGTGACACAGCTGCTGTTGCAGCTCGGGCGTGCCGCCGTGGCCGCCGCGTTGGGGCACGATCTGTCCGCCTGCCGCGACTTTATCACGACCGATGCCATGTCGATCCCGTTCACGATGGTGATCGTGTGGATCGTCCGCCGCGTAGACGGCTTATTGGAAGATCAAAAACAGTATCTGCTCCGCCTTGCGCGCGAGCGGGATGAAAAAGGGGGAGAACAGTTGTGAAAAAAACCATGGCCGCAGATTTTTTGACCTACGACAAAAGCACCGATTCTTATCGGCCGGATCCCGAGCAGTTGGTGCGTGACGACGTGGAAAAGCACTACTGGAGGAACGTGGTCAAAACGGTGATCAAGGATTGGCGCTTGTATCTGATGCTCGTGCCGATGCTCTTGGTATTCCTGTTCTGGCGATATTTCCCGATGTATGAGCTGCTGCGCTGCTTCAAGGTATCCGATGATACGAAGGCGGTGGCCGACCAGCTGTTTTCCGGTTTTTCGTCGTTCAAGCAGCTGCTCGTCGGTACGGGTACATCCAAGCAGATGTCGCTCGAGTTCTGGCGCGCACTGCGCAACACCTTCCTGCTGAGCTTCTACGGCTTGCTGTTCGGCTTCCCGATGCCCATCATTCTGGCATTGTTCTTCAATGAGATCAAGTCGAACCTCCTCAGAAGCGCTTATCAGGTGATGACGTATCTGCCGAAATTCATGTCCACCGTCGTTATGACCTCGCTCGTGACGATGCTCGTCAAGCAAGGCTCGCTCACGACCGAAATGGGCGTCATTTCGAGACTGCTGTCTCAGCTCGGGATCATATCCAAGGAGACGGCGAATGCGGGACTTTTGAACAATCCGAACTTCTTCCGCTCCATTTATCAGATCAGCGGCATTTGGGAGGGCGCGGGCTACGACTCGATCGTCTATTTCGCCGCGATCATCGCCATTTCCCCGACCAGCTACGAGGCCGCACAGATCGACGGCGCGGGCAAGATGTCGCAGATGCGCTACGTCGTGCTTCCCGCCATCCTCTCGACCATCGTCATCATGCTCATCACCCGCATCGGCTCGCTGCTGTCCGTGGGCTATGAAAAGGTGCTGCTGCTGTACAATCCCAACACCTACGTCACGGCAGAGGTCGTGTCCACTTTCGCGCAGCGCTACGGTATTTCCGAGCTGAAACTGCCGGGTATCGCTTCCGCCGCGGAAATGATGGGCAACCTCGTGTCCATGCTGCTGGTGATCGGCGCAAACACCATCTCCCGCAAGGCGTCGGATGTATCGCTGTATTAAGGAGGCACGGTTATGAAAAGAAAACTGGAAATTTCCGAGTTGATCTTTAAGATCATCAGCTACACCTGCCTGACCGTGTTCGCACTTTGCTGCCTGTACCCGTTCGTGTACGCCATCTCCGCCTCCATCAGCGGCAGAGAGGCCGTCGAATACGGCAAGGTGGTGCTTTTCCCGCAGAATATCCAGTTCGAAGCATTCACGGAGATGTTCAACAACAATATGTTCTGGAATGCCTACACGAACACCCTGTTTCTGACCTTCTTCGGCACGATCTGGGCGATGTTCTGCTCGATTTTGGGCGCGTACGCGCTGTCGAAAAAAAGGCTGCTGTTCCGCCGCTTCTTCAACTTCTTCCTCGTGTTCACCATGTGGTTCTCCGCGGGCATCGTTCCGCAGTACCTGAACTATTTGGACACGCAGGATATCTTCAACAAATTCGGCATCACGGACGATAAGTGGCTCGTGGTCATCGCCATGGGCATGGCGGCAATGAATATCATTTTGCTGCGTAACGCCTTTGAGGGCGTCCCCTCCGATATCGAGGAGGCCGCCATCGTCGACGGATCGACCGAGCTGCAGGTGCTGACCAAGGTCTACATCCCCATGAGCAAGTCCACCATCGCGACCGTGGCGCTGTTTTTCGCCATCTCCCGTTGGAACGGTTATTACTGGGCGCGCCAGATGATCACCAACTCCAACGAGCATCCTCTGCAGGTATTTATCCGACTGAAGTTGGAGCAATTCACCGACCCCGACCAAATGACGGGCTGGAACAAAAGCTATGCCTCCGACTCCATCATCTATGCCCTGATCGTCTGCTCCATTGTGCCCATTCTGGTCATCTATCCTTTCATCCAGAAGTATTTTGCCAAGGGCGTCAATGTCGGCGGCGTGAAGGAATGACATTCGTGTAATGACCGAGCATTCGGTGATTATAAAAAATCAAAAAAGGAGAAAATCCACATGAAAAACCTGAAGCGTATTTTGGTGACGGTTTTGGCACTTTGCATGCTGGCATCCTTGTTCGTCGGCTGCACACCTAAGCTCGAAACGCCCACCACCACCGGTAAGACGGAAACTCCGACGACCGGCACCGAGCCTAAGGATACCAAGCCCGAGGCCACCAAGCCCGAGGCTACCGATCCCGAGGCTACCGATCCCGAAGCTACCGATCCCGAAGCTACCGACCCCGAGGCTACTGATCCCAAGGCCACCGATCCCGAGGCTACCGATCCCGAGGCTACTAAGCCCGAGGCCACCGATCCCGAGGCCACCGATCCCGAGGTCACCGATCCGACCGAGCCCACCGATCCCAAGCCGGCCGTTGATCTGCTGCCCTTCGCCGAAGGCACCGTGCTGCGCATGGCTACCGGCTACAACAACGCCAAGACCGGCCTGTTCTTCAGCGCCGACATCGCGGGCGAGGGTATCACCCTTGCCGACGGCCAGACCTATCACACGGGCGACCTGAAGCCCACTTGGGTCGAAGTGCAGAACCGTCTGGGCATGGTCTTTGAAGACAAGTATCAGGGCAACTCCGCGACCAACGAGCTGAAGTTCTGGATCGAAAAGCTGGACGAGGTCGACATGGTCAGCGGCAACGCCACCTCTTTGAACGAGTACGGCGTGGCGGGCAAGTTCGTCAACTTGGCCGATTACCTCGATCTGATGCCCAACTTCAAGGCTTACCTCGATGCCAACCCCATCGTGCGTATGTCCATCACCGGCGACACCGAGACCGGCGCCATCTACTTCTCCCCCTACTTTGACGGTGTCAGCGACATCGAGCGTATGCCCCTGATGCGTACCGACTGGGTCGAGAAGCTCCTCAACGGCGAGGGCAAGTTCACCGCCACCGCTTCCGGCACGCTCAAGAGCGCTGCTTACACCCCCTATATGCCCACCTCCGGTAAGGTCGAGATCGAGGTCGTCAAGGCGGACGGCTCCGATGTTGAGACCATCGCTAAGGATTACGACGCCGCCGGCAACATCATCGAGAAGATGAACGCCGCACTGGCCGCCGGCATCGTCGACGGTGTGCAGGCCGTCAATATGCTGCGTACTTACATCGACGAGGCTTACAACGGCTACTACGGCACCAACCGCGCCGACCTCTTCATCGGCCAGAACGCCGCTTGGGACGCCGACGAGCTGGTCGCCCTGCTGCGCTGCGTTTGCGCCAACGCGCGGACCCTCAACGGCACCGACTCCATTCAGGGCCTGTTCTCCCGTGAGGACGACAACAACCAGCGCCGTGTCGATATGTTCCGCTTCGCCGGCACGCTGTTCGGCGTGCGTGGCCTGGAGTCCCGTCAGGATTACCTGTACGTCGGCGCCGACGGCGAGCTGCACGATGCCCGTATGGAAGAGGCTACTTACGAGGCTCTGGCTCGTATGAACGCCATGGTTCAGGAAGGCCTGATCTCCCAGTCCTTCGTCGACGGCTCCGCCGAGAAGACCGCGACCATGCTGGAAAATGACCTCGGCTTCATGCACTACGACTACAACCAGACGCAGACCGTTTATAACGAGACCAAGCTCGATGAGGGCGAAAAGTACATGGCCGTTATGGTTCCCGTGGCACACTGGTACGACGGCTCCAACGAGGACGGCGTCTATATGCGCTTCACCGAGTCTTGGCGCAGCGTCAAGACCGACGGCTGGGCGATCTCCGTGGACGGTATCAACGGCGATCAGGATAAGCTGTACGCTTGCCTGAAGCTCATCGACTACGCTTACTCCGAGGCCGGCCAGATCCTGATGTCCTACGGCCCCGATGCGTTCATCAAGACCAACGAAGACGGCTCCTACGTCACCTTCAACTTCAACGGCAAGCAGATGCCCGTCATCGCCGACGAGACCTACAAAGAACTGTGGGAGAAGGCGGACGGCAACTACACCAACTATGCCCGTTACTACCTCGGCTCGACCTTGTCCTTCGTCAAGAGTCAGGCCTTCGAGTATCAGTGCACGCACGCCGTCGGTAAGGAAGGCGCGGGCTACATCTCCAACGCCATCGCGCTGGGCACCATCAAGCACACCGAGCTCGCGGTGGACGAGACCAGATGGTGGTACACCATCGTTCCGACCGTTCTGCCGCTGGATGCGCAGGCCACTGCCACCATCAACGGCTTCACGGAGCTTGCTACCAACTTCAGCACCTCCAAGGGTAAGGTCAACTACTTGGTCGATCTGATCGTCAAGGGCTTCACCATCGAGGGCATGGGCTCCGCGCAAGAGGCTGCTGAGACCGTCGGCGATAGCTGGAGCGGCGAGATCGCTCTGGAGCTGCGCAACGATGCTTGGGAGCTTCTGAAGGAATTCTACAACAGCTTGATCGGTTGATCAAAAAAACAAATCATTGGTTGATCTGTTCGATCCAAAGTCCGGGGGCGGGAAACCGCCCTCGGATCGGAGCGGATACAACGAGGAGGGGCTTATGTACCGAAAACATTTGAAAATCCAAAAATACATTTGCCTGCTGTGCGTGATCGCAGCGGCGGTGTCCTTCGTGTATGCACTGGGCATGATCACCGATATTTACGATGCTTTGTATGCAGCGGTCAACATGAAGGGCGACCCGTCGAAGGACAAGGTCGCAGGCGCGCATATTTATTTGGATATGCAGTCGTTCAACAAGCAATTCGTCAACGCGAGCATCGTGCTGGTGCTGCTGGCTTGCTTCCTGTTCGTGACGAATACGCACAATCGCAGAAAATACTATCTTTCCAACTACATTGCCGTCGGCGCTTACGGCATCGCGACTTTGGGCGTGGCCTTCTGGGCGCACGCGAACATTGAAAAATTTGCCGCGCAGTATATGGAGACCATCGATTTCGAGGGACTTCTGGCGTGGTCGAAAAAGCGCAAAACACTGTATCTGGATAACACAGATCTATTGGATCTGCACCGTTGGGTGCTCGTTTTGGCCGTCGTGTCCGTCGTGGCACTCGTCGGCAATCTGATTTGGAAAATAATTCTCGATCGTAAAGAGAATGCATTGATAGAAGCGGGGAAGGAGGCAGCATGATGGAGCAAAACAATCGCTACGTAAAGCTGGATCGTATGCGCTATACGAAAGACAGCTTTTCTTCCAACATGGCACTGCTCGGCATCGTATTCAATGTGCTGTATTTCGTGAGCATTTATAAATCCGATGTCTCGAATTTTTACTACACATGGATGATCGGCGCCTCCGTCATCTACAACCTGCTGTTCCTGCTGACGGCGTTTCTGGCCTCGCAGGGCGTCAAAAACCGTAAATACGATTATTGGCTGGTGCTGTATTTGATCGGCCTGATGCAAATCATACGCATTTTGTATCTGCCTACCAAGGCGCACACGACCGTGGTCACGGTCTCTGGCGCGACCAGACTGGTCATGCGCGACGGTCAGTACCTGTTCGTTACCTGCTGCCTGATCGCGTCGGCGGTCTGCTGTGTCGTCGGTGCAGTGTGCAGCTGCCGCAACTGTGTGCTGCTCGATCGGCACATGAGCCGCATCGAGAAGCGATCCGCGTGAGAGGTGTGAAGTATGGCACAACTGAGTTTACAGCACTTGGACAAGATCTACGACAATAAGGTGCAGGCGGTCTTTGACTTCAATCTGGATGTCAAGGACGGCGAGCTGATCGTTCTGGTCGGACCGTCGGGCTGCGGCAAATCCACCACGCTGCGCATGGTCGCGGGCTTGGAGGACATTTCCTCCGGAAAACTGCTGATCGACGGCAAGGACGTCACCAACCTTCCCGCGAAGGATCGCGATGTGGCCATGGTATTCCAGAACTACGCGCTCTACGGCCACATGACCATTTATGAAAACATGGCCTTTTCCCTGACACTGCGCAAGGAAAATCCCAATGTCATCCACCGCAAGGTGCTGGCGGCGGCGCAGATCCTCGACCTGACCGACCAGCTCAACAAAAAGCCCGCGCAGCTGTCCGGCGGACAGCGTCAGCGTGTGGCGATGGGACGCGCCATCGTGCGCAATCCCAAGCTGTTCCTGTTCGACGAGCCGCTGTCCAACCTCGACGCGAAGCTGCGCAGCGCCACACGCCGCGAGATCATATTACTGCACAAGCGCCTGAACGCGACCATGCTCTATGTCACGCACGACCAGATCGAGGCGCTGACGCTGGCTGATCGTATCGTGTGTATGTCCATGGGACACGTGCAGCAGATCGGTACGCCCTTGGAACTGTACGATACCCCCGCGAACGTGTTCGTGGCGAGCTTTATCGGCCTGCCGCCGATGAATTTCCTCGATGTGCAGGTCAAGGACGATCGCCTGATCGGCGAGTTTATCGACCTGCCGCTGTCCGAAAAAGAGCAGCGCGCGCTTGCGCCCTATCGGGAAAAGACCATCATCCTCGGCATTCGTCCCGAAAACACCGCCGTCGGAACGGCGCTTCGCCTGAAAGTGACCTCCAACGAGAACTTGGGCATGAACACCCTCGTGCACGGCCATCTGGGCGAAGAAGGCCGCGGAAACAGGATCACCTGCAAGATCGCAGGCTGGTGCGACTACAAACCGAACGATGTGGTCGGCATTGATGTGACGAAGAAGCATTTCTTCGACAAAGAGACCACCAACGCCATTCGTGTGGAGGTGTGAACATGGATATGAAAAAGAAAATCGCGAAACTCGGCAGCATTTTGCTGGTCGCGGATATTTTGATTTGCATCGCTTCGCGCGTGATCTACGAGTTCGTGACGGCGTATACGCCCAAGTATGTCACCGCCATGGCCTATACCTACAGCTACTATGCGCTGTTCGTGCTGGTCGTTTTCTGGGGCGCGTTCCATCTGGGTGCGCTGAAGGAAGTGCTGCGCAAGTGCGTCGTTTCGCTCAAGCGTAAGCCATCGATGATCCCGCTGGGCATGATGCTCATCGCCTTTTTGTACTATTCTCTGAATTTGACCGATATTTCCGATACTACCGCCCTCATTCAGGGCAAGGGCATGGGCTTGAGTCAGTTCTGCATCATGCTGCTGAGTATGCTGTGTATGCTTTGTATGCTCAACGCGTTCCCGCGCCGCAAAAAGCCGAATATCCCGATGCTGGTGCTGGTGTTTGCCATGTTCGCGCTGCTGCTGTACTGCGACACGCATTATCTCAACTGCATCTATACCGCCGTCAACCGCGCGGAAAACCCCATCAAACTGAACGGAAGAGAATACATCGTCAAAGCCTATGATATGCTGGTCACGCATCGCATCCTGCTCATCGTGACCGCCGTCCTGACGGCGACACTGCCGCTGTACGCCAAGCTCATCCGCCGGATCAAGACCTCCGTCGCGGTCGAGGACAACGGCCACATGGATACCATCGAGATCGATGAGCAATAATTCGCAAGCTATGGAACACGAGAAAAAAACCGACTCCGCGGCGTTCGAGAACCTTTCACGCAAGAAAGAGGCCATGGATGCCTTGGTCGATACGGACGAACAGAACGTTCCGCAGTACAGCCCGGAGGAATTGAAAAAATATCACGGGAAAAGCAGGCTGCACATCCCGAACGCGCTGAAGGTGCTTGCCATCAAGGCGTGGTTTTACGGCGCCGTGTGCTTCTTTTTCCTGTGGGGACTGGGCACTTATATCAGCGATATGCTCGATATGCTTTTCGTCGTCTCGGTCGCGCTGGGCATGGTGACGGATCTGCTGCTGAATCATTCTCTGCGCTTCATCGAAAAGGTGCCCGGGCAGAACGATGCATGGATGATGATCCGCCCGAAGGGTGCAAAATCCCTCTTTTTGAACATTTTGTATGCCGCCGTGCTCATGTTCTGCGTATTCGTGTTTTATAATCTCATCAACTACGCGATCGCCGCCGCGCGCGGCACGCAGGATACCGTAGCCGTCGGCGTCGAGCCGCTGCTGTTCGGACTTTTGTGCATGGGCTTTGATATGCTCTTTATCGGTATCAAGCGCCTGCTCGGCAGCATCATCCGCGACGCCAAGGAGGCGGCCGCTTCCGCAAAATAACGCCGCGATACCGCATCGAAGGAAAAGGAGTGTCAGAATATGGCGTATATATCCATGAAAGGGATCAACAAGATCTATCCCAACGGTTTTCATGCGGTGCATGATTTCAACCTTGATATTGAAAAGGGCGAGTTTATCGTTTTCGTCGGCTCGTCCGGCTGCGGCAAATCCACGACGCTTCGCATGATCGCGGGTCTGGAGAATATTTCCAAAGGCGAGCTGTATATCAACGGCGAATATGCCAACGACAAAAGCCCGCGCGAGCGCGAGGTGGCGATGGTTTTCCAGAGCTATGCGCTCTATCCGCAGATGAGCGTGTACGATAACCTCTCGTTCGGCCTGACGCTGCAGGGCGTCGACGAGGATGTCATCGAGCAGAAGGTGCAAAATGTCGCGCGCATCCTCGGCCTGACCGATTACCTCGACCGTATGCCCCGTGCCCTTTCCGGCGGCCAGCGGCAGAGAGTCGCCGTCGGTCGCGCGATCATCCGCAAGGTCGGCGTCTTCCTGATGGACGAGCCGCTGTCAAACCTCGATGCCAAGCAGCGCGTGACCATGCGCGCCGAGATCGCGCAGATCCACCGTGAAACGGGCGCGACCACCATCTATGTCACCCACGATCAGACCGAGGCCATGACCTTGGCCGACCGCATCGTGATCATGAAAGAGGGACGCATCCAGCAGATCGGAACGCCTTACGAACTGTATTTCAAGCCCGTCAACCTCTTCGTCGCGGGCTTCATCGGCGAGCCGCCGATGAACTTCGTCCGCGCGCGGGTGCAGGACGGCTGCATCGATGTTGCGGGGCAGAAGTTGGATATCCGCCGCAATCTGGGCAGCCTTTCACAGCAGTACGAGGGCAGGGAAGTGTACTTCGGCTTCCGTCCCGAGAGCATCACGCTCGCCGAGCGCGACGAAGCCCATGTCCTGCACGGCCGCGTCGAGCTGACGGAAATGCTCGGCGATAATACCAATGTCTACGTGCAGATCGGCGAAAACAATGTGATCTTGAAAGTCACGCCCTACGAAACGCCGAAAATGGACACGGATATCACTTTCCGCATCCCGACGGAGAACACCTACCTGTTCGACGCCGAGACCGAATGCGCCATCTATGCCTAAGCATCCACAAGGAGGACACGGGACATGAAATTTCATGCTTTGTTTGTTTCATCCGTTTCCGCCTGCTTCGAACTGGAAAACACGGCGCCTTACTACGCCGAAGAAAACTATGATGTTACCGTCAACGGTGCGCCCGCCCTTCTGGGCGTGCGCACCAATGTTTTTTCCCTGTTCGATCTGCAGCCGGAAACGCAGTATGTCGTCGCCGTGGGGGAGGAGAGCATCACCTTTTCCACCAAGGCGGAGACGGCTTGCCTGAATGTGCGCGATTTCGGCGCCAAGGGCGACGGCGTCAACGACGATACCTGCGCAATCCAAAACGCCATCCACGTCTGCCCCGCGGGCGGACGCGTCAAAGTCCCCGCGGGAACGTATGCCGTGCGCCCGCTGGTGCTCAAATCCCACATGACGCTGGATTTGCAGGACGGCGCGACGCTGTTGGCCGACACCTGCGAGGAGCACTATCCGCTCCTGCCGGGCGAGGTGCACGACGACGTGACCGACCGAGCCGTCCAGATCGGCACATGGGAGGGAAATCCCTTCCCGTGCAGGCAGAGTTTCCTCAGCGCCTTCCACGCGCAGGATATCTGCATCGTCGGACGCGGCGTCATCGACGGCAACGCCCAAAATTCGACATGGTGGAACGATGTCAAAACGCGCAGCATCGGCCGCCCGCGGCTCGTCTTTTTCAACCACTGCAGCGGCGTCCGTTTTCACGGCATTCTGGGCAAAAATTCCGCCTCGTGGCACTTTCACCCCTTCTTTTGCCGCGACGTGGGCTTCTACGATATCGCCGTCGAGGCGCCGAAGGACAGCCCCAACACCGACGGCACCGACCCCGAATCCTGCGACGATGTGCGCTATGTCGGCGTGCGCTTTTCCGTAGGCGACGATGCCATCGCCCTCAAATCCGGCAAAATGTACATGGGCATGAAGTACCGCACGGCGGCGACACGCCACGTCATCCGCAACTGCCTGATGGAGTATGCGCACGGCGCGGTGGTGCTCGGCAGCGAAATGTCGGGCGGTATCCGCGATCTGAGCGTCAGTCAATGCCTGTTCTCGCACACCGATCGCGGCCTTCGCATCAAGACGCGCCGCGGCCGCGGCAAGTACGCGGTCATCGACGGCGTCGAGTTCAGCAACATCCGCATGGACAATGTGCTCACGCCCATGGTCATCAATATGTATTACTACTGCGATCCCGACGGTAAGAGCGAGTATGTCTGGAGCAAGGAAGCCCTGCCCGTCGACGACGGCACGCCTTATCTCGGCGCGTTCACCTTCCGCGACATGGAATGTACGGACTGCGAGTGGGCGGCAGGTTATTTCTACGGCCTGACCGAGCAGCCCATCGGCTCGATCACGCTCGAAAACGTGCGCTTTTGCTTCAAGTCGGACGCGTCCGCCGGTTACCCCGCCATGATGAGCTATATCGATAAAGAATGCAAGCGCGGACTTTATTTCAACTCTGTTCGGCGCGTGCAGCTCAAAAACGTCACCATGCTCGGGCAGGAGGGCGAGGCGGTCACCGCCGTGAATGTCGAGGAGGTGGAGAACGCATGACCGAGATCGAAGCCTTCGTCGAGCGGATCATGACGGAGTCGACCCCCGATAAGCCACTGTGGAACATCGAAAAGATCCTGCAGGGCAAGGTAAACGGCTGGAATTACATCGACGGCTGCATGATGGCGGCACTGCTGAATTTGAACACGATCACGGGCGAGCAACGCTATTTTGACTTTGTCGAAAATTTCCTCGATCATTATGTGCGGGAAGACGGCTCCATGCTCGGCTACCGCGAAAGCGACTACAATCTCGATAATATCTGCGAGGGACGCGTATTATTCGACGTCTACCGCCGCAGCGGCAAGGAAAAATATCGCCGCGCGATGGACACGCTTTATGCGCAGCTTCGCCATCAGCCGCGCACATGGGAGGGGAGCTTCTGGCATAAGGCCATTTACCCCGATCAGGTCTGGCTCGACGGATTGTATATGGCGCAGGTCTTTTACGCGCGCTACACCGCCGAGTTTGAAAACGGCGCGCACTACGAGGACATTTTGCGACAGTTTTCGACCGTGCGCAAGCGAATGTTCGACGAGGTGACGGGACTGTATCGCCACGGATACGATGCCTCCGGACGCGCCTTCTGGGCGCAGGAAAACGGCTGCTCGCGCTTGAGCTGGCTGCGCTCTCTCGGCTGGTTCAGCGCGGCGCTGATCGATGTGTGGGAAAATGTCGACGCCGAGGCGCATTCCGTGCGCGCATCGCTGCAGACGCTCGCGACCGAGCTTGCAAAGAACCTGCTTCCCTACATTGACGGCGAAACGGGGATGCTTTGGCAGGTACCCACCGCCATCGGCCGCGCGGGCAATTACCCCGAGACTTCCGGCTCGGCCATGGTCGCGTACTTTTTCGTCAAAGGAGCGCGGCTGGGCGTGCTGGAACCGTCCTACGGCGCGCGTGGCGCGGATATCTTCCGCGCGATCTGCGATCGCTACCTGACGCAGACCGACGGTCGGCTCAATTTGGGCGGCATTTGCCTCGTGGCGGGACTCGGTCCCGAAAACGATCGCCGCCGTGACGGCAGCTACGAATACTATATTTCCGAACCCGTGGTGGAGAACGATGCCAAGGGCTTGGCACCGTTCCTCATGTGCTATACGGAACTATTACTTTCGAAAAAGGAGAACAAAGGATATGGATATGTTTGATCTGACAGGAAAGATCGCGCTCGTTACGGGCGGCGCGCACTCCATCGGTCTGGCTTTGGGCGTGGGATTGGCACGCGCGGGCGCGACGGTCTGCTTTAACTGCTCGAGCGAAGAAAGCCGCCTGCGCGGCATGAAAAACTACGCCGACGCGGGCGTCACCGCGCACGGCTATGTTGCCGACGTTACGAACGAGCAGGCCGTACGCGATATGGTCGCGAAGATCACCGAAGAGGTGGGCGTCATCGACATTCTGGTCAACAATGCCGGTTGCATCAAGCGCATTCCGATGACCGATATGAGCGTGGAGGATTTTTCCAAGGTCATCGATGTCGATCTCGTCGCGCCCTTCATCGTTTCGAAGGCGGTCATCCCCGCCATGATCGAGAAAGGCCACGGCAAGATCATCAATATCTGCTCGATGATGAGCGAACTGGGGCGCGAGACCGTTTCGGCCTACGCCGCGGCCAAGGGCGGCCTGAAAATGCTCACGCGCAACATCTGCTCGGAGTACGGCGCGGCGAACATCCAGTGTAACGGCATCGGCCCGGGCTACATCGCCACACAGCAGACCGCGCCGCTGCGCGAGCTGCAGCCCGACGGCAGCCGCCATCCCTTCGACAGATTTATCATCGGCAAGACGCCCGCCGGCCGCTGGGGCACGACGGACGATCTCGTCGGCCCGGCAATTTTCCTCGCAAGCGATGCGTCGAATTTCGTCAACGGCCACATTCTGTATGTCGACGGCGGCATCCTTGCCTACATCGGAAAACAACCTTAAAAAAGGGGCTGTCTCATGCTTCGTGAGACAGCCCTTCGCTGTTATATCGTTCTTGTGCCCTCGGACAGGAGCAGACCCGGGATCATCCATACACAGCCGTACAGCAGCAGGTTATACGCCTCCAACAGCCACAGATCGCCGTGCAGCGCCAAGATCGTCACGGCCAGAAAGCCGATGCAGCCGCCGAGCATATGCACCATCGCGCCGAAACGCCACGCCGAACGCAGTGCCGCGCCGCCCGTGACGGCGTAGGCGCGCTGCGCCAGCCCGCTGCGGGTGGTCAGGGCGATGATGTCGGCATTGTCGGGCGGTGTCTTTTCCGCGAGCGCCATGCGCGTCATGCAGTCGGGAAAGCGCATAGCGCGCACATCCACGCCGAGTTTTTGTTCCAAAGAGTCCTCACTCATCACAAAATCGCAGTCGACCATGATCGGATGCACGCGGCTGCTGCCGCACAGCGTCCGCAGCCCCGAGACGGAGGATTTCGAACGTGTGAAGCAGACCGCGAATACGGCACAAAGGCTCTGGTTGACCGCGGCGTACACCGCGTGCGGGATGCGCGAGACCTCGGGAAGCTCCACACCCATGCTCTCGATGAAATCGAGCGTGCCCGCGATGACGGACAGACCGTCGATCTGGCCACCGACGCCGCCGGGATAGGATGTCAGCTCCTCGACCTTGCACACGCGCGCATTGCGCGAGGCACGAAGCTGCTCGAACGGACGCTCCAGTGAGCCGCCGTCCGCCTTCATCAGCGCGGCAACATAGGAAACGACGGTGTTCGGATTGCGTTCGCCGTAAAAACGCACGCCGTTGAGTTTGACATGGCTTTGCGGGAAGAGGTCTTGGTGCGTCAGCGGATAATAGCCCTGTTTTTCGATGCTGCATACGCCCTCGGGCAGGCACAGCAGTGTGCCGAGCTTATGCAGCCGCTTTTCCAGTGTCGATTGCGGGCGGCAGAAGCACACGTAGACGCTCGCGGGCGTTGCGGCCAGCAGCGCGGCGGCATAGGCGCGCACGCCGTCCGCCGCACCGTGCACGAACCCGGTCACCACTGCGAGCACGAGCCCGAGCACGACAACACTCAGCGCGTAGCGGCAGAGAAATTTTTCCGCCGCGCTTTGCTCATCCTGCGCCGTCAGCGCGTCAAAATCGCGAAGCGGCGCGCTCTGGTAGGCGGGAAGATGCTTGTAATAATCGGGATTTTTGACCACGGCGCTCAGCTCGGAGGCTTTTCGCAACGCGTCCAGCCGACTGATGCGCATTTGTATTTTTTGATAATGCGCCCACTGCGCCATCAGCATTTGCAGGGAAAAGACCGCCGCAAACGGTAAGCGCAGCGATTTGATACACAGCAGCGCGTCCAGCCAGCACACCAGCAATGTCACGCAAAGAAGACTGTTGAGGCGGAAGCGGCGGCGCAGCATATCCATCACGCCCTCAAGCAGCCGCCGATAGCCCACGACCGCCGACAGCAGCATCACCGTCACCTGCGCAAGGATCAGGATCTTCTGCCGCTGTGCGCTTACATCGTGCGCCAAAAAGGCGGTCAGCGCCGCGGCGACGCACAATATCGCGTGCAACAGCAGCTGCGCGCGCAGCTTGGCGGGCTCCGCTTTGTCGAGTTTGGCGTATTGCCGCTCGGCCTCCTCCGTCAGCCGTTCGAGCTGCGGCTGTGCGTTTTTTTGCGGGAAGGCGATGGGCTCGGGCGGCGTTTGCGCCCATGGCGCGGCGTCGGGCTTTTTCTTTTCGGGTGTACGGTAGATGCGTACGTCCTCGTCCGTGTCGGGCAGACGCTTGGCCGTGCTCGCGTCCGCGTCTGCGACCGCCGTGGCCGCCGCTGCGGAGCTTATGCGAACGGTCGACGCGTCGGGCGAGGGCTTTTTGCTTGGTCGGGAGCTGTACTCGCGAATGATATCCTCCAGGTCATCCAGCGTGTATTCCTTTTTTTCTTCGTCCACGGATAACCCTCCTTGAGCGCTCAGCCGAGGCGCTGACGGACGGCCTCATAGAGCAAAATGGATGCCGCCGCCGATGCGTTCAGCGACGAAATATGCCCCTGCATGGGGATCGAAAGCATCACATCGCAATTTTTGCGCACGAGCGGGCTCATGCCGTCGCCCTCGTTTCCGATGACGATGGCCGCTGCGCCGCGCAGATCCGCGCGGTACATCGGGATCGAACCCTCCGCCGCCGTGCCGAATACCCACACGCCTTTCTGCTTCAGCTCGGCAATGGTGGCGTTGATATTGGTCACGCGCGCGACTTTCATATACTCCATCGCGCCGGCGGAGGCTTTGGCGACCGTTGCTGTCAGGCCTACACTGCGCCGCTTCGGGATGATGACGCCGTGTGCGCCCGCACACTCGGCAGAGCGCATGATGGCACCGAGATTATGCGGGTCGGTCAGTTCGTCACAGATGACGATCAGCGGCGCTTCGGAGCGCTGCGCGGCCTCGTCGAGAATGTCGTCGATGGTGGCGTATTCGTGCGCGGCGACCAGCGCGATGATGCCCTGATGACTGCGTGTGAAGCTCATGCCGTCAAGCTTGCGGCGGTCGACGGGAACGATGACCGCGCCCGCCTCTTTGCACTCGGCGGCAAGGCGCTGCAGACCCCTGTCGGTGTCACCGTCGGCAATCAAAACTTTGTCGATCGTGCGCCCCGCGCGCAGGGCTTCCTGCACGGCGTTGCGCCCTTCTATCTGGCCGTCGGGCTCCTCGACAGGCTCGGGACGGACTTCGTAAGCCGCACGGGGGCGATCTTTGCGCTCGTTGCGCGGCACGTTGCCGTTCGGACGGCGGCGTTCGTTATACATCTTCGTACCACTCCTTGTGTGTCTTTTCTTCATTGTAGCAGAATTTTCCGCGTTTCTCAACCGTATTTTTCAATTCGGCAAACTTTATTTTTTTCTTAATGTTGTAAACAGATTTTGAAGCGTGATTGATTTTTTTGACCTTTTGCGCTATAATGAACGCAAGTTTTGATAGGGAGGTCGCTATGAACGCTTCGGAACAGAAACAGAAAACCCGAAAACATCCGATTTTGCGCCGCATCCCGCTGTTTGCCTTTTTGTGCATCGCGCTGCTGCTGTTTTTCACCGACCGTTGGTACATCCGTGTTTACGGTCGCGTCAATTTTGACTCCATACTCTATACCCTGACCGCCAATCTCGCGGGCAGTTCGAGCACGCTCTTCCTCAAATATGTCGTGGGCGGCCTGCTGCCGACGATCGCGGCCGCGGTGGCACTGATCTTGCCCGCGTGCCTGCTCATCCGCAAGGGAAAACCGAAAAAAAGTTGGTATCTGACGCTGCCCGTCGTGCTGCTGAGCACGGCGCTGATCGTGTTCGCCGCATTCGACTCGCAGCTGGTCGAGTACGTTTTCTATACCAACCAACCTTCTACGCTGTATGATGACGAGTACCGCGACCCCGATCAGGTGCAGATCACCTTTCCCGAGGAAAAGCGCAATGTCATTTACATCATGCTCGAGTCCTATGAGCTGAGTTTTACCTCGCAGGAGCAGGGCGGCGCGCTGGAGCACGACGCTTTGCCGGAGCTGTACCGACTGGCGCAGGAGAATATCAACTTCTCGCAAAATGACGGTGTCGGCGGCTTCCGCCCCTCCACGGGCGCAACGTGGACCATCGGCGCGATGGTTTCACAGACCTCGGGCGTCCCGCTCGCGCCCATCGCGGGCATCGACGCGCAGGAAAAAGAAGAGGGCGAGTACGGCGAGGAAGGCACCTTCCTGCCGGGACTGACCACCTTAACGGATATTTTGCACGAGGCGGGCTATTACCAGACCTTGATGGTCGGCTCGGACGCCGACTTCGGCAACCGCAAGCTGTATTTCGAGTCGCACGGCATGGACAAGGTCTACGACCTGTTCACCGCGCGAGAAGACGGCATCGTTACGCCGGACTATGACGACGGCTGGTGGGGCATGGAGGACTACTACCTCTATGAATACGCC
Organism: uncultured Oscillospiraceae bacterium; assembly: GCA_964408545.1. GTDB lineage: Bacteria > Bacillota > Clostridia > Oscillospirales > Oscillospiraceae > Faecousia. The sequence continues at coordinate 10,810 of CAYOZT010000015.1, read as the reverse complement.
AAGCAGGAGCTGACGAAGATCGCACAGCTCGATCAGCCCTTCGCCTTCACCATGCTGACGGTAGACACGCACCACGTCGACGGGCACGAATGCCCGCTGTGCGGCGACGAGTTCGAGCGGCAGTACGACAACGTCTTCTCCTGCGCGAGCCGTCAGGCTGCGGCCTTCCTCACGTGGATCATGGAGCAGGACTTCTACGAGAACACCACCGTCATCATCGTCGGCGATCACTGCTCGATGGATGCGGCCTATTTCCGCGAAAACGTCGACGAAGACTACGTCCGCCGCGTGTATAACTGCTTTATCAACGTCGCCGACACGGTCAATGCCGACCATGCCAAAAACCGCGAATTTACCACGGTCGACCTGTTCCCGACCACGCTGGCCGCCATCGGCTGCACGATCGAGGGTGATCGTCTGGGACTGGGCACGAACTTATTCTCGGGCGAGCAGACGCTTTCCGAACGCTGGGGCTACGACAAGCTTTGCGATAAGCTTTTCGGCGACCGCGACTACTACGCCGAGCACTTCACCTCCGGCGACTGAAAAACCGACGATCGGCGGGGCGGGCGCACAGCCCGCCCGCTGCCTTATGAAGATAAGGAGGATATCATGGAAAATCAAACATCGAAAAAGCAGGCATCCGGGAAAAAGCGGCTGCTTTGGATCATCCCGCTGTTTGCCCTGCTGAGCATATCGGTCATCGTGCTGTCTGCAGACCTGTGGTATATCGCTACGTTCGGGCGCACGCGCTTTGACTCGATCATTTTCACCCTCCGCTCGGGTATGAAGGGCACCTCGGGCACGCTCGTTTGGGGGTATCTGCTCAAGAGCCTGCTGCCCGCGCTGCTCGTTAGCGCGGCATTGCTCGTCCCCTTGGGCTTCGCACTGCACAAAAAGAAGCTGCACAGCGCGATCGCGATCGTTTTGCTGATCGCCGTCAGCCTCGGCTCGCTGAGCTACGCCGCGATCGACTCGCAGATGGTCGAATGGCTGATCTACAGCAACCGTGAAACGGGATTTTACGCAGAGGAATACATCGATCCGAACGACAGAGTCATCTTCCCGAAGGAAAAGCGCAATCTCGTGTGCATCGTGCTCGAATCGATGGAAACGACCTACCTGTCCGAGGAGTTGGGCGGCGGCGTAAAGAATAACCTCATCCCCGAGCTGTATGAACTGGCAAGGGACAATGTCAATTTCTCGCAGAACGACGGTGTCGGCGGCTTTTTGGAGACGACGGGCGCCACGTGGAGCATCGGCGCGCTCGTGTCGCAGACGAGCGGTATCCCCATCGTCCCGCTCGTGGACGCCAACGAAAAGAGCACCGACGGCCGCTTCCTGCCCGGCGTCACCACACTGATGGATCTTTTGCACGAGCAGGGCTATTATCAGGGCTTCATGCTCGGCTCGAACGCCGGCTTTGCCGACACGGGACTGTACTTCAGCACGCACGGCGTCGACGAGATCTATGACTATTCCACCGCGCAGGCCGACGGCATTGTTTCGGTCGGCTACGACGACGGCTGGTGGGGGATCGAGGATTATCGCCTTTATGATTACGCCAAGCAGGTGCTCGGCGAATACGCCGAACAGGATCAGCCCTTCGCTTTGACACTCATGACCATCGACACGCATACCCCCGGCGGCCATTTTGTCAAAGAATGCTGCGAAAAGCAGTACAGCGAAAATTACGACAATGTCATCGCCTGCGCGAGCCGTCAGGCTGCGGCCTTCGTGGCGTGGCTGCAGGAGCAGCCGTATTACGAGGATACGACCGTCGTTATCCTCGGCGACCACCGCTCGATGGATAATTTGTATGTAGGCCGCAATGTTGCGGCGGGCTATGAGCGTCATGTGTATAACTGCTATATCAATGTCGCCGACGGACTGAGCACCGAAAATTGCAAAAATCGCAAGTTTACCACGCAGGATATGTTCCCCACGACGCTCGCTGCCCTCGGCTGCAAGATCCAAGGCGATCGCTTGGGGCTCGGCACCAACCTGTTCTCCGACGAAACGACGCTGTGCGAGCGCATCGGCTACGATGAACTTTGCGCCAACCTCTACGGCGATAAGGCTTACTACAACGAGCACTTCCGAGTCGCGAACAACGAAGGCTTTATCGGCCGTTTCATCGTGCCGATAGCCGTCGGCGCAGTCGCTGTTGCGCTGATCGTAACGCTTTCGGTGATCCGAATGCGCCGTAAAAAACTCCGCAAACAGGCGGACGAATGATTGGACAAAAAATGACCGATCCGAATGGGTCGGTCATTTGTTTTCTTTGCTTTTGCGGGGGAAAGTACGGAGAAATCTTGCGGTTTGATTTGTTCTTGAAATTTTTGAACGGACAAAAGCACATAAATGGTCAAAATAGCTAAAAACGGAGTTTTATTTATGGTGGGAATGCCGAAAAAACAAATCTAAGTGAAAATGGGATTGACAACCGGATCTTTTGAACATATACTAAAGTTGCTAAACCGATTTAGCAACTTTAATATGGAGGAACCGAACATGAAAAAGTCAAAATGGATCACCTTATTACTGGTCGCAGCAATGGCTATCTCTTTATTCGCAGGCTGCGCAAAAACACCGGAGGAAAAGAAGTTCACCGTAAAGTACATGGACGGTGACACTGTCCTCAAGACAGAGGAAGTTGCGCAAGGCGGTACGGCTACCGAATGGACGCCCGAGAAGGCGGGGCAGACCTTTATCGGCTGGTTCGCAACGCCTACGATGAGCGTGCCGTACGATTTCAGCAAAACGATCACGGAAGACACCACGGTTTTTGCCGGATTCTCCGCCTATCAAGAGGATACGCGCGCTTGGGCGATCGTCGGTTCCGGCAAGGGCGATCTGCTGTCGTCTTCCAACTGGGGCAAAGTGATCTCCGATGCGCACCTGTTGAAAAAGACCGGCGACAATGAATATGCGATCACGCTTGATCTGTATGCCGGAGATGAGTTCCAACTGGCCATTAATTCCTCTTGGCATCATAAGCGCGGCTACGGCTACATGGAGACCGTCAAGGATGCATCCGGTAACGAAGTCTTCTCCGGCTCCGGCGGTATCGGCGAAACCGCAGCCAAAGGGCAGAACATCAAGGTGGCGCAAGACGGCAACTATACGATCACACTGCACACACATCCCGCCGATGACTATTATGATAAGAACAATGCCAATTACTCCGAGGCAAACAAGGACGTGTTCAATCTCAGCGATTTCGATAAGATCACTTGGACCCGCAACGGGGACGCCGCGCAGCTGAGCAGCGTGACCACCAACTATTACATCAAGGGCGCGGGTATCACGCTCTGGGCGGATCTTTATAATGACGCCACCGGTTTCGCAAAGGTCGGAGATATCCACACTTTGACCGTCTACCTGCGGCAGGGCGAAGAGTTCATGTTTACCAGCCTCGTCACGGAAAACGGTCAGTCCGGCGTGGGCTCTACGTATATCCGTTATCAGAATTTGGACGAAACGAGCAAGACCTTGTTTACCGGCAGCGGTAATATCGTAGCGTCCAAGGCGGGCACTTACACCTTTACATACAACGAAAGCAGCAAGGTGCTCTCTGCCACGCTCGATAGCGAAAGTCCCATGGCAGAATGCGATCTCTATATCGACGGCAACTTTGACGGTCACAGCTGGAACGATACTTACTATGATGCAAACTATAAGTTTACCGATTTGGGCAATGATCTGTATGAGCTGAAAAACGTGACGCTCAATGAAGGCGCGGAGTTTATCCTTCAGGCGTTTGAAAAAGGAGCAACGAGCGGCGGCAAACTGAATTCCTATAACTGGAAATATTACCGCGGCGATGACAGCTTTGCGGCTGCCGCCCCGGAAAACTCCAATTACAACCTGAAAGTGGTCACAAGCGGCGTTTACAACATCACCTACAACGCCTATGCCAAGGTCATTGAGATCACGCCCGCAGGTCAGGAGGACACCGTCCACATCAAGGGCAGCTTCGTGGATTCTTGGAACATCATCGATCCGAACACCAATCTGCCTTCCGATCAATACAAATTGGAAAACAAAGACGGCACTTACGAGATCACCATGACGATCACCGAGGACATGGTGGCCAACGGCGCAACTTGGCAGGCCGGACTGATGATCAACACCACCACCGGAAATGACGGCGAATGGGTCGGCGCCTCCGCCCTCGGAGCGGATGCGCAGGACAATGCCAACGCACTTTTCCGCCCCGAAAGCGGCAACAACCTGACTTGCACCACGGCAGGCACTTACCGCATCACCTTTGATCTTGCGACCAAAACGATCAACATCTATAAAGTGTAAGGGCTGATCCGTTCAGTCAAAAAATCGGACGGCTTGAAAAAGCCGTCCGTTCCTTTTATAATCATGTAATAAAAAAGCGATGCTGATCCTGAGGCTCTCCGGAGACCGCGAAGGAAACACAGGATAGGATTTGACGGATCTGACGCTCCGCAAGACCGTCCGGATAGAATGCGGTTTTACCGAATTCGGACAAAATGTGATACAAAAACGGGTCCGTCACGAAGACGGTATCTGCACGCAGATTTTTCAAATCGGTGTAGCTTTTTACAAAGCAGACATTCGGGAAAACATCCGGCAGGAGTTGGCGCAAACGCGCATCTCTCGGAGCGGTGCAAACATAGGTATAGCCCGTCGGAAGTGCTGCATCGGCGATGGCTTTGAGTGCGGGATAGTCCGGATTGACCTCATAGAAGATGGGATCGTTTACCACACAGTCCGCGGCGATCAAGGGAATGAAGTTGCATTCGGCCAATGACTGAAACCTGTCTTTTTGCAGATCTCTTGCCACGATCGCATCCACATTGTTCAGCCTATCGATGTTCAGCAGCAACTGTGTCCGTTGCCCGGACTCCAGCAGGATATTTGCGGCTGTGTCAAAGAATGCAAAGAAGCTCTGCTTTTCCAAATCGGAAAGATCCGGACACATGAAGAATGCGATCACTTTATTCGTTTGCGTGCCACGCAGGTTTTTGGCATAGAGGTTTGGACGATAGTTGAGCATATTGATGACTTGCCAAACCTTTTTTGTAGTCTGCTCGCTGATTCGCAGATCATCTCGTCCGTTCAAAATGAAGGAGACGGTACTCTTGCTCACGCCGGCGGCATCGGCTACATCCTGCATCGTAACTTTTTTTTCCATAGCATGATTATTATAGGGAATAAAAGCGCTTTTGTCAATGAAATTCGGAGGTGAATAGATGAACGAACAGGCAATCTACCATAAACCGGAAACGGAATACGGCTATGCGAAGGACGGCAAGACTTTCAGCCTGCGGATCCGTGTGGCCGGAGAGGATCGTCCGCAGATCACCGTTGTGTATGGGGGAAAATATGATTTTTGGGAAACACAGTATCGCAAGGAAATGTGCCTTGCCTATCATGACCGCCTGTACAATTACTACACGGTAGAACTCCGGCCGAAGGATATTCGGCTGGTGTATGTGTTCGAACTTCGGCAGGGAAATCGGGTGCAATACTACTGCGAGGATGGCTTGTGCGAGAACTATGATTTTCGGCTGAACTACTACAACGCTTTCCAAATTGCCTATATCAACGACGGCGACCTTCACAAGCCGGTGAACTGGATGGCATCTGCCTGCTTTTACCAGATCTTTATCGATCGCTTTTTCCAAGGGAACAAGGACAAAGACTGCAGCTATATCGATCTTGCGTGGGGAGAAATACCGAATCCGAAAAGCTTTGCCGGCGGAGATCTGCAGGGGATCCGCAAGAAACTGCCGTACCTGCGGGAGTTGGGGATCAATGCTCTGTACCTGACGCCCATCTTTCAGTCCGTCAGCAACCATAAATATGACATTCAGGACTATTTCAACGTGGATCCCATGTTCGGCACGAACGAGGATTTTGCTGCGTTGGTAGATACGGCGCATGCCATGCATATGCGCATCGTCATCGATGCGGTATTCAACCATGTCAGCGATCGGTGTTACCGGTTCCGCGATGTTTTGCAAAAGGGGAAGGCTTCTGCGTATTTTGACTGGTTTATCATCCATGGAGATACCGTGGATCAAAAATGCGTCAATTACGAATGCTTCTCCAGCTGCCAATATATGCCGAAGTGGAATACCTCCAATCCGGAAGTACAGGACTTTTTGATCGGTATCGCGGTACATTGGATACAAAAGTACAAAATCGACGGCTGGCGGCTGGATGTGTCGGATGAAGTGTCGCATCATTTCTGGCGGCGATTCCGAGATGCGGTGAAGGCGGCGAACCCGGAATGCGTCATCATCGGAGAAAACTGGCATAACGCCAATGCTTACCTGCATGGTGACCAGTATGACTCCATTATGAACTATGCGTTTACCAAAGCCTGTCTGGATTTCTTTGCGTTCGATGCGCTCGATGCCCGCGGATTTGCCGATAAACTTAATGAGTTGCTCATGCGTAATACCGATATCGTCAATACCATGATGCTGAATCTTCTGGACAGCCATGATACGCATCGTTTCTTCACGCTCGTCGGCGAAGATCGAATAAAACTGGAAAGCGCGTTGGCGGTGCTGTATTTGTTTGTCGGTGCACCCTGCATCTATTACGGAACGGAGGTCAATCTGCCGGGGGGCTATGACCCGGACTGCCGCCGTACGATGGATTGGGAAAAAGCCGACCGCAGAGAAGGCACGTGGAAGGTGATCCAAAAGCTTGCACAGTTGAAACGGGAAGAGCCTTCCTTGCACGGTTCTCGGGCCAAGGCCTATGCCGAGGGCGATGTGTTTTGTTTGGAACGAGGAACGATCTTGCTTCGAATCGATGGGAATACGTATACCCACACCATAGAAAGGTTGGGATGATATGAAACGAAATATTCTGGCGATCACTGCCCATGTGCTGATTTTGGCGATGCTGCTGACGGCTTTCGGTTGCATCAGCCTGAAAAAAGAGGAAAGCGAAACACACGTAAAATTCACGGGAGAATTGGAACATAATGTGACGCTTCGGATACTGGAGAATGACACCGCAAAGGAAAAAGGCTATTTTCGGGAACTTCTGAATGCCTTTAACGAGGCCTATGCCGAATACGGCATTGTTGCGGTGGACGCAAACATGGATCAGTATACGGATCTGGAGCAGGATGGCCCTTACGGCTACGGACCGGATGTGCTGTATCAGGCCAATGACGCTTTGATGAAATACACAGACGGCAAACATATTCAGCCCATTCCCGTAGAGCGCATCGAATGCTATGACCGTATTTCTCAGCAGGCGTGGGACGCCTATACGGCGGAATACTCGGCAGAAAGCTATGTGTTCGGAGTCCCAGTCAACATTCAAGGGCCGCTTCTGTACTACCGAAAAGACCTGCTCCCGGAAAACTGGGAAACGCAGTGGGATAAAGACCGAAACGGCGTCCCGGATATGGTGGAATACTGGACGGAACTGTACGCCTACTCCAAGCAGATCCGAGAAGAAAGCGGCGGCACAAAATTCGGATACATGAAATCCCTGTTCGACACGTATTTTTCCGCCGGTTTTCTGTTTACATACGGAGGATATGTGTTCGGAGAAGGCGGCACGGACACCGACGACATCGGATTTTCCGCCGGCGACTCCTACAAGGGCGCGGCCGTTTTGCGACAACTGGCAAGCGTGATGAATCAGGGCTGCATTGATGATACCATTACCGTCAATGCCTACAGTATGCTTGCCAACGGCACATATTTTGCCACCATGACGACCCCGGACGTATACACGCTGTTTCTGGACGAGCTGGCAAAGGAGTATGTGCGAACGGAAAACCTGAGCGAAGCGGATGCTTATGCAAAGGCAAAAGAAAATCTGGTCGCTGCGGATATCCCCAAGTTGCCGGCAAGCGGCGATCTGGAAGATCGGGACGGCGAAATGGTGGACAGCGTTATGATGGGCGGTGTCAACGGCTATGCGATCAGCGCGTATACCAAAGCTCCCAACGCCGCACTGGCGTTTGTCAATTTTGCTACCTCTTATGAGATGATCTCTCGGAGAAATGCGCTTTTGGGCATTGCTCCCGCCCGCGCAGATGTTGCCGCAGAAGTCGGCGGGCTTTCCGAAACGATTAACCGCAATCTGGAGGAAGGCCGTATTGCCGTAATGCCCAGTACCAAGGCGGTCGCACAGATATGGACACCGGCGCAGACATTCTTCTCCGATCTTGCGAAGGATCCCTTCCGTTTATCGGAAGAACAGAAATATTTGACGCAGACCGCGCTGCGCGACGGCTTGAAAAAAGTGGACGAGCAGATCTATTCCGCGATACACACACTGAATTAAGGGGGGTGAAACAATGCGCGAATTATTCCGAAGAGCAAACGGAAAGGTTTCCGCCTCCATGTTGGTGATGGGGCTTGGTCAGCTTATGTACCGACAATGGGGCAAGGGGCTTATGTTCTTAGCCATTGAGTTGGGCTATCTTTACTACTTGGTCACGATCGGCGCGCGGGATCTTTTCGGATTTTTTACCTTGGGAAGCGTTGCGACCGATCCGTGGTATGGTGTGGAGGGTGACAATTCTGTAGTCATGCTCATTATGGGCGTGCTGGCATGGATCGTTACGGCTTTGTACATCATCGTTTACATTTCCAATGTGAAGGATGTGTATTCCACGCAGAAGCGAGTAGACTCCGGCGGAACGCCGAAGCGTTTTCGGGAAGAACTGGCGGAATTACTGGATGTGAAATTCTATAAGACGGTTCTGTTCTTGCCAGTGGTGGGCGTGTGTATCTTTAATATTTTGCCCATCATATTCATGATTTTGGTCGCTTTTACAAACTATGGCGGCGATATCGTTCCGCCTGCGCTCATCGACTGGGTCGGCTTTGCGAACTTCAAGAAAATACTCGCATTGGGCGAGTTTTCTCCGACCTTCTTCAAAATTCTGGGCTGGAATACACTTTGGGCGATCCTTTCCACCGCTATCAATTATTTGGGCGGTTTGGCTCTGGCCTTGCTGTTGAATAAGAAATGTGTCAAGGGCAAAGTGTTCTGGCGGGCATTTCCGATCCTTGCCTATGCCATCCCCGGCTTTATCACATTGCTTGGCTTTAAGTTCATGTTCTCCTATGGCGGCCCGATCAACTATTACATCACGAAGTTCGGCAATCAAGCGATCGGATTCTTGGATCTGGATGCCAAATGGTCTGCAAGGATCATCGGCCTACTGGTCAATGCATGGATCAGCATTCCGTCTTCCATGCTGCTGGCTACCGGTATTCTTTCAAATGTCAGGCAGGATCAATATGAAGCGGCGACGCTGGACGGAGCCAATTCTTTTCAACAGTTCCGATACATCACATTGCCCTTCGTCGTATATGCGACCACGCCGGTGCTGATCTCTCAGTTTATCGGCAACTTCAATAATTTCGGTATTTTCTATTTTTTGAGAGGCGGGTTGTATATCGACGGTTACTTCCTTGCCAGTGATACAGACCTGCTTATCAACTGGCTGTATAACCTCTCCATCGACAATAACTATTATGCGATCGGTGCGGCGATCAGCCTGATCATCTTCATCATTACATCGGCGATCTCTCTGGTGGTCTATGTGTTGTCGCCGGCTTATAGACAGGAGGGGACATATCGATGAAACGCAAATCCGGTATCCGTGCAAGGAAGGCAGCGGACTACACCGTCACCTATCTGATTTTGCTGACGGTTGCATTTATTTTCTTCTTTCCTTGCCTGTGGCTGATCTTAGCATCCTTTTCGTCGTCCGGTTCGATCTATTCGTTTGAGGGTTTTTTCCCGGCCGGTTACAGTTTGGAAAGCTTCAAGAAACTGTTTACGGACACGGCGATGTATGACTATCCCAAGTGGTTTATGAACTCCCTGTTCATCGCCGCTATGAGCTGCATTTTGGGCACCCTCTTAACGATCCTGACGGCCTACTGTATGTCCCGTTTTCAGTTCAAAAGCCGCAAGGCTCTGATGAAGACTACGTTGGTGCTTGGGATGTTTCCGTCCTTTATGGGCATGACGGCGGTGTATTTGCTGATGACCCAGTTCAACTTCATCAACAATCACTGGGGCTTGATCTTGATCTATACTGCCGGCGCGCCGCTGGGATATATGGTGCAAAAAGGCTTCTTCGACTCCATTCCCAATTCCATCGACGAAGCGGCTCGACTGGACGGGGCAACCAATTTTCAGGTCTTCTGCAAGATCCATTTGCCATTGTCCAAACCGATCATTGTGTATACGGCGCTGACATCCTTCACTTGGCCGTGGAGCGACTATATCCTTCCGAAGCTGCTCTTAAAGACGAAGGATAAGTGGACGGTAGCGGTGGGACTGATGAGCTTGGGCGAGACGGAGTTTTCGCGTTTTGCCGCGGGTTCTATCTTTATTGCCGTTCCAATCGTGATCTTGTATTTGTTCTTAGCCAAATATCTGATCAACGGCATGGTTTCCGGCGCGGTGAAGGAATAGGCGGTTGACAGAAGAACGGCGGTCGCTCCGCAGCAAACGGCGATCGACGTGGCGCAAAAACAAAAGGGTCGGTCTGCATCGCGCAGGCCGACCTTTTTGCACCGCCACGGAAAAGCCCACACAGACCGATCACGGAAAATTCGTCACGTTTCATGCTTGCCAAAAGGATATCTCTCAAAAAATATAAGCTGCTATATGCAAAAAGAAGATTGACAAACGACGGTTGTTTGCATATAATTATTTTTGAATAATAGTATTATATAAAATGCGATGGAGGGGATCATGATGAATGGTTTATTCAAGGAAGATCTGATGGAGCGTTTGGCTCGGCTGGATGAAGATGCGGATTTAC
>CAYOZT010000014.1:0-30863 GCA_964408545.1 uncultured Oscillospiraceae bacterium | reverse complement strand
TATGATAGTAATACAGTTAAAATGCCAATTGCTTATAGAATGGAATATTAAAAATGATTAGAGGTGTTTAACTAATGCGCTATTATGAAAATACCGGACAATTTTATAGAGGGGACGATTGGGCAAACTGTAAAGCCCAAGTAACGCTAGAAAGATTAAAAGACGGCATTTTATATTGTGAGCATTGCGGTAAACCTATATTAAAAAATTTTAACCCTAATAAGCGTAACAACAGTAAAGCTATTGTTTACCACCATATAATTTATTTAACTAATAATAATGTGAATGATGCATCTATTAGTATAAATCCTAAAAATATAATGGTGTTGCACTGGCAGTGCCACAATGAGGTACACGAGCGATTTATTGGAATAGCTCAAAAGATAGAGCGAAAAGTATATTTAATTACTGGTGCTGCTTGTAGTGGTAAAACAACTTTTGTTAAAGAAAGAATACAAAAAGGGGACATTGTTTTAGACATTGACGATATATGGCAAACAGTTAGTGGCATGCCTAGGTATATCAAACCGAACAGTTTAAAACCTATAGTGTTTAACATACGCAATGAAATTAAAGACCAGATAGCTAAAGGCGCTGGCACTTGGCGCAATGCGTTTGTTATTGAGAGTTTACCTATAGCAACGGATCGTAAGCGAGAAGTTGCGAGATACAAAGCACATAATGTAGAACTAATAACAATGGAGGCAACACGTGAGGAATGTATACAACGATTGCATACCAATCCTAACGGGCGAGATATTAAAGCCTATGAGGGCTTTATTAATGATTATTACGACAATTATATTTAACCCCCCCACTCAAAAAAATAATTTTGTAAGGGGTGGACTGTAAGGGGGGGACCTTTCTTTTGCACAGGACAAATTTTTGAAATTTCATTTTTATTTCAAAAATTGGAGTAAAAACCCCCTAAAAAAAATTATAAAATTAAATTAATGGCTATAATGTGCCGTTATGTAATAAAAGAGGTGTATTATGACACGTTATGAAGAATTAGAAAGCAAATTAACTGAGGTAAAAGAGCCTAAACGTACATTTATATTAGCTTTGCTAAAGGACTTTGTATGGTTAGAACAGCAAATAGAAGAATTGCGAAAGTACCCTCGTTATATGATTAATAAAAAAGATCCAACTCAGCAAAAAAAATTAGAGGTGCATAATATGATTAAGGACTTTCAAGCTCAAAAGAGCGAAATAGTTACTAAAATATTAAGAACTCTTGACAATGATAAATTAGGGGAGCAAAGCCCATTATTAAAGGCGTTGGCAGCTTTTGAAAATGTATAATGAACTAATTACAAATAGTTATATTTACAAATATAACGAGGCAATTAAAAAAGGTTATATAGAAATAGACAATAAAAAAGTTAGGTTTGTTGTAGGCTTTAAAATTAAAAAGGCTATACGTAAAATAATGCGTCTTTTTGACGATAAGAGAGTATACTTTGATCCTACCGAATGTTATAAACGTTTTAAATTTCAAGAAACATTATGTTTACAAGGGCAAGCGCCTTTTTATAATAAACCTTTAGAGTTGATGCTTTGGCAAAAAGTTATAGACGAGGTAACTTATGCTTTTTTTGAAACAGCAATAGACGGCACCGAGGGGAAACGTCTTATAAATGAGGTACTTGTAGAAGTAGGGCGAAAAAATGGTAAAACAATTAAAGAGGCAGCCGATATTTCTACTGATTTATTTATAGGCGAGGGTGGTATTAATATATGTTGCTGTTCGAATGACGATAGGCAAGCTCGTTTAGTATGGAGTGAAGTAAGAGGAATGCGACGAAGGCTTGACATAAAAGACGAGTTAACAAGTGATAATTTAATAGAGATCAGAAATGATATTAAAAATATAACAATACAAAGACTATCAAGTAAAACACAAAACAAAGATGGGTTTAACTTTAAAAAAGTCGTACAAGACGAGGCGCACGACTGCAAAGACGACGAAATAGCGGAGGCTGTTTTAAGAGCTATGAGTACTCACGACGATTACTTATTTAAAACAGTTAGTACAAATGGGTTTTTAAATGGCTTATATTTTGATAAAAAACTAAAATATGCTAACGCTTGGCTAAATGACGAAATAGATAACATACATTATGCAGCATTTTTATTTGAAATGGACGACGAGGCGGAAGTATGGAGCGGAGACCGTGATTTATGGCAAAAAGCAAACCCTAGTTTAATATACGGCATAAAAAAATGGAGTTTTATAGAACAATCAATTAAAAAAGCTTTAATTGATAAAGAAAGCCGTATGCATCTATTGGCAAAAGATTTTAATATTAAAGTATCAAATACTAAAGCGTGGTTAACTCTTGAAGAATACGACTACCCACAAGAGCCATTTACATTAAACGACTTTAGAGGCTGCGTTTGTATCGGATCCGTTGACTTATCGGACTGTGGCGACTTAACCGTAAGCGAGGCGTTGTTTATGCGACGTGGCGACAATACTAAATATGTGGTGCCTCAATTCTTTATACCTCAAAGCAAATTAGGAGATAAAGACAACGGGGCTAAATATAAAGAATGGGCAAACACAATAAACCCAGTTACTGGCGAGCCTTACGTAATTGTTATTAAGGGTAATAAGATAAATCAAAAGCACGTAGCCGACTGGTACCAATCTTTGCGAGATAAATACAGTATTGAAACAATAATGATAGGTTACGATCCTTGGCACAGCGATATATTTTTACAATGGTGCGACAAAAAAACAGGCTATGGCTTTAATACTATGAAAGTTTATCAAAATTCTAAATTAATGAGCTTTCCAATGAAAACTGTAGAAAGAGATTTAAACGCAAAACTTATTAATTACTGCAATAACCCAGTAATGAAATATTGTTTTAATAACACAAGTGCTAAAATAGTACAAGATTTAATTATGCCTGAAAAGATAGACGGGCAATATAGTAGAAAAATAGACGGCGTAGTAGCGTTAATAATTCTTTATGCAACTTTAGAAAAGAACGAGTTAACGTTTAATCAATATTTAAAGTAAGGGAGTGAGAGCGTGGCAAGTATATTAAGTAAAATATTTAAGCCCAAAGCAAAAACAACAAATAAAAACTTTAATGACGTTGTTACAATGGCTTATGAGCCTAATTTTTCAAAATTTGGGAGCAATACATTATATAACAATTTAATTTATAACGCTGTGCAAATGAAAGCTCGTTATTTTGCAAAGTTAGAGCCAAGACATATTAGAAATGAAAACGGAAAAATAACAGTAATAAACGATAGTAGTATAGCAAAGGTTTTAAAAAACCCTAACCATTATCAAACAACTTACGACTTTTTAGCGCAAGCCTACTTTATGCGCCGTAAAGATAAAACTTGTTATATATATGTTGACTATGTTAAGACCAACAGCAACGAAAGAAAAATAGACGGTATGTATATATTATTACCTCAAGTAAAGCCTGTTTTAAAAGAAGATGAAAACGGTAATTTAAAATATGTATTTGCTTTTAGCGGTTATAGTAGCTCTATTGAGTTTGATTATGACGAAATAATACCATGGAAAGATAATTTAGAAGATAATCAGTATATGGGCGGTGGTACTTATGACGCTAACGCTAATTATGATTTATATACAAGTTTAGAGGCATACCACGAAATTAAAGAGGCAATTAAAGAGGCTGCTAAAATTGGTTGTATGTTTGAGGGTTATTTAAAAATTAATTCTTTTAGTGCTGGAACAGTTGGCGAGCAAAACAAACAAATTAGGAACGACTTTTTAGCTGATATTAAAGACGGTAAAGGTATACCAGTATTAGACAATGGAGCTGATTATCACTCATTACAGCGCCAGTTAAAAATGGTAGATGCAGCAACACTAAAAGAAATTAAAGAGGCTGCACTAATTAGCGAGGGCGTTACTGTTGAAATATTAACGGGGAAAATGACAACTCAAGACAAAGAGGCGTTTTATGAAACACACATAGAGCCAGCTACAATTAGTTTAGGGCAAGCAATGAGTAAAGTATTTTTTAGTCAATGGCAGCAAAGCCACGGTGATCAAATTATACTATACCCTCATAAAGTGCAATTAATGGCGACAAGTGAAATAGTTAGTATTATTCAAAACACTATTAGTGCTGGAGTATTTACAATAGACGAATATAGAGAAATGTTAGGCTATTCGCCTTTAGAAAATGGCGAGGGACAGAGCCGCCCACGTGCGTTTAATTCGCTAGACGGCACCGACAACGTGGTTAATGTAGGTAATGAAAATGAATAAATATTACGTTTATAAGCATACAACACCAAGCAATAAAATTTATATAGGCATAACTGCAAATAAGCCACAAAAAAGGTGGGGCGGTGGTGCCAATTATAAAAATCAACATTTTCATAACGCCATAAAAAAATATGGTTGGGACAATATCAAACACGAGATTTTATTTGAGGGTTTAACCAAAGAACTAGCCGAACAAAAAGAAATAGAGTTAATTAAACTTTATGACACAACAAACCCTAATAAAGGCTATAACGAAACAAACGGCGGTAATTGTAGAGTACTACATACTGAAGAAACAAAAGAGAAAATGAGACTATCAAGGCAAGGAAAAAAACATAATGCGCAATGGGTAGAAAATCAAAAAAAATCAATTTCTAAAATTCAAGGTGTAGAAGTTATAGCAATTAAAGGTAATATAATAATTATGGAATTTAAAAGCATTATGGAGGCGTCAAGGTATGCGGGTGTATGTGAGGCTACAATGCGAGGTTGTTTAAATGGAAAACAAAGCAATGTAAAAGGAATTGTATATAAATACAAAGATATAAAAAAACAAAAAAACTTTATATCAAAAAGAAAATATAAAATATTTAAGTGCTTAGAAACAAACAAAATATACACGACTATAAGACAAGCAGCAAACGAAATTAATATATGTGAAAGCAGCATTGATAAAGTTTTAAAAGGAAAGAGAAAAACAGCTGGTGGCTTTAGGTTTGTATACATAGGAGGTGCGACACAATGAAACAAAAGTTAACAAAAGAGTTGCGATTAAACACGCAAAATTTAGAAGTAAGAGCCGACGAACAAGACGGCGAAAAAATGATTATAGAGGGCTACCCAGTAGTTTTTAACCAAGAAACTTATATAGACTGCGGGTTTGACGGGTGGTACGAGAAAGTAGACGCTAAAGCGTTTGATAACGCCGATATAAGCGACGTGGCTTTAAAATATAACCACAATGACAATATATTAATTTTAGCAAGAACACGCAACGGCTCATTAGAGTTAAAGTTTGACGACCACGGCATATTTATTCACGCCGAATTAATCGACACAACAACTAATAGAGACGTTTATAAAATGGTGCAAGCGGGACTATTACAAGAGGGTAGTTTTGCATTTACAGTTACCGACGATAAAGAGGAATTAATAGACGGCGAAGTACATCGCACTATAACTGGTATTGGTAAACTATTTGACGTGGCTATATGCCCTAATGGGGCTTATGGTAATTTAACTGAAATATACGCACGTTCGTATGACTTGCTGGAGAGCAAGAAGAACGACAAGGCGGAGGCTTTGAAACGTTGCAATATATTAAGGTTAAGAAATAAAAATAAATTAAAAATTATGGAGGCTAAAAAATGAAAGACTTATTAAATAAGTTAGTAGTAAAGCGTAACGCTGAACTAGACGAAATTAAAGCACGTTTAGAGGCTTTAGAAAAGATTAATGAAGAAAGCCAAGACGAAAACGAATTAAAAGCAGCGGGCGAAGAATTAGACGCTTTAAAAGCAAAAAAGGCGGAGTTAGAGGCTGAACTTGAAGAAATTAACGCACAAATTGCGGACTTAGACAAGTCAACTGATCAAAAACAAAGAAATAAATTATTTTTTATGAATATTGAAGAAAGAAACGGAGGACAAAAAATAATGAATATTGAAGAAAGAAAAAAACAAGCTGAGGAATTTAGAAAAACAGGTAAAAAAACAATGGAAACACGTAGCGTATTAGTAAGCGGTGGTAATATCGCAACACCTACTGGAGTAGACGGAATTAATGATGCATTTAATACAGTATCAAGCATTGTAGATTTAGTTAAGGTTGTAGACTGTAAGGGAATGTCTAGTAATAAAATTGCTTATATGACAAATGGTGCAACTGCTGATATTAAAACTGAGGGTAGTGCTGCATCAAATAGTGAGCCAACTTTTGCATTTACAACAATTACACCAGTAAGCGTTGGTTTAGTATCTTATGTAAGCGACCAAGTAAGAAAGCAAAGCCCTTTAAATTATGAGGCTAAAGTAAATGAGGCTGCAAAGATTGCATTAAGAACAAAGGCAGCAGCAATTATTACTGACGCTATTAAAGGCTCAAATTTAAATGCAACTGTTAACGGAAAAGTAACAAGCGGTAAGGGTGTAATTGAGGCTGATACTTTAAGAAAGTTAGTACTTGCTTATGGTGGTAACGAAAACGTAGAGGGTAACGCTTATTTATTCTTAAATAAAGCTGACTTAATCGCTTTAGGAGATATTAGAGGAACAAACGAAAAGAAAGCAGTATTTGAAATTGTGCCAAATGCAACAAACCCTAACACTGGTGTTATTAAAGACGGTGGGTTAGCAGTTAACTACTGTATTAACTCTAACTGTGTTACATTTAATGGAACAACACAAGAGGCATCAAGCGGCGAAGATAAAGTAACAATGTTTTACGGACAACCTACTAATTGCGAGCTAGATTTATTTGGCGATTATGAAGTAAGAGTAAGCGATGATTACAAATTTGCGGAAAACTTACTAACAATTAGAGGACAAGTAGACGCTGGCGCTGGAGTTATTAAAAAAGACGGATTTGTTGCATTAGTATTACCAAAAGCAGCTTAGTCTTAATAATCAAATAATTATGTGCCTCACGTACTTTTTAGTGTCTCCTTTATACGTGAGGCACCCTCATAGGAGGTAATAAAATGGCACAAAAAGAAATAATATCAAATATGACAAACTTAGCTGATAGCGGGCAAGATACATTTGTAGAAAATTATACAGAACTGGCTAAACAAACTTTACACGAAATGGGAATAAGTAATAAATACCTTGCAACTGATGCAGCTGCTTATATTTTAGCAAAAGTTGTTATTGATTTTATCGAGGACGGTAATTTAAGTAATACAACTAATGCCTTAATAGCAACTTTAAGGGTAAACCACCCTCATAGTGAGGACGAGGGAAACAATGTATAAGCCTGCAAATATACGAGAGTTTGTTACTCCAGCCATACATAAAAAGGCGTTTGAGGTTGTTATAAATGGGCGATCAACTAAGACTTTTGAAGTGGTAGGTAATTATAGAGGCAAGTTTAAACAAAAGGGCAGTGTCGAAAAATTAACAAACGGCTTAACAATTGTAGTTACTACTACAACTTATACAACGTGGTTTAACAGTACCCTAGAACCCAGCGACATTTTAACTATAAATGGTGTTGACTATGAAATAATAGGCGAACCAGAAAATGTAGAGATGCGAGGGCGTTATACCATACTTAATTTAGAAAAAATAAGTGGTGGGGCTTAATGGCTAAAAAAAATTTTAGTTTAAACTTTGACGGCTTTTTAGATTTAGCAAGAGATATAAGCAATTTAGGCGACGGCTATTTACAAAAAGCAGTTGACAATGCTTTTACTGCATCTAAAGACTATGTTAATAATGAAGTATCAAAAGCAATGGACGCAAGCCGCTATAACTTCGACGGAACTGGCTACTCACAAGGAAAGGCTAAACAGTCTTTAAATGAAGTTGCAAAAATGCCCGTAGAATGGAGCGGAACAATTGCCAAAGCTAATATAGGTGTTAACACTAAGGACGCATTAGAGGTGTTATTCTTAGGCTATGGTACACCTCACTTAGCAGCTGATAAAAAATTAATAAATGCTATCAAAGTTAAAGGCAAAGTTAAAAAAGAAGTTGAGAAAATTCAAAAAGAGGAATTTAACAAGGTAATAGAGGAGGCGTTAAACAATGGTTAATATATTTGAAGATTTAAACGAATTAAATACACCAGTATATTACGAGGGCGACGCTCCAGCCGAATTGCCTAATGAATATTTTACAATAAGCGAAGACGATACAAGCGACAATTTAAGCGCCGATAATAAGGCATTAGAGCATCTTTACGAATTTACTCTAAAATGGTACACAACCGACGCTAAAACGCTGTATACGGGCTTACAAAAGGCTATAACTCTATTAAAAAGTAAAGGCTACATAATTAGTGGTGTTGGCTACCATAACGCCACATATAAAAATACTTGGTTTTCAAGAATGGTAGACATAAAAAAAATAGATTATACGGAGGACGAATACAATGGCAAAACAATTTAGAGGGTGCAGTAAATTAGTTTATGCACTAGTGACTGAGAAAGACGACGAAACAACTTACGGTGCTGTAAAAACATTAGCACCCGTTAAAAGCGTTTCACGAGATATTGCAGCCGATAACGAAGACGTGTGGGCTGACAATACTATACAAGACAAAACTTTTGCTGGAACAAAAGTAACCAGATCATTTGATTGTACTAGAATACCTTTAGAAGTAGAGGCTGAATTATTAGGGTATTCAAGCGTAAACGTGGGTAGCGGTAGTAGTAATAAGGCATACGGAACAGAACAAGACGGATCAAACCGTCCATATATTGCGGTAGGTTATGCTTTACACGACGGCAACGCCGAGCAACCTTGTGAGATAGTGTGGGCTTTTAGAGGCATGGTTACAAATATTTCTAAAGCATCAAATACTATTGACGACGGCACTTCTAGTGATGGGCAAACTGTAGAAATTGAATTCACAGCACCAGTTAATAAATTTACAAAGACTGGCAAAAGAAACCTAGATATTTTTATGCCAGTTGAGGACACAACCGTTGTAGAAAAGTGGTTTAAACAAGTTGTTACATTTGACAATATTGACACAGTACTAGGTGCTTAAACGCTTTATACAAAGGAGGACAAACAATGAAAGCAACATTAAAAATTTATAAGGATTGCACTAGTGAGGAACCTACAAAACAATATACTTGCTTTAGACTTTTACTGGGAGTGAGTAAAAAAATGGGTGAGTTACAACAAAAAATGCAAAATACAAAGGACGAGGCAGAGCAAGAACAATATACTTTACAAATTTTAAAGGCTATTTTCCCAAACTTTGAAGACGACGATTTTAATTATATTGATCCTGTCCAATACTTAGAATTTGTAAACGAAATTACTTTAGAAAGTAATAGAATTGTAAATACTGCACAAAAAAACTAGAGGAGGGGGGAGTAGTCTTACACGGCGAAACCCCCAAACCTAAAACAACAAATGAAATTTACTTTGATATCATAGACGCATTATGCGGACGCTTTATAGGTTTATCTCCATTTGAGATATTAAATACACCTATGGACGACGTATTCGAATTGTATGTGGACGTAATTATACACGATAGCAAATTCAATAAAAACGGTGGTAAAAATAATAACGTGTGGGTAACAAGTAAAAACGCTACTTGGCATTAAGGAGGTGCAATATGGCTGAAAATGAAAAAACTATAACCACAATATTTAAAGCTGACATATCTAACTTTAGTGCCGCAACGCAACAATTAAATAAAAACGTGGCTAATATTAACAGCGAATTTAAAAACGCTACTGCCTCAATGGGTAAGTGGAACGATAACACCGAGGGCTTAAATGCTAAATTAAATCAACTTAACGCAACACTTACTCAAGAGGAAACACGATTAAAAATGCTAAACGACCAGTACGACGATTTAGTAAAGCAAGGGAAAGAAAATACTAAAGAGGCACAAGACTTAGCAACTGCAATTAATAATCAAGGTGCCAAAGTTAAAACAATTAAAAAAGATATTAAATATTATAGCGATAGTTTGAAAGAATTAACTGATGCTGGAGTAGATAGTAAAAAGGCATTAGAAGAATTAAACAAGAAAAATAAAGAATTAAAGGAAAATGCCAAAAAATTAGGCAGCGGAATTTTAAAAGGTGCTGCTACTGGTATTGCTGGCATTGCTGCAGCTTGTGTTGGTGCGCTTGGATCTATGGCGCATTTAGTCGAGGAAACAAAAGAACTGCGTACTCAAATGGGGCAACTTGAAACGACTTTCACACAACAAAATTTAAGCGTTGACGCTGCTAAAAAGACCTATGACGAATTATACAGCGTTTTAGGTGATAGTGGCAAAGCAACCGAGGCAGCTATGCACTTGGGGCAATTAGCAACCAGTGAAAAGGAATTAGAGGACTACACTAATATTTTAACTGGCGTATATGCTACTTTTGGCGATAGTTTGCCAGTGGAGGGTTTAGCGGAGGCAATTAATCACACACAACAATTAGGCAGCGGAGGCGTACAAGGTAATCTAGCCGACGCTTTGGAGTGGAGCGGTGTAAACCTAGACGAATTTAACGCAAAATTAGAGGGGCTTAATACTGAAGAAGAAAGAGCGCAGCTTATTAATTCAACTTTAAATGGAATTTACGGCGAAACTGGCGAAAAATACAAAGAAGTTAACAAAGACGTAATAGCAGCAAACGACGCTCAAAATAAATATAATACGGCTATGGCTGGACTGGCTGAAAAAGTACAACCAGCAATAACTAGTTTTAAATTAAATATGGTTAACGTTTTACAGACTGTATTTGATAAGTTAAATGAGGTTGATTTAGAGGGGTTTATAACGAAAATAAGCAACGCCATAACAACCGTTGTTAATGTTGCGTTACCGCCTTTAATGACCGCTTTAACGTGGGTATTAGATAACTTAAATTGGCTGGCTCCGTTACTAGCTACTTTATTAGGTACTATTGGAGCTATAAGCGCATCTATTAAAATATATAACTCAGTTATGAAAATTGCTAAAACAGTGCAGCTTGCTTGGAACTTGGCTTTAAGCGCAAACCCTATAGGCGTAGTGATTGTTGCTATTACTGCTTTAGTTGCTGCCTTTGTATTGTTATGGAATAAATGCGAGGGTTTTAGAAACTTTTTTATAGGTATGTGGGAGGCAATCAAAACTGCAGGAAAAGGAGCGGCTGATTTTCTAGGCAAAACTTTTAATAGCATTGTTGGTGTTATTAAAGGCGTCATTAATGGAATGATTAGCATTATTAACGGTGCTATTAAAGCGATAAACAAAATTAGTGTAACCGTCCCTGACTGGGTGCCGGAATTTGGTGGCAGAAAATTTGGTTTTAATTTGCCAACAATACCTAAATTAGCACGTGGTGGTATTATTGATAAGCCAACACTTGCAATGGTTGGTGAGGCTGGAAAAGAGGCAGTAATGCCTTTAGAAAATAATACAGCTTGGATTGATAAACTAGCCGACAAATTAGGCTCTAAAATGCAACCAACAAATACGACATACACTATTACTAATAAGTTTGAAAAAATGGAAACAACAAGGTACGCCTTACATAAAGCTAATTTAGAAACTAAACGAATTTTAGGAGGTTTATAATGAAATTGCTTTTAATTAACAAAAATAATCAAATTTTAGATCTTTTAAAAAATAAAAATAGATTTATATTAGCTGGGGCTGATGCATTGCATGGTATTGAAACTGATATTATAGAAACTGACAGCCCTTATGTGGACGGTACAGAAATTGAGGACGTTAAAGCATTGCCACGTGGCATAGAATTAAGACTTAAATTAATAGGAAACGTTAAAGAAAGTATAGATTTTATTACTAAAATTGTTAAAAGTAAACAATTTATTACTTTACGAGAGATCGAGGGCGACAGAGATATTATTATAAAAGGAGTTGCAACAATACCACCATATACACGAATGCTGAGTAGTTGTGAATTAACTATAAGTATATATTGCGGACAACCCTACTGGGAGGATCTAAACTATGCTATAGGTGTAATTAATAAAAACATAGATTTATTATTTTTACCTCTCGAGGGACAATATTTTACAATTACTGGGCGACCATTTGGCTGTATTGATACAGACATGGAAAAAACATTTTTAAATAATGGCGACGTCAATGTAGGCATGTTAATAGAATTATTGGCAATGGGCGACGTTGTTAACCCACGTATAGGTTGTAGCACTGGCGAGCAAAACGGCTGGTATATGCAACTTAATTTAACTTTAAAAAGTAATGACATGTTACAAATACATACTGTTAAGCGTGAAAAGTATATAACTATTAATGGTATAGAAACTTTTAACGGTGAGCCTATTTTAAATTATTTAGAATTTAAAGGCAATGACTGGCTACAGCTAGAACAAGGATCTAATACATTTAATGTTACTGCTATGAATAATGACCAGAGAGTGCCAGCAGAAAACGTGTATTTTACAATTAATTATAAGGGGCGTTACGAATGATACCTTATATTGAAATTATTGACAAATATACGCTTAAAAAATTTGCTCAAATAGAACCTAGCGAGTGCTGGTTTGAGTTAAGTTACTACGACGTTGGCGAGTTTGAAATATACGCCAGTGCAACAACTAAAAATTTAAATGTTTTAAAAAAAGGGCATTACGTTAAAATACCTAATAAACGTTATATATGGGTTATTACTTCAATAAGTTACTCTTTTACAGCTGGCGGTGCTAGAATGATAAGCGTTAAAGGCTATGAGGCAAAATGGCTTTTAAATAAACGTATAATACAAACACCTAAATTATTGCCTACAACACTGACTGGTGCAATTAATATATTGTTTAGAGATAATATAGGCGAAAATGCCAGCACTTCACGTAAAATAAAAAACTTTGAACTACAATTAATAAATATAGATATTAATTTAACTGATACACAAGCTCCTAGAGGTAATCTATTAGAGTTTGTTAATAATCTCTTAAAAACTTATAAATGTGGATCCTACGTGATTTATGAGGACGGTATTTTAAAATATAAAGTTATTCAAGGACAAGATAAAAGCAAAAGCATAAAATTTAGCCAGTCGCTAGATAACTTATTGTCAAGTGAATATTTAGAGGACGAGGAGATTTTAGCAACAAACGCTCTAGTAGTTAGTACCGTTGACGACATAGACTATACACAAATATACGACACTGGCTCAACTGGTATAGATAGAGCCGAAATATTAGTAAACAGTAATTTATCAACTGAATTTGAGCCAGTTGAGGGAGGCGTAAAGGTAAAATTAGATTTAACAAATACAAGCCATTTAAAAACATATAACAGTTGGCAAGTTGAGGAGGCTAAAAAAGAGTTAACTAATCATATTGTTAAAGTTGAAGTTAACGGCGAAATAGATTTAGTTAACTCTAATTATGAGTTTGAAAATGATTTTTTTATAGGCGATATTGTAAATATACAAGACGAATATTTTAATTTTAAAATCAATACACAAATTTTAAAATATACATTTAGACAAGACGCCAAAAGCTATGGCGAAGAGGCAGAATACGGAGGACAAATACAATGAATGAGTGGGGAGTTGTAATAGTTATTATTTCATTAGTAGGTTTAATAATTTCGTTTATAAACCCAACTGTTAAAACAACTAAAGTTATTCAACAAAATACTGATGCAATTAATAATTTAACCAAAGAAATTAATTCATTAACAACTAACAATCAAAAAGACCATGATCATTTTTTTAAAGAAATTAATTCATTAAATAAACATGTGGCGCTTTTACAAGAAAAACACAAGGGGGACAATTAAATGAATGAAATAATATTAAATATAATTAGTGTAATAGTTACAAGTGTTGTTATACCTTTACTTACTTATTTAGGGGTTAAATTAAATGCTTATTTAAAAACTAAAATTGAAAGTGAAAAACTACACAATCATTTAGATAATGCTATAGATGCTGTTACTATTGCTGTATCTACTGTGATGCAAACATACGTAGAAAGTTTAAAGAAAAATGGTAATTTTACACAAGAGGCTCAAATTGAGGCATTTAAGCAAGCAAAAGAGACCGCATTAAAACTAATCACGGACGAGGTAAAAAACGCAATTTCGGCTAATTTTGGTGATTTTAACACTTGGTTAGAGGCATTAATTGAAACAAAAGTAAAAGAGATTAAATAGAGATTAAATGAGGTGCTATTATGGGAGAAAAAAGTTTATTTTTTAACGCCTTACCAGACGAGACAAGTTTAACTGGCTATGACAGAAATTATAACGCTGACGATATAAGCGACTGGTTGTCGGTGATATGGGAAACTGGTGTAGTTAAAGACGGGTTACAAGTTTTAGCTGCTGGTGGTATGAGTGTTAATGTGAGTATAGGTAAGGCTGCAATAAAAGGCAAAGCGTATATTAATAATAGTGTTAAAACTTTAACGTTAACAACTGCTCCAACTGGAAGTAGTCCAAGATATGATTATATCGTTTTAAAATATAACAATAATGTAAGTGATAGAACTATTGCTATTGAGTTGAGAACTGGAACAAGCACAGTACCAACTACAACAGATTTAGTTAGAAAAGATAATGTTTACGAATTAATGTTAGCATATGTAGTTGTTAATCCTAACATAACTACAATTCAACAAAGTTATATTAAAGATAAACGAGGCGATAGTTATTACTGCCCGTGGTTTACAGCAGTTAAAGGCTATGACGATTATTACGACGCTATGGTGCAACGTTATTCAAGTGTTAAAACTATGACAACGGCTGGCTCAACTGTTATTACTGATTTATCTAGTAATTTATATTCTAAAACTTATTCATTAATAAATGTTTATACAAACGGTATGAAAGAAACATCAACGGCTTATACGACGAGTGTAAGCAGTGGCTATATAGTTATTACCTTTAAGGAACAAAAGAACGCTGGCGATAAAATAATGGTTGAATTAGACAACTTTATAGACGGCGAGGGAATGAGTACTGCTTTAGAACAATATACACAATTAGTGCAAAACATTACTAAATTATCAGCATCTAACGAATATAACTATATATGCAATGGTGTGAACGATAATGTATTAATTGGTGATATTGTAAGGACATATTTAGAGGCTGGCACTGATTACGGCACAATGAAATTAAACGTTATAGGCAATATAGGTATGACTGACCCAGCGTATGGTAGTGGTACTGCCGTTTCTCCTTATGGGTGGTTTAACTTTGATAGTCAAAGCAATAGAAATGCGATAGTTGACTTTACTAGATGTGGGCAAATAGCGCCAACAATTAAAGACGGCACATATAACCATATATTTCGTGCTTATAATGATATACATATTATAGGTGCAAACGTTGTTGCATCTAATATTGCAACAAATACTCAAATTAGAATTATAAACACTACTAGTGGTGTTGTTAAGTTTGAAAATTGCCGTTTTTACATAACTGCATATCAAGATAGTTTAATTGCTTTTCGTGGTACATTTATTAATTGCCGAGGATCCGTTGCAAATGTAATTAATAATAGTTATTGCTTTTTACCCGCCACTAACGGAGTTGTTAAAATTATTGGGGGCGAATATTACGCATATACTGGGGACAGTGCTAAACAAAGTGCAATAGTATGGCAATCGTCAACTGAGGCGGTTAGTATTTTATATAGCGTTAGTGCGCCAACGGCTACAAGAGAGGGTTATTATCAAACTCACTCTATATTACAATTGACGGGCGGCGGTATAATTAACTGCACTGACTTAATTAGTGAATTGACTGTAGCAGTTGTTAGTGGTAGCTCTAATATTAGAGGTACAATAGCCAAAAGCAAAATTGACGTATGGTAATATCAAACACTATTAAACAATTAACATAATATACATATAATATACAAATAGGCTTTTAAAGCCTTTAAAACGGGCTTTGTTATAATCATATTTCAATGATTAATAACTTTATAGAAAACAATAAAAAGAGGTTGCAAGCGTTGATATAACAACAAATGCAACCTTTTTTAATTTTCTTTAAAATCGTATGAAATAGCGACACATTACCGACACAATATACAAATAATATACAAGTAATATACTAATATTTAAACTTATCAATAGCCTTTATTAAGTCGTTTATATCTTTGTGGGTGTAATGTTTAGTTATGTTATTATTACTATGCCCTATTATGCGTGACACTGCCGTTTCGTTTAATTCGAGCCTATCACATTGGCTAATAAATGTGTGCCGTGTTTCGTGCGGTGTATGTTTCATTTTTAAAAACTCCATAATAGGTTTAAAAATATGGCGTATGTAATATTGATATGAAATAGGTTTTTTATTTCTTTCAAATAAATATTTTTTGTTGCTTTCTACAAGAATTTTAATATAATCTAATATATCTTTATGAATTGGTATTAATCTAACTCCAGCTGGCGTTTTAGATTTAGCAATAAAAATAGATCTATCTTTTAAATTGATATTATCTAAAGTTACCTCTAATAATTCGGTAATACGTGCGCCAGTGTAAAGCTGAATTAAAATAAAATTCATAAACTCATTGTCTTTATGTTTCCAAAGTGTTTTTATTTCTTTTTGAGTAAATGGCACTTTGGGTTTTTTTATTTCTACTTTTGGTATTTCTAAATAATTAGCGTAATTTTTCTCTATAATTTCATTTTTTATAGCATACTCATAAAGCATATTTATAAAACTCTTAAAATGCTTAATAGTGGCATTACTTTTATGTTTATCTATTATTTCTTGTAAATGATATGTTTTGATAGACGAAAAAGCCATATTATGCAATGGCTCAAAGTGATTATAAATAGACATATAATTTTTAGCCGTGCGATGCGTTATGCTTTCGTACTTTCTTTTACTCCAGGCGTTATATACGTCGTTAAAAGTTAAGTCCTTATTATCTAATAAGTAAGGTTTTTCATTATAAGCAGTTAGATATTTTAAAGCCTCTTGGCGCTTTTCAAAGTAGCCAATATATTTATATATTTGACTGCCGTTGTCCTTATAGCCTATTGTTACTCTAGCAGCAAAGGGCTTGCGACGTTTACCACTTAATTTAATTATTGAGCCATAACCATTTGGTAATCGAATTTTAATTACCTCCTTTATGTTTATTGTTTGCTTGCTCTTTAGCAGTAGCCCAACGGCAATTAGACGGCTCATAAGTCTATATATTCCTTTAATTTCTTTTCATAAATTACATAAGTATATTTAGAACTGGTTTTAATAGCAGATCCAAACGGCAATAAACCACGTTGTAAGCCTATGCGTACACTTTGAGGGCTGCACCCTAAAGCGTCCGCCACGTCGTTAACTGTAATTTTACTCATAAATCTTTACTCCTCAATTTGTAAATATAGCCTCATTATTTCTTTATAAATGTTTGCTTTTTCTTGTGCGCTTATTTCCTCATTTTCAAAAAGCATTTTAGCACGTGAAATTAAATCATAACTAGTACTGGAGCCAACCGAAAAATACTCCATAGTTACGCCTAATACATTTGCTATGTTTTCTAATTCTTTTAAATGAGGCGAGCGTCTACCTATTTCATAATTTGAAATTGTAGCACGTTGTATGCCTAATTTGTCGGCTAGTTGCTGCTGGGTTAAACCTCTTGTTTTGCGTAAAATTTTAATCTTATTTCCTACGGAACTGGCGTTCGTAGTTTCCATAATTTACACTCCTTTAAATATAATTTATTTATGTTATTATAAAAAAATGTTACATAGCGCAACATTAATTTAAATAATACCACAATAAATTTAGTATATGCAAATGGAGGAGTTTTACAATGAGTAACAATTTTTATTTAGACGGAATTTTTACAAAATTATCAAAAGAGTTAACATACAAAAATGTTGAAAGTAAAAATAAAATTTGTCTATTTTTAGAACAAACTGCAATAGCAGCTAAATTGGGACATATTACGCTAGAGCAAGCTGATATTTACATAGAAAAAGCATTCGCTTTATACGATACCCTAACTTAATAGGGTTAGTATATGCGTCGTTTTGTTTACACAAAATAAAAAAAGTTTGCAAAATGTAAAAAAATATATTGACAAAGTAAACTATTCGAGTATAATTGTAAGTGTAAAAAGGAAATAACTTCCAAATAGAAAGAGGTATTAAAACATGAAAGAAAGAATTAAAATGACAGCATGGGAGCAATTAATGTATTATAAAAAATTTTGCTATAAGAACAATTTAAAAGAAAATTTATACAGCAGTTTAGAAAAATTTTTAAAGGAGGTACTAAACAAATGAGAACGGAGTTAAAAGTATTGCGAGTTAAATATAACTTAACGCAACAAAAGGTGGCAGCCCATTTAGGCGTAAGCGTATCAACTTATAATTTAATTGAGAACGGCAAGAGAAATGGCAATAAAAGCTTTTGGCAAGGTGTGCAAACATTATTTAAATTGGAGGACGGACAAGTATGGCAATTAATGCAAAACAACTCAATTTAAGAATATTAAATAACAAAAAAAGTAAAGAGCTTTTATTTAATAGCAATGTGTCATTACGCAACAAAGGAGGGCAAAAATGAAACAGTACAAAATAGAGGCAGGGCAAACCTCAGTAAACCCTATAAGAGATAAGGACGAATTATATAATTGCATCAACTATTACAAAAAATTAAGAGACTTTGCACCAACTGAAAAAAAACGTCGTCAGTATGATCGTAATTATATGTTGTTTTTACTAGGCATTAATACAGCTCTAAGGTTTAGCGATTTAAGCCGTTTAACAGTTGCTAAAGTAAAAAATAACTATATATATCAAAGGGACAAGAAAACACGCAAGGAAAATAAAATAACGCTGCATAGCGATATTTACAAAGAAGTAATGGACTACATAAAGCGCAACAAACTTTATGACACTGATTATTTGTTTTGGAGCGGTAAGGGTTATAACAAACCTTTAACAAGAGTAATGGGCTATAACATTATGCAGCAACTTAAAACTGGTTGTAAAATTTCGTATAACATAGGGACACACACGCTAAGGAAAACATACGGCTACTGGTTTTATAAACAAACTGGGGACGTTGTAGCGTTACAAGCAATTTTAAACCACTCTAACCCTAGCCAAACGCTTATTTATATAGGTATGCAACAAAAAGAAGTTGAGGAAAAGCGTAAAGGCTTTGTATTACATTAAGGAGGAATAAAATGATTACTTTAATTCATTATATATGGTGCTTTCCACAAACTTTAGCTGCTTTAATATTAAGATTATTTGTGAAAGTTTACACAAAAGAAAAAAGAAACAATGCAATTATTTATAAATGCAATTTAAAAAATGGCTCTATTTCATTAGGACATAAAATCTTTTTATGTAAATCACATTGGGAAGATGAAGAAACAAAAAGACATGAATATGGACATTACAAACAATCTTTAATATTAGGTTGGTTATATTTAATTGTTATAGGTTTACCGAGCATTATTTGGTGTAATTGTTTTGAAAAATATAGAGTTAAACATAACATTAGTTATTATTGGTTTTACCCTGAAAAATGGGCTAATAAATTAGGAGGAGTTGAAAATAAATGAAATTAGATAACATTATTAATTTATTAAAAATAAGTGGTATTAATTCAAAAAAACAAGTAATAGATTTATTAGAAAATGCAAGTGTTAATGAATTAATAGAACTAAAAAGAGATATTAAAGAAAGAATTTGTAAAAAAATAACAAATGAGAAATATAGCGCCGATATAATTGGTAAAATATTAATTGTGGAAACCGAGCCAGAGTTAAGAAACGCATATAAAGAAAAAGTTGCTGAGTGTTTAAAGTTAAAGAAACAAAAACTCAAGTTAATGAGAGATCTAAAAAAATATGAAAAAGCTATTGAGGTTTTAAAAGAAAATTTAAAAATGGATGTATGTTCAAGAGAATATCCGCTTTATAGCAATAAATATTTTTTAAGCGTGTTAAATACCAATTTTAAAATAGGCGAGTTAGAGTACTTTATTTTAATAAAGGCTCTATATGGTGAAAAAGAGAAAATAAACCAAAAAATAAATAGGTTAAATTTTTAGATTTACACCATATTTTTAAAACCCTTAAAAGATACTAAAAAGAGATAAAAAAGCCTGTTAAAATGGCAATTTAGGGCTAATTTTTAAAATTTTAAGTGATTAGAAAACTAAAAACAAAAATTTAACAAAATATGCTTTATAGAATATTTTTAATAAGAAAAAGGAGGCACAAAATGAGAAAGTATATTAATAAGTTAGTAAGAGATAAAATACCAGATTTAATCAAAGAAGATAATAAAAAATGTTGGGTTTATGAAATGAAAGACGATTTAATTTTTACAATTGCGTTGCTTAATAAAATAAAAGAAGAAACAAAAGAACTAGCCGAGGCGTTGGAAAGTTTAGAACATAAAAAAATAGTTGAGGAATTTGCTGATTTATACGAAGTTTTAAAAACACTTAGGAAATTATACAACATATCAGATCTAGAGATTGATTTATACCAACATAGAAAAGAATTTGAAAAAGGGAGTTTTAATAACAGAATATACTTAGATTTTATAGAGGAGGACTGCGAATGATTAAATTAACAAGTATTGATTGGGAGGTATATTCATATTTAAAAAAGAAATTTAAAGAAGATCCGACACAATGGGTTAGTAAAAATCAACTTATAACTGATATACCAGCATTAAAACTAAGTAAAGCAACTTCACACGACGTATGCAGCACTTTAAATAGTATTAGGATCAAACTAAACAAAGCAAGCAACGAGGGGCAAATTTCGCACTTAATACTTTTACATAAAAGTAAATTTAAAATTGCTTGTAACGTTGAAGAGGCTAAAAAATATTTATATAAAGATTATTTAACGGGAATTAAACGTATTATTAGATATTATGAAAATATGAAAGTATTAAAACGTGACGGGCAATACAAATTAATAGACTGTAAAGGTAACGTAATAGACGATAAAAGCCTCGCTAAACGTTTTGAGGACGTGTTTAATGTTTCGTAACGCAACAAAAATAAAAATAAATGTTACAAAGTGTTTGATTTTTTTAAAAATTTAGGTATAATAAAAGTTGCAAGTGCAAGAGTTGACAGCCTTAAACTTGCAAACGAGTTGGTAGTAGTTGCCGATACTATCAATCTAGATTACTACCAATTAAGAGCATCTTATTACACGAGGCGGCAACCTCCAGTAATAAGGTGCTTTCGTTTTATACAACAAAGGAGAGGCAATATGGCAAATAAAAAATATTTTTGGTTAAAACTAAAAGAGGACTTTTTTAGAGATAAACGCATTAAGAAATTACGCAAAATAGCTGGTGGAGATACATACACAGTTATATATTTAAAACTGCAATTATTAAGTCTTAAAAATAATGGTGTATTGATTTATGAGGGCGTTGAGGACACGTTGGCTGAGGAAATGGCATTAGAAATAGACGAAGACGTAGACAATGTAAAAATAACACTATCATTTTTACAAGCAAACGGACTAATAGACGAGACGGATCAAGACCACTATGTAATGACTGAAACAATCCAATGTATTGGATCAGAAACAGCCAGTGCTGAAAGGGTACGAAAACATAGAGAATTAAAAGCCAAAAAGCAAAAAGCGTTACAATGTAACACACAAGTAACAATAAGTAACACAGAGATAGAGAAAGAGAAAGAGAAAGATAAAGAGTTAGAGTTAGAAAAAGAAAAAAAAGAAGAGATACAACCTCAAACGCCTAACGGCTTGGTTGATCCCTCTCAACAAAAAACTAATAACACTTCTATTTTAACATACGAAGAACAAGCATTTAAAACATTTTGGAATGAATACCCAAAGAAAGTAAATAAAAAAGGCTGTTTTAAATCTTTTAAAAATATCAAAAACTTAAAAGAAGAAATGCCTTTAATAATGGCATCTTTAGAACGTTTTAAAAAATCTAAAGAATGGTTAAAAGACGCTGGGCAATTCATACCGTACCCTACTACTTGGATTAACCAAGAACGCTGGAAAGACGAACGAACAGAAACAAGAGAAGAAGTACTAAACAATATTGATATGGACGGCTGGATTTAATAGAAAAGAGGAGTTATTAAAATGATAGATCAAAAGATTTTTTTACAAGGAATAAACTATTTAAAAGCAAACTATATAAACTGGGGGTTTGATTTAAACAACGATTTAATGCTTAAAGTATGGTTTAAAAAATTTAGTAATTTAGAACCTAATGTATATATGAGTTTAATAGAAAAGTACACCGAGCTAAATAAATTTCCTCCAAATAGCCCAGCTGATTTATTAGAATTATTAAGAGACCAAATGACTAAAAGTGCAATGGATCCACAGGAGGCATGGTTAGAAGTAAGAAACCTAATTAGAACATACGGTTTTTATTACAATAGAGATAAGATATACGCTGCATTAGAGGACAAGCCAGCATTAAAACAAACCGTAGAGCAATTTGAAACGGAGTTAGCACATTTAATGGTTGACGATACTAACACGCCTTTAAGATTTAAAAACGCTTATGCTACAAACTTAAAGCGCCAAGTTGAGAACAATAGCAGTTTGTTACTTGGGACTAATTTAAACATATTGCTTTTAAAATAAATGTGTCATTATGTAGGTAATTAAAATAAAAAAGTAACGGGGTATATACAATGAGTAGAAAGCAAATGCAGTTAGTTAATTTATTATGCGAACAAATAGGAATTAAAACACTGGGGGAGTTAGAGGCATTTAAACTAAAAACTCAAGCTAATACAAATGATGCATTGTTAAAAAAATTAGCGTTATGTGTTGCTTTTGATAGAACACTAGAGGAGGTGTTAAAAAACGAATACCTTTAAAATTATGCACCAGTTGCCAAGCCTTAACGACTACATAGCAGCGAATAGATCAAACAAGTATTTAGGAGCAAAATTTAAAAAAGAGGTTGAGGAGGTTATAGGCTGGAGCATTAAACAAGCCTTAACCTCTAAAAGCCTATACAAGCCCACTGGCGCCGTGATACTTAAAATTGAATGGCACGAGCGTACAAAGAGGCGAGACGCCGATAACATAGCCAGCGGTAAAAAATTTATATTAGACGCATTAGTAAAACAAGGCGTATTAATAGACGATAGCCGTAAATATGTTAAAGGGTTTTATGACGTGATAATAGACGATAAAAAAGACTTTGTAAAAGTTGAATTAATAGAAATATAGAAAGGGTAAAACATGAAAATAATAGAAATAAAAACAAGTTTATTAAAAGATTATAAAAACAACCCACGCCACAACGAAAAAGCCGTGGAAATGGTAGCCCAAAGCATAAGAGACTTTGGCTTTAGGAACCCTATTATAATTGATAAAGACAATGTAATAGTATGTGGGCATACTAGAAAGAAAGCAGCTGAATTATTAGGCATTGAGGTTGTACCTTGTATTATGGCGGACGACTTAACCGACGACCAAATAAAGGCATTTAGGTTAGTAGACAACCGCACAAACGAAATAGCAATGTGGGACTTTGAAAAACTAGAGGACGAGTTAAAAGACATTTCAATGAACCTAGACGCTTTTAACTTTGATTTTGAAAATATGAAAGGCTTTGAAGATTTTGGCGAAGAAACAAAAGAACAACAAGAAATAACGGAAGACGAAACGCCCGAAATCGACGAAGAAAACGAGCCAATAACAAAGCTGGGCGATATATGGCAGCTAGGGGGGCACCGTTTAATGTGCGGCGATAGCACCGACAAAGAAACAGTAGCAAAGTTAATGGACGGCAAAAAGGCTGATTTGGTTTTTACGGATCCGCCTTATGGTATGAACCTTGATACCGATTACAGTGGAATGAAAAATAATCTTGATATTGCAAAATCTAAAAACTTTAAAGGCGGTAATAAATACGAGCAGGGTAATGTAGATAATTTTGCTCC
Organism: uncultured Oscillospiraceae bacterium; assembly: GCA_964408545.1. Taxonomy (GTDB): domain Bacteria; phylum Bacillota; class Clostridia; order Oscillospirales; family Oscillospiraceae; genus Faecousia. The sequence goes on along the minus strand of CAYOZT010000014.1, from coordinate 7,015 downwards.
CGATATGATAAAAAGCATAATTGAAATCGGAGCAAAAGAAACATTTATATGGGGGGCAAATTACTTTGCCGAGTTATTGCCTAATAGAAATAATGGCAGTTGGATTGTGTGGGATAAGAGAGCAAATAGCAATGATGATATAGAGAAAGATTATTCAAGCGATAAAATGTATGGTAGTTGTTTTGAGTTATGTTGGAGCAAGTGCAAGCATAAACAAGATATTGCAAGGATTAAATGGGCAGGTGTTTTTGGCACAGAACAAGAGTTTGACCACAAGAGGTATCACCCGACACAAAAACCGATTAAATTAGTAGAATGGTTTTTGATTAGATACAGCAAAGAGGGCGATGAGGTGTGCGATTTATTCGGCGGCAGCGGTAGCACCTTAATAGCTTGTGAGCAGTTAAACCGCAAATGTTATATGGTTGAATTAGATCCTAAATATTGCGATGTTATTATAAAGCGTTGGGAAACGTTAACGGGAAACAAGGCGGTGTTATTAAATGAAACAAGCATTAAAGGTAATTGAGGAAATAAAAAGCGATTATAGGGCGATAGAGCAAACTAAAAGCCAATACCTAGTAAATGATAGGCTAAAACATATAAAATCCCTAAAAAGAGATTTAAAAGAATATTGCAGTTATAAAGGTTTTAATTATAAGCAATTAACAACCGAGCATAATATATAAGAGGCATAACGCCTCTTTGTAGTAGTTGAATTATTAGAAATGTGTTAAGCCTCACATAAAAAAGGCTTATTTGCAATGGAGGGAAATATGGAGCAAATTAGCATAAATGACTTAATATATGAAAAGTACAAACTAACAAAGCCTATTAGATTAATAGAGTTATTTGCTGGCTATGGCAGCCAAGCATTGGCATTAGAGTTTTTAGGCGTACCATTTGAGCATTATAAAATATGTGAGTTTGATAAATACGCAGTACAAACTTATAATGCTTTTTACAATACAAAGTTTGAGCCAAGCGACATTACCAAGATACACGCAAGCGACTTAAACATAGTAGACGCAAATAAATATGAGTACATAATGTTTTACTCCTTTCCTTGTACTGATTTGTCTATAGCTGGTAAAATGCAAGGTATGGAGAAAGGAAACCAAACACGCAGTGGGCTATTGTGGGAAGTTGAAAGGTTATTAAACGAGTGTGATGAATTACCACAAATATTGATTATGGAAAACGTGCCACAAGTAAGAACGGCTAACGGGTGGGAGGACTGGCAGTTATTTTTAGAAAGCAAAGGCTATAGAAACTTTATAGATGTATTAAACGCTAAAGATTATTACATCCCACAAAATAGACAACGTTGTTTTATGGTTAGCATTTTAGGAGATCAAGGCTTTAACTTTCCTAAAAAAATGCACCTAGATTATGTTTTAAAAGATATATTAGAAAACAACGTAGACGAAAAATATTACATAGCCTATGAAAAAGCAAAGACAATTTTAAGCCAATTAAGAAGTAAAGACACTGTTTTAATTGATATGGTGCAAGCAAGACGAGAGGGACATCCTAGAGAATATAAAGATATAGCACCAACATTAAATGCTAGAGACTATAAAGAGCCTAGATTAATACAAGTTGGAGAGTTAGACATAAAAGGGCAAGACATAGTTAAAAGGGTTTACGATCCTTGCGGCTTAGCCCCAACGCTAACAACAATGCAAGGAGGAAATAGACAACCAAAAGTAATTACACAGTCTAGGGTAAGAAAGTTAATGCCTAATGAGTGTTTTAAATTAATGGGAGTGCCTAATAGAATTAACAAATTAACACCAGTAAGCAACTCACAACAATATAAGCAAGCTGGCAACTCTATTGTAACAACTGTATTAATGGCTATCTTTGGCGAGCTGTTAGGTATGGACTGGCAACGCAAAGTAAAAGAGTTAGTTAATGAAATGGTAGAAAGCAAAGACGACGTAGCAGCATAGGAGGTTTAGACACCTCCTTTTTTTGTGTCGCTTTGCGTACATTTACAATTAAAAGTTAACAGATTAAAATAGAATTAAGGAGGGTTTTATATGAAAATTGTAATTAATGCGGGGCATACTAAAACGGGTGTAGACTAATTGTTAAAATATGGTATAATATTATTGTAAAATAATGTAAGAGGTTTATTATATGAGTTATTTAGTTTATAAGCATACAGCACCAAACGGAAAAGTTTATATAGGTATAACCAGTAGAACAACAAAAGAACGTTGGCGTAATAATGGCACTGGGTACCACCATAACGAACACTGGAAAAACGCCATAAAAAAATACGGTTGGGAAAATATTAAACACGAGATTTTATTTACTGATTTAACAAAAGAACAAGCCGAACAAAAGGAAATAGAATTAATATACTTATATAAAAGTAATCAAAGAGAATACGGCTATAATATTGCAACTGGTGGAAGAGTAAATAGAGGTTTTAGTTTAAATGAGGAAACTAAGAAAAAAATAAGTATAACATTAAAAACTTACTTTGCTAATAACAAAAATGTAAATTACGGAAAACATTTAAGCGAGGAAACTAAACAAAAATTAAGAGAGTGTAATTTAGGTAAAAAATTAAGTGAGGAAACAAAGCAAAAAATAAGTAAAGCAAATAAAGGTAAAGAAAAACCATCTAAGTTTAAAGAGGAGGTAAGAAAAAGAGAGCAAGCAAAAGTTAATAATATATTACAAGTTGATTTTGACGGAAACATAATTAATAAATTTAATTCAATACAAGAGGCAAACCGAATAACAAAAGTAGACGCTAACAAAATATGTGCAGTTTGTAAATGCAAAAGGCGATATGCAAAAGGTTTTATTTGGTTGTATGAAAAAGATAAAGAATTAATTAATGAAAGATTAAAAACAATAAAAGGACGTGAATAATATGAAAATAGTTGTGAACGCTGGGCACACAAAGTTTTCAAATGGACAAGGAGCAAGTGGACTATTAAACGAAAGCAAGGAAACACGCAAAATTAGTTATGAATTAATGAAACTATTAGCCGATACCAGCCACGAGGTTATACCAGCAGTATTTGACAAGCATAGCAACAACCTAAAGGCGGCCGTTGATGCAGCAAACAATAACAATGCTGATTTATTCGTAAGCATACATTTAAACGCTGGAGGTGGTAAAGGTTGCGAGGCGTACACTTGGAAAGGAGCCAAGACCACGCAAGCCGTAAAGGTATGCAATAATTTAGCAGCATTAGGTTTTATTAATCGAGGAGTTAAAGACGGATCCAATTTATATGTAATTAAAAAAACCGAGTGCAACGCCTTATTAATTGAGGTTTGTTTTGTCGATAATAAAACGGACTATGAGTTATTTAAAAAGGTAGGTTATGAGGCAATAGCAAGGGCTATTTATCAAGCAATTTTATAATTGTAAAAAAATTCAAATTTATTATTGTAAAATAATGTAAATGGGAGTAAAATAAAAATAGATAGTGGCTACATTAATGTAATAGAGCGATAAAAAGGCGTAGCGTGGGTTGGTTGGGGGGAAAATTCAATTTAAAAGTGAGGTGTAAGTATGGCTAAGCGAGGAGCCAAATGTAAGTATGAAATCTTAGTTAAACCATACTTGCAAGAAATAAATAAAAAAGTACGTAAAGGCGTAACTGAGGAACAAATAGCACACAGTTTAGGCATATCAGTAGCAAGTTTAAATAATTATAGAAACAAATATAAAGAGTTTAAAGTTGCATTAAGCAAAGAAAAAGGCACCGAAGAGCTAGACGGTTTAGTAAACGCTGGCATAGAGGCTGCGAAAGGTTATTATAAGACAATTGAAACAACTATAATTATATTAGACGAGCAAGGCAACCCAGCAAAAAGACAAAAAACAATAACTAAACAATGGTACCCACCTAACCCGTCATTAAATCAGTTTTACGTTAAAAACTTCGGTAAAGAACAAGGTTATGTCTCAGATCCTTTAGATTATGAAATTAAAAAGGCACAACACGATTTAGACGAGGCAATTAAACGTAGTAATAACTGGGATAAAAGTATATAAAATTAGAATTTTTAGAGGACTAAAAGAAATGTAGAAACGAGGTGAAAATATGATTGAATTAAACACCTGCAAACCAAGCCCTAGAATAGAACCCGACGGCACATTATATATGTATGAGGGCGATACTGCATGTATTGATTTTGAGATAGAACTTTCTTACATTTATGAAGAACAAGCGATAGAAAACCCAATTTATATTAACCCAACTGATAAAGTAAGAGTATGTTTTAAAGACGCACTGTTTGATAAAAAAATATATGAGTTTGAATTTACAAATATTCAGGACAATACAATAACTTTATGTTTTACTAAAGAACTTACTAAACTATTTAAAAAAGGATCATATACATATTGCGTCCATGTTGAAATGATAAGCGACGACGAAGTAGTAAAAACAATAGCTTATAAAAATAAAATGGTGATTGAATAATGGCAGAAATAAAAGCAAAGATAAAAGCAACAGAAGAGGAAATAAAAGTAAAGATAAAAGCAACAGAAGAGGAAATAAAAGCAAAGATAAAAGCAAAAACATATGTAAAAGTAAACGGGTTAACTATAGTGGAAAGTGTAGAAGATTTAGAAAACTTAGAAGTTTATGAAGGGATGGAAGTATATGTAAAAGAATTAAAAAGTAAAAAAATGTATGATGGTACTTCATGGGTAGATATTAGTAACATTATACAACAATATAAAACTCACTATGAATTCCCAAACCAAGGAAGTGAAAATGTTTTATATATAGGTTTAGAAGAAAAGAAAACATGGTGTTGGGTAAATGGTGGGTATGTATTATTAAATGACGAAACAGCTGATTTAAAAATAGATATTATACAAGGAGGAAATGCAAATGGCTGAAAAAACATTAAAAAGTAAAATACAATTAAGAAACGATACCGCTGCAAAGTGGGCTGAGATCAATCCAGTTTTGTTGAAAGGTGAAATTGGTATTGAAATTGATACTAGACAATTTAAAATAGGTGATGGAACAGAAACATGGAGTAATCTATCATATGCTAATATAACAGATTTATCAAATTATTTTACACAAGAACAAACTAGATCATATGTCCTTACTCAAATTAACTCAGCAGTAAGTAGTGTATTCAAATATAAGGGGAGCTTAGACTCAATAAGTGATTTACCTACTTCTGATGTCCTTACTGGTTATGTATACAACATCAAAACAGAATTCACTACAACTGATAATTTTACAGAAGGTGCTGGTTACAAATACGGAGCTGGAACTAATGTAGTTTATGGGCAAAATTCAAAATGGGACGTTTTAGCAGGACTAGTAGATTTATCACCATACGCAACAACTAGCGCATTAAATAGTGGTTTAGCTAATAAAGTAGATAAAGTAAGTGGTCAAGGATTATCAACTAATGATTTAACTGCTGCTTTAAAAGCAAATTATGATTTAGCTTATAAAAATCAACATACACACTCTAATTCAGCAATATTAGATAATTTGGAAGACACAGATATTTCTGCTGCAAGAGCCTATCAAAGCAGAAGTACTAAAATTATTGATACAGATGATATAGTTATTTTAAATTGCGGAGACTCCAGCGGTTATTAAAACTAATAATAATGAAAGTGAGTGATAATTAATGAGTAAAACAGTAAAAAGTGTTTTACAAATTAGAAAAGACACTGCGGCAAATTGGGCTAGTAAAAATCCTATTCTCTTAGAAGGAGAATTAGGATTTGACACTACCAATAAAATTTTAAAAATAGGTGATGGTAAAACTACTTGGAATAGTCTAGCAATTAAATTTGCTCTTACCTCACAAATTCCTACTGTTAATAATGGAACATTAACTATTCAAAAGAATGGAACTTCAGTTGGAACTTTTACAGCAAATAATAGTGGTAATGTTACTGCAAATATAACAGTACCAACAAAGACAAGCGAGTTAACTAATGATAGTGGTTATTTAAAATCTTATACAGATACAAAAAATACTGCTGGTGCTACTGATACATCAAATAAAATATATTTAATTGGTGCAACAGCTCAAGAAACAAACCCTCAAACATATTCTCATAATACAGCTTATGTAGGAACTGATGGTTTATTATATAGTGGAAATGCTAAAGTTTTAACAGCACATCAAAGTTTAAGTAATTACTCAACATTAGCTAATACAATAAAAGCATTATCTATTAGTGGTAAAGTAATAACATATACAAAAGGTGATGGAACTACGGGGACATTAACAACCCAAGATACTAATACTACATATGCAGCAGCAACAAGCTCTTTATTAGGATTAGTAAAAATTGGATATACTGAAGGCGGAAAAAATTACGCTGTTAAGCTTGATGAAAATAATAAAATGTATGTTAATGTGCCATGGACTGATACTAATACTACATATGCAGCAGCAACAAGCTCTTTATTAGGATTAGTAAAAATAGGAAGTAATATTACAAACTCAAGTGGTACTATTTCTTTAACAAAAGATAATGTAACATCAGCATTAGGATATACTCCTATGAACTCAAGTATTGTTAATTTTGAATTAAATAACACTGGGAGTTTAAAATCATATGGTGGATTTATTGATTTTCACTTTTATAACTCTGATGGAAAACCAACTAATGCTAGTGGAACAGTAGTAGATACAACACCTGATTATACTTCAAGAATTATAGAAAACGCAGCAGGTCAAATTGATATTAATAATGTCAAGATGAAAAGTGGAACTTTAACTGCTACCTCAGTAGTTGAAAATGGGACAGCGTTATCAAATAAATATCTTGGAAAAAGTGCTACAGCGACAGATAGTACTAAATTAAATGGTCAAGCAGCAAGTTATTATTTAAACTATAATAATTTAAGTAATAAACCTACTATTCCAACAGTTGATAGTGCATTATCAAGTACTTCAACTAATCCAGTACAAAATAAAATTATTAATGCTAGTATTTCAAGTTTACAATCAAGTGTTAGTGGTTTTCAAGATGCTCTTGATTCTC
>CAYOZT010000013.1:0-31141 GCA_964408545.1 uncultured Oscillospiraceae bacterium | reverse complement strand
AAAATTTTTGTCCAAAAAACTGTACCATTTTCAGCGCAGCGAGTCGAGGGATCCGCCTTATTCATATGTCTTTGTGCAATTTTATCAATATTTGTGAAAAAATGTTTCTCCCGATGGGCTTCTTTTGGGAAAAGTGACAAACTTTGCCGAAAAGAGCAGAAAAAGCTTGACTTTATATATATATATATATATAATTGCTTTTGCCCGCGGGCGGTGTGGCACGTGAGGTAAAAAACAAAAGGAGAAACAAAAAATGCGCAAAATGAACAAAAAGGGCTTCACCATCGTCGAGCTCGTGATCGTGATCGCCGTGATCGCGATCCTCGCCGCCGTGCTGATCCCCACCTACTCCAGCCTCGTCAAGAAGGCAAACCAGTCCGCGGACATTCAGGCTGTTCGCCAGATGAACACCATCCTCGCGACATATTCCGACGGCTCCATCAAGAACGTCGAAGATGCTGTTGAGGTTTTGGACAAGGAAGACATTGATCTTGAGAACTACAAGCCCATGCAGAAGGATCACTATTTCTACTTCTATATGGAAGGTAATACTCCGAAGATCGTCTACATGGACAAGAACAACAAGGTCGTTTTCCCCACCGATGCAAAGACAGACGGCGTTCAGCTGATGTCCTTGTCCGGTGCTGCACCGACTGACGGCAACTATTCGATCACTGATAACGCCGTTACCATTGACAGCGGTGCAAAGCTGGCACATCTGATTGAGGCTAAGAAGAATACAAGCGATGACCTTACCATCACCTTGTCCGGCAATGTTGATTTGAAAGGCGCTGCCGCTAATTTTGATAAGCCCACAGGAAACATTACCATTAAGGGTACCGGCACAGACACCGTTTTGAGCGGCTTGCGTGCGTCGCAGAACTCGGTTAGCCCTACCGGCGGCGAATTCGAGGGTGATGAGTATGGATTTGGCTTGTTTGGCGATGTCCAAAGTGGAACAGCGATTACTATAAAGGATTTGACGATTTCCGGATTAAGCGTTGGCAACGCTGTTCCTACGCATGAAGATGGTGCAAACACCGTAGGTCTAATCGCCGGATACATTCAGAGCGGGGCAAAGGTCGTTCTGGAGAATGTAACCTTTAAGGATTGCACGGTCACAGGTTACCAGAAGGTCGGCGGTTTGGTTGGCCAGTTGTATGGCGAGCTGGAACTGAAGAATGTAAAATTTGAAAACACAACCGTTAGAGGCTGCATAGAGGTGGCTAAAATAGCCGGCGTGATTTTCCCTTCTGAAGTTACTGAAGAAACGACAGACGAAAACGGTAGCACGATTAAAATTAGAAAGTATAATACTGATGCCGGCGCAAAGCTTACGGTAGACCAGAACTGCAACTTTGACGGCATCACGGTATGCTATAATAATGATCCGTCCGCAATCGCAATTGCACAATCCAATCTCACTCAGCTCAAAGGTGATAATTCCAATACATATGTGACATGGAAAGGTTACACGACAATTTGGGGCTCTACAACAAATGACTGGGCATGGTATGCAATTACCGATGATGAACAGGAGAAGAACTTGGTTTTAAGCGAAAAGAATAAGTGGTATTTTTACCAGACTAAAGTGACAATAGATGGTACAGAATATGCTTTGTGTGATTACACATATTCTGCATCTTCGAACTTTGATAAGAGCCTGCCTACGAATTGATCAACTCCAACAATATGTGTCCGAAAGGTGGCAAACGCGCAGCGTGTATGCTCACTGAACGGCGCACTTCCCCCGGACTCCGTAGTCCATAATAAGCCCCTCCCGGACACACCACGGGAGGGGCTTTTGCTATGTTTGATCAAATCCACTGTAGGGAAGAGGCCATGCCTCTTCCGAGCGGAAGGCTATCGGCCGCCCGCCGCGCTGTAGGCGCGAAAAGAAACGGATCCTTCGACTCGCTGTCGCTTGCTCAGGATGACATATCGTTACATTTTACCGTTTATCCGACAGCTCAATTATCGTACGGGGCGGCGGGGACGTGTCCCCGCCCTACCGCGCATCGCCGTGGGGAGGGCGGACAGTCTCGTCCGTCCCTGCCGAAGAAAGGCGATTGTTCGGTGCGGAGGAAATTGTCATTTTCGTACAGAGAATGCGCAAAATGTGTTTGCATATTTTGTAATTATGCTATATAATGACCGTGTAAAAACAATTCGCTTTGTGAAAGGGGAAAATATTCACTATGGCAGAAATTATCAAGGCTGCCTGCGCCGGTACGGACGAGAAGAGCGATGTCGTCGTTCAAGTCGAGCCGCGTGCGCAGGGGATCACCGTGCAGGTGCAAAGCGTCGTTATGAACCAGTTCGGCCCCGCCATCGAGGCGTCCGTGCGCGATGTGGTGCAGCAGCTCGGCGTGGAAGCCGTTTCCGTCACGGCAAACGACAGAGGTGCGCTCGACTGCGTCCTGCGCGCCAGAGTAGAGACCGCCCTGCGGCGGGGAATGGGGGAAGAATAATGCGAAGAAGTATGTTGTTTTTGCCGGGCAATGCGCCGAAGATGATCATCAACGGCAATTATCTCGGCTCCGATGCCGTCATTTTTGACCTCGAGGACGCCGTTTCTCCCGCCGAGAAGGACGCGGCGCGCTATCTCGTGCGCAATGTGCTGTCTTCTCTCGAATTTGACCGCGTGGAGACCATCGTGCGCATCAACTCCATCGATACGCCCTTCTGGCAGAAGGATCTCGAGGCCATCGTCCCGCAAAAGCCCGATATCATCATGCTGCCGAAAACCGGCTGCGCGCACGATGTCGAGGTGCTCGACGACGAGTTGGCTGCGCTCGAGCAGAAACTCGGCATGGCCGTCGGCACCGTGCGACTGATGCCCCTGATCGAAACGGCGCTCGGCATTGAAAATGCCTATGCCATCGCTTCCGCGCGCCCGCGCGTCACGGCGCTGTTCCTCGGCGCGGAGGATCTGACGGCAGACCTTCGCTGCAAGCGCACAAAAGAGGGCAGGGAGATCGACTATGCCCGCAGCCGCATGGTCAATGCCGCCCGCGCCGCCGGCGTGGACGTGTACGACACGCCCTTCACCGACGTCAATGACGACGAGGGGATCGTTGCCGATGCGACCTACGCCAAGAGCCTCGGTTTCACGGGCAAGGCGTCCATTTCGCCGCGCCATATCACCGCCATCAACACCGTTTTCAGCCCGAGCAAGGCGGACATCGCCTATGCATACGAAGTGATGGACGCCATCGCCGAGGCCAAAGCGCAGGGCAAGGGCGCCATCGCGCTGCGCGGCAAAATGATCGATGCACCCATCGTCGCACGCGCCGAGCAGACCATCGCCGCCGCCAAGGCGCTGGGCATTCGTAAGGAGGATCTGTAATGAGAGATAAAAAGCTGGTCGCATCCATCCGCGATGCCATCATCGCCTCGGGACTGCGCGACGGTATGACCGTTTCCTTCCACCACCACATGAGAAACGGTGACTATGTGCTCAACATGGTCATGGACGAGATCGCGGCGCTGGGTATCAAGGACTTGACCGTCAACGCCACGGCGCTGTTCGATATCCATCTGCCCCTCGTCGAGCACATCAAAAACGGCGTCGTCACGACGCTGATGACCGATTATATGTCCGCTGCGCTCGGCAAGGTCATTTGTTCGGGCATTATGGAAAACCCCGTCCAATTCCGCACGCACGGCGGCCGTCCCGATGATATCGTGCACGGCAGAACGCCGATCGATGTCGCTTTCGTGGCCGCGCCGCAGTCCGACGATATGGGCAACTGCACCGGTAAATACGGCAAATCCGCCTGCGGCAGCTTCGGCTATGCCATCGTCGACGCGCAGTACGCCAAGAAGACCGTCGTCATCACCGACGAGCTGGTCGAATACCCCCTGCTCGGCTTCACCGTGCCCGAGGTGTACGTCGACTATGTCGTCGCGGTCGACGCCATCGGCGACCCGAGCGGTATCGTCTCGGGTACGACGCGTATCACCCGCGATCCCGTCGGCCTTGCCATGGCGCAGTGGGCGGCAAAGGTCGTCGAGCATTCGGGATTGCTCGTCGACGGCTTCTCCTTCCAGACGGGCGCCGGCGGCGCAACGCTGGCAGGCGCGAAATTCCTGAAGGATATCATGCTCGAAAAGGGCATTCAGGGCAGCTACGCCATGGGCGGTATCACCAAATACATCCTCGAAATGCTGCAGGAAGGCTGCTTCCGCACCATCTTGGACGGCCAGAGCTTCGACCTCGCGGCCGTGGAATCGCTGCGCAGCGATCCGCGCCATCAGGAAGTTTCTTTGTACCATTACGCAGGCCCGAGCGCGCCGAGCTGCATCGTCAAGAGCCTCGACACCATTTTCGCCGGTGCGACCGAGATCGACACCGATTTCAACGTCAACGTCCACACCGACTCCAACGGCGTCATTATGGGCGGCTCGGGCGGCCACAGTGATATCTGCGCCGGCTCGAAAATGTCCGTCATCATCACGCCGATGTTCCGCAACCGTCTGCCCATGATCCGCGACCGCGTCACCACCATCACCACGCCCGGTAAGGACGTCGACGTGCTCGTCACGCAGGGCGGCATCGCCGTCAACCCCGCGCAGCAAGAGCTGAAAGAACGCCTGATCGCCGCGGGACTGCCCATCGTGGACATCTGCGAGCTGAAGGAAAAGGCCGAGCGCATGACGGGAAAGCCCCTTTCCGTCCCGCACGGCGACAAGGTCGTCGCGGAGGTCATCTATCGTGACGGCACGGTCATCGACCGTATTTACAACACTTTGTAAGCGGAGGCGGCATATGCGTCAGATCAGCAGCGAAACAATCACGCAGACCGTGCGCCGACTGTGCATCGAGGCGAACTGCTTCCTGCCGCAGGACGTGCGCAGTGCCATCGAAAGTGCCCACGGCGAGGAGCCGTGGGGGCAGGCACGGGAAATCCTCGAGCGCATCATGGAAAACTACGCCATCGCCGAGCGCGAGCAGTGCCCCATCTGTCAGGATACGGGCGTTGCCTGCGTGTTCGTGACGATCGGGCAGGAGGTACACGTGTGCGGTGATTTGGCACAGGCCATAAACGAAGGCGTGCGCCAAGGCTATTGCGACGGTTTCCTGCGCAAGAGCGTCGTGCGCGATCCGCTCGAGCGCGTCAACACGGGGGACAATACCCCCGCGATGATCTACTACGACATCGTCCCCGGCGACCGCTTCGAGATCACCGTCGCCCCCAAGGGCTTCGGCAGCGAAAATATGAGCCAGATCAAGATGCTCAAGCCCTCGGACGGCTTGCAGGGCGTGAAGGATTTCGTCGTGCAGGCAGTCAGGGACGCAGGCCCCAATCCCTGCCCGCCGATCGTGGTCGGCGTCGGTATCGGCGGCACCTTCGACAAGGCGGCGTTGCTTGCCAAGAAGGCGCTGCTGCGCCATGCGGGCGAGCCGAATCAAAACGAATTTTACGCGCAGCTTGAGCGGGAACTGCTCGAAAAGATCAACGCCCTCGGCATCGGCCCGCAGGGCTTCGGCGGAAAAACGACGGCACTTGCGGTGCATATCGAGCAAATGCCCACCCATATCGCGGGGCTTCCCGTGGCGGTCAATATCAACTGCCACGTCACCCGCCATCAGACGGAGGTGCTGTAAATGTCCAAACAAGTGACCGTCCCCATGACACCGCAGACCGCCCGCAGCCTCAAAGCGGGCGACAGCGTGCTGCTTTCGGGCGTCATCTATACGGCGCGCGACGCGGCGCATAAACGCCTTTGCGAGCTTGCGGCGCAGGGAAAACCGCTCCCGCTCGACGTGCGCGACGGCGTCATCTACTTCGTCGGCCCGACGCCGGCAAAGCCGGGCGAGGTCATCGGCTCGGCAGGACCGACCACCGCCTACCGCATGGACGCCTACAGCCCGACCCTCATCGAAATGGGCTTGACGGGCATGATCGGCAAGGGCAAGCGCAGCGACGCCGTCGTGGCCGCCATGAAAGAGCACGGCGCGGTCTACTTCGGCGCGATCGGCGGCTGCGGCGCACTCTTGAGCCGCTGCATCAAGAAGGCCGAGATCATCGCCTACGAGGATCTCGGTGCGGAGGCGATCCGCCGTCTGGAAGTAGAAAATTTGCCCGTCGTCGTCATCATCGACAGCGAGGGCAACAATCTCTACGAAACGGGAAGAGCGGAATATCTTTCTTCCCTGCAATAATAACAACGGGAGGCGCTTATGCTCGAACGTCAGGAATGCCACATCATCAGCAGCTATTTCGCGCCGCGCGGCCATGCGCGTATGTACGCGCTCGGAATGCAGCTGGCGCAGCTGTACCTTTCGCCGACGGACAAGCTAATCGGCGTCATCGGTGACGCGGGCGCGGGAAAAAGCGCGCTCATCCGCGGTATGTTCCCCAATGTCGATCTGACCAACGACGACGACGGCGTTTATATTCGCCCGCTGCCGCTGCTGGATGTCGGCGAACGCAGAGGCTTTTTCGCGCCGCATACCTACCATGTGGATATCCGCTTTGAAAACGGCTTTACGCAGATGAGCGATCTGGCGGACGCCATTTTGACCGCCATCAAGCAGGGCAAGCGCGTGATCGTCGAGCATTTTGAACTGGTGTATCCGCTGCTGCACGGTCTGAATGCCGATTTGATGCTCGGCGTCGGCGAAGAGGTGCTCATCACGCGGCCGAATTTGTTCGGCCCGCAGCCGGAGGAGATCCGCGACGCGGTGTACAAGTCCCTGCCGTACCGACTGATGTGCCACACGGCGGAGGACCTTTGCGAAATGCTGCTGCCGCCGGAGGATCTGGCACGCGTCAGTTACGACGATGTGCGCCACGGCTTTGTCATGGCCTTCCCGAATTATCCGCCGAAGGTCGATCTCAAACAGCTTGAGGCGCAGATCCTCGATCTGATCGCGCAGGATCTTCCCATCACCTATGCCGACGAAACGCACGTTTCCATCGGCGATCACCTCCACTATTGCACCGGACCGCGCACGCACGTTTCTTCCACGGGACAGGTGCAGGATTTTCGCCTGCTGTGGCGCTTCCTGCACGATAAGCTGCGCAATCGCTACCTGCTCGTCGGATGCCTCGGCGAACGCAACCTCAACTATGTCCGCCGCCTCAACCCCGAGCAATTCGAAGAATGAAAAAAGCACCCTCTGCCATGGCGGAGGGTGCACTCGTTTTTTCGGAGTTCGGCGTGGACGCGGAAGCCGCTTATTTGCGAGAAGCCTCTTTCGGATAACGCGCGGGCAAGATCTGCGCGCGTGTCAGCGCGAGCACGATCAGCGGCATCAGCACCAGCTGCAGCACAATGCCCGGTATGCCCGTGACGAGCGAGGTCGTCACCCAGAGGAAGGGCGCCGTTCCGGGCGAAAAGATCAGACTTTTTGCAAAGCCGGCCGACACGCGCCCGACGAGCATCGCCGAGATCAGGCTGATGTAGAGGTCGGCCGTGGCGCTTTTCGTGCGAACGAAGCGCATCATCAGCCCCGCGACTGCGCCGTAGGCGCAGCATTCGACCATCATCGACGGCAGCACCGCCGCGGGCGGCATTCCCGTCAGCAGCGACGAAACGAGCGGCCCGAGCAGCCCGCACACGCCGCCGTACGGCCAGCCGCAGATCAGTCCGCACAGCAGCACGCCGAGGTGCATGGGGAGGAAAATGCTGCCGCCGTTCGGAATGGCGTGGAAGGCCATCGGCAGCACCACGCACAGCGCCGCGCACACGGCGGTGAAAACGAGCTTTTTCACCGGGGAAATACGGGGGAGGGTGATATTTTTCATAAATTCACCTGCTTTACTTCGTCTTTGAGAGCATTATAAACCCACCTTGCGCCCCCCGCAAGCCCCCCGGGGGGATGAAATTTCCGCAAAAAAGGACACATTTTATGTTTTTTGAGTGCATTCCACGATACACCGGAAGGGGAATAAATGAGGGGATCCGAGGAATTCACTTAGAAGAAAGATTTTTCGAAAAAAGCAAAAAAGGTATTGACAAATCCGCAAATGCAGGGTATAATAACTAGGCGCTTGGACGATTAGCTCAGCTGGCTAGAGCATCCGCTTGACGTGCGGAAGGTCATAGGTTCGAGTCCTATATCGTCCACCATAGCAAAAACCACACCGCAGGGTGTGGTTTTTGCTATTCTATTTGAGAAATTGGACTCGAACCATCGGCGACACATCAATCGTGTCGAGTTCTATATCGTCCGCCAAAAAGAAACGACGATTTCCGTGAGAGAGTCGTCGTTTCTTTTTCGCAATTTGTCAAGATCAGTGGACAGATAAGAGAGAAAAAACAGTCGAATGGGGGCATATCCTACTTCAACGAACGTTTTCCCTTTCTCACGGTCACACGGCTATTTTACCGCTTTTCGGAAGGCATCTCGCAACTATTTTGCCGAGCCGTATTGGATTCTACGCGCCAAATGTGTCGGTCTGCCCGAAAAATCACGCAAACGCCGATTCCGGTCAGCCACAAAACGGCAAACAGGAACGCCGCGCCGCTGCCCTTTCCCGAACCGAACAGACGGACAAGGGTACTCCCGCTTTTCTGAATGGCCATGATCGGTTCGAACACCCTGTCCACCAGCAGCCCGCCCAGAAAGTAGCCAAGGGGGATGGTGAAAAACTGAAAGGAATTGCGGGCGGCAAATACCCGTCCCTGCATCTCAATGGGGATACTCAGCCGATTGACAGCGTCCAGATTTGCATTCATCAGCGGAATGGCGATCCACCCCAACGCCGCGCCGACACACCACATCCACACCCGATCGCCAAATGCCAGAAAGAAGTTTTCCGTGCACATACTCAGCATCAGACAGTACCAGATTGCCTTGACCCGGCTTTTTGGCTCTTTCATCAGGGAGGCAAGGATACTGCCTGAAAGCATCGCAATGCCGATGACGGTATTCACCACGCCCATAGCACTTTCCGATGCCTTTGACAGCATCATGGCAGGAAAGGCGGCGTTATACATGGATGCCACCAGATTGATGGCAGCGAGGAACAGCATCAGGTGAAAGATACCGCTGTTTTTCCTGAGCCAGCGGACTCCCTCGGCCGTGCTTTTGAGAACGCTTTCGTTTTGCCTTTCCGTTTTGATTTCGGGGATCGGGATAAAGCAAAGCAGAACGACAAACGCGATCAGGAAACTTACAAGGTCGATGGCGATCACGGTGTCAATTCCCCAGAGTCCTATGACAGCGGTGGTAATGACGGGGGTCAAAATGGAATTGAGGGAACCGGAAAGATACCGTAGTCCGCCTACCTTCTGATAAAACCGTTTGGGCAGCAGCGCCGTGGTCGCCACCTCGGAAGCAGGCTGCTGAACCGTGTTCATCAGTCCCGTAACGGCGTTGACGATGTACAGGTGCCGGATCTGCAGACTGTCGTTTTTCAGCAGGTACAGAACGACCAGTGTGCTGAGTGCTGCCAGCGAGTCGCACACCAGCATGGTTTTCTTTTTGTTCCAGCGGTCGCTGAGTGCTCCCGCAAAAATGCTGCAAAGGACATAGGGCGCATAGGAGCAGACCATGAGCAGTGCCGTCTGCAATGCCAGACCCGATTGCGTGTACGACCAGATCACCAGTGCATAGGCGGTCATGGCACTGCCGAGGCCGGAGATCATTTGGGTGAACCACAGTAAGAGATAACTGCGGATTTGCCGAATGTCGGATATTTTATTTTTCATATTGGCTTTACTCCTTCATTTTTGTGAAAATATGGGAAAGCAAAGCCGAAGGCGATCGTTACTCCACGCTGCCCGCCTTATTCGGCCTTGCATGGAGCACAAACAATGCAGAGTATCATCTGTTCTTTTCCTCCTGTTTCCTTTTTATCCATGTTTTTTGTGTTTTCTTTTCGCTTTTGCCGCTTGATATCAAACAGACGCTGCCGTTTGGCCGCTTTCTGTTACCGTTGACGTCAAGCGTTTTTCGCTTTGCGTTTGCGACGCTTGCGCAGCAGGACATCCGTCGTGACGATCAGCGCGATCACGCCGGCGCAGCCGAGTGTGATCTTTGCGCCCAAACGCAACGCGGTGTTCACATAGCGCAATTCCACGATATGCTCGCCCTCGGTCAAATTGAGGCACAGCATACAATCGCACAGCAGGAAAGTCTCGACCTCTTCGCCGTCGACATAGGCTTTCCAATAGCCGTTTTGCGGGATGGAAGTGTACAGCACACCGTCGCGGTCGCAGTCGATCGTGCCGCGCAGGTACGTCGTGTCGAAATCGGTCAGCTGCAGGGTCGATTTGTTCAGGATATCGTAGCCCTTGCGGAAAACGTCCTCTTTCATGATCGCGCCCGTCAGCAGCACGGAGGCGCTCGACATATTCGCCTTGCAAGTAACGCGCACTTCCACGACATCACCCGGCTCGACATCGCCCACGGCCAACATCTGCGCAAGAGAAAGGCTGTCGCTGTAGAGCTTTTTGCCGTTGAGCCAGACGGAGAGACTCTTTTGCCGTCCGAGGTCGGCATAGAAGCACATAAAGCCAGAGCGCGTGATATTGTAGCGGTAGGTCAGTGTGCCGCCGCTCGTGCCTGTGGAGAAACTCGACCAGCTATAGCCGCTGCCCGATCCGAGCGTCACGCCATTGCCCGCCTCGACTTCGACATTCCGCGCAGAGAAGGTGTTCCACACGTAATTGTCCGCGCCCGTAAGCCCCGTTGCGGCGAGGAAAAGGCGGTTCTGGAAGGTGAAGGAGGTGGTGGAGGCGGCGCTGAAATCGGCGAGGCCGGAGTCCGCCAAGAAGCCGAGGGGAAGGTATGCGTTGTTTTTCAGCACGGCCATGCCGTTTTCGGCAAGAACGGTGTCGAAATAGGTGTCGCCGACCAAGGAGCCGTTGACCGTGACATTGCCGTCGCTGTCGGTAATGATGTCCGCTTCGCGATCGACCAGATATTTGAGATTCAGGAAGAGATTGCTGACGGGGCTGCTCTGCTCGTAGCAGTAGCGGTTCCAACTGCCGTATGCGCCCGCGCCCAGAAGCCGCATGAACTCCGTCGCCTTGACGTTGACCGAGCTCGAGAAGGTGGAAATACCGTTGTAGCCGTTGAGCGCACCGTCGTTGAGCGTCTGCGTGAAGGTGACTTCCGTGCGGTAGAAAAGATCCTTACCGTCGTCCAGCTCGTCGATCTTGGCAAACAGATCGGCGGAGTAGTCTTCTTTTTTGGGATAGTCCCAGTCGGCGATGGAGAAGCCCGACGCGAACAGGACGGTATTCAAAACCAGCTCCGTCAGCACCGCGAGCGTGAGCACGACCGCGATCAGCTTACGGCGGCGCGCATGGTCGCGCATATCGAGCAATTCGCGCAGCTTGCGTTCCCGTTCCGGGAAAAGGCGACGCCAAAGCCTGCGCACGGGGGCGGGGATGAGCTTGCGGAAAATGCGGGTAATAAACTTTTCGCGAGGCAGCTCTTCGCTCGGCGCGGCCTCCTCGGCGGGAAGCTCGTCCGAAGGACAAAGCTCCGAGTCGGAGACGACTTCCTCGGCGATGACTTCTTCGGTGACGACTTCTTCGGTGACGATATCATCGACGGCAACTTCCTCGGCGACGATCTGCTCGTCGGCGATCGCTTCATCGGGCACAACGTCTGCCTGCGCGGGCGGCGCATCGGGGTCGTCGGTGGCGCGCAGCACACGGGAGAATTGCAAAAACTGCGGATGCCGAACGGTCATGCACAGGATATAGACAAACAAGAACGCGAGGTTATACACCCAGTAGAGCGTATCGCTGCGCGAATGCGCGCCGAACAGCAGCAGACACAGGCTCAGCACGCCCGCGAGCAGGATCTTCCACAGCGGGAAACTGTCGCGTAGCAGCCACGCCCGATAGGCCATATACAGCAAAACGAAGCTGAACAGGAAACTGTAGCGGTAGGGGATCTGGTTGGTAAAATGGAAGCCGTTCCAAGTATAATCGAGCTGACGGAACAAGATGCTCAGCACGAACAGCAGCAGCAGCGCCGATCCGCAGATCTTGTCGCGCACGCGCACATCTTTGGCCAAAAGGAACAAAAAGCCCAGTGCGATCGGGAAAACGCCGCAGTACAAATTGGGCATTCCGTCGATATAGGTCGGCGATTGACCGCCGCCGATCTGCCCGGCGACCTGCTTCATGCCGTTGAAAACGGCGGGGAAGGCGGCGCGCACGGCGCTGAGGAAAAGTCGGAAGCTCGGCTCGCCGGCCTCTTTGGCGGCCTTGTAGGCGTTCCACGCTTCCTTGGCGGCGCTTTGCAGCTCGCTCGAGACCAAGTTCAGCTGGAAACCCTCGGGGAAAGTGCTGGAGCTGGAGTAGGTGGTCTGCAGGGAAGCCAGCGTCGGGATCTCCAGCACGGCGGTCAGTCCCAGCGAAAGAACGGTGAACACGCCGATGAGCAGCAGATCGCCCAGAAGCCGCCAAACGCTCTTGAAACGGCAGATCTCGTAGCACCAGAACAGCAAAAAGACGAAAATGCATACGAACAGGCCGATATAGTAGTTCGACATCACGGCCAGTGCCAGCGAGATCGTGTACAGCAGGTATTTCCGCTCGCGCAGCAGCAAGATCGTACCGAGTGCCACCAGCGGCAGCAGCGCGAAGCTGTCGAGCCACATGACGTTCCAGTGGTAGCCCAGTCCCCACGCGCACATACCGTAAAAGGCGCCGAACAGCGGCAAGGAAAGATCGTTTTTCCCGTACAGGCGCTTGAGCATGATCGCGAAAAAGAGGCTCGCAAGGCTCAGTTTGATCGCCATCAGCCATGTAAAATAGGTCAGCACGAGACTCTCGGGCACAAGCACGCTCAGGAAATTCAGCGGCGACGCCAAATAATACGAGATCATGCCCAGATAATCCATACCGCCGCCGACGCTCCATGTCCACTGCAGACCCGTGCCCGTGCGGATGGCTTCACGCATTTGGCGGAAGAAGGGGTAGTATTGGTGGTAATTGTCGCTGTACAGCAGCGTATAATCGCCGAAGGGCGTGACGGAGGTGATGAAGAACATCACCGTAAAGATCGCGAGCGGCAGGAAAAATGCCAAAGCCGTGTAGCTTCGGAAAGGTCTTCGTTTCGGAAATTGTGGTAATCGCATGGTTTTGAGTCCCCCGAAAGGTAGATTGATAACGATAGTATACCACACTTTCCCTATCAGGTAAAGGAAAAATTTCCCGGATGCGTCGCA
This sequence comes from uncultured Oscillospiraceae bacterium, assembly GCA_964408545.1. Taxonomy (GTDB): domain Bacteria; phylum Bacillota; class Clostridia; order Oscillospirales; family Oscillospiraceae; genus Faecousia. The sequence goes on along the minus strand of CAYOZT010000013.1, from coordinate 17,993 downwards.
TCCGGGAAAAAATTACAGGATCAGGCACACAAGCCCCTGCGCGCCCTCGTTGACGATGCGCTGCAGCGTGCCGCGGAATTTGCCGCGAACCTCCTCGGGCATTTGCAAAAGTTTGGCATTCAGGCCTTCCTGAATGAGCTCGTATACGGATTTGCCGAAAATGTTGCTCTGCCAGAGTTTTTGCGGATCTTCGTCGGCAAGATAGGTCACGAGATCCGCGCTTTGTTGCTCCGAGCCGACCATGGGAGAGATCTCCGTGTCGATGTCGACGCGGATCATGTGGATGCTCGGCGCGCCCGCCTTGAGCTTGACGCCGTAGGCGCCGCCTTTTCGCAGCACCTCGGGCGATTGCAGCGTCATTTCTTCCGCTGCGGGCATCACGACGCCGTAGCCCGTCGCCTTGACGGCGTCGAGCGCGTCGGCGACCTTGTCGTATTCGCGGCGAATGTCCGCCAAATGCGTCAGCAGGCGCAAAAGCTGCGCGTCGTTTTCGATGGGCATACCCGCGTGGCTGCTGAGAATGCCGTAGAAAAGCTTGTCGGGCAGGGAAACGACGCAGTCGATGCTCCCGTTTCCGAGATCGATGCTGCGCAGCGTCACGCTTTGCACATAATCGAGCGCCGTAAGACCCGACAGGAGCGACTGCGCCTGCGCGAGCGTGCGGATGTGGTTCGCCGCGTCCAGAAGCCCTTCGTAGAGCGCGTTTTTGACGGGATCGCTCCGATCCAAGCCGTCCAGCCAGCGCGGCAGGAACAGGCGGATCTGCCCGAGCGGAAAGGCGTACAGAAGTTGACGGAACAGAGCCTGAATGCCCTCCGCGCCGAGCGCTTGGCAGTCGACGATCGCGGCGTCGACGCCGAATTTCGCGTGCAGTTGCGCTTGCAAATGCGCGGCGGCATCGCCTTGCGGATCGCGGCTGTTGATGATGACGAGATACGGCTTTCCCGTGGCCTGCATATCCGCGATGGCGCGGCTTTCGGCGTCCTCGTAGTCGGCGCGGGGAATATCGGTGACGGTGCCGTCGGTCGTGACGACGAGACCGATGGACGCGTGCTCATCCATGACCTTTTTCGTGCCGAGTTCGGCGGCCTCGGTCATGGGGATCTCGTGGTCGTACCACGGCGTCGTGACCATGCGCGGCACGCCGTCCTCGGTCGCGCCGACGGCGCCCGTGACCATGTAGCCGACGGAGTCGATCATGCGGATACGCAGCTTTGTCGTCCCGTCGGGAGAAATTTCGACCGCTTCCTCGGGCACGAATTTCGGCTCGGAGGTCATGATGGTGCGCCCCGAGCCGCTTTGCGGCAGCTCGTCGCGTGCACGCTCGCGGCGATAGGGATCGTCCACGTTGGGAATGACCAGCTCCTCCATGATGCGTTTGACGAGCGTGGATTTTCCCGTGCGCACGGGGCCTACCACGCCGATGTAAATATTGCCGCCCGTTCGGGTGGCGATCTGTTCATAAATACTATCCATAGCCAGCCTCCTTAGGGCAGGAGTCGGCTCCTGCCGTTTTGTTAAAGGGTATGTCCGTGGCAGGGGAAATAGAACAGCGGCAAGATCGCGTATCGACGGACGGCGCGGGTCGGTTTTTGCGAAAAAGGGCGTCCAAAGCCCCTCCCACGGTGTGAATGGGAGGGGCGAAAAGGACTATACAGCCCGGGAACGAGCGTGGTTATTAAAGAATGCCGATCGGATCAGTTCTGAGCTTCCACTTTTCCGTCAATGATCAGCGCGTTGCCCTTGCTTTGCGTCGTGTTAAGGTATACAAGATCACAGTAAGTACCGGAGTAGTCGAGGGTACAAGCATTAAATGTCGCGGTGCAGTCCAATGCGCCGTATGTATTGTCGTTAAAAGAAACGATGAATTGCTGCGCGGTACCGGTGGCGGTAACTTTGACTTCACAATGAGACAGCGTAACACTGTTGTTATATCCAAAATCGCTGGTTTGGCTTGTAGTATCGGCCTCAAAAACGATTGCGCCGAAACCGTTGCCAGCATCATTGTATATATTATTAGCAGTCAACTTCGAGTTTGTAATGTCAATATCATTGTCATATCCCCAAATGTTGAGTGCAGCATAGCCGGTAAGAGTAGAGCCTGCGATGGTCAGTTTTACACTGTTGGCTACCTTGATTAAGTTTACTGCGTAATAGCCACAGGACACATTGACGCTAAAAAGGTTGACTGTATGATTCGCACCGGCAATATTGATGCCGCGCTCGCGGTTATCAGCGTTTACGGTGATATTCTGCAGAGTGACGGTAATGCCATCGTAGACATTGCTACCGTCGGTACCGATGTTTATAGCTCTATCAATGCTGCCGGAAACGCTCAAACTCTGGCTGTTACCATCAATGATCACATCTCTTGTGATGCACAGAGGGCTGCTCAAAGTAATATCCGCGCTCAGCTTGATCAGCTTCACAGTATCATTTGCAACTGCTGCAACGAGGTCGTCGGCAGTCCCCACGGTTTTCATTTCGCTGTCCGAAGTCTTATCTGCGCCCGTGACCTCTCCGGCTCCGGTAACGACGGTGACGCTTTCCTTGTTCTCGACCTTCACGGTCGCGCCGTTTTCGGTGTTGACATGGGCGACGGAAGCGCCGGATTCGATGACGGCGTGGCCGGTCTTTACATCCAGTTTGCCGAGAACCTTGCCGAACTCGTGGTAGGAATTGCCGGCGATCGCGGTGATCGTGACATTGCTTGCCTCACCGTAGTGCTTGACGGTGGCGTTTGCTGCATTGACCGTCAGCGTGCCGCCGTTGGTGCGGATGATGACGTCGACTTCCTCATCGGTTTCGAAGGAGATGTCCTGCACATTGTTGCCGACATCGACGCCCTGCTTAAATTTCGTATTCTCGGGCACGGTGACGCCGTCTGCGAGGTAAACGCTAAAGCCGGCATCGTTATAGGCGGTCACATCGCCACTCGTCGCGGCGATCAGCCAAAGCTTCGAAAATCCTTCTCTCTCTCTCTCTCTCTGCATAAATATAATCATATTTGTCGTCCAGATAGACGATGCGGTCGTCCTCCTGATCCCACGCGAGCAGGTGGCCGTCGGCATCGGGGGAGAGCTTGCCGAGGTCGTAGCCGGCTTCGGCGATGTCGGCGATGACGCCGGACATATCCGTGTTCTTGCCGTCGGTCGCGCCCGCGGCGGCGAGGGCGGTGTTCATATTTTTGGCCAGCTGCGTGTCCGCGGACATTTGGGCACTCTTGACAAGTCCCGAGAAGGTGGGGATGAGCACCGCCGCCAAGATGGCGATCACGGCGATTACAACGACCAGCTCCACGATGGTGAAGCCGTTCTTACGATTTTGTTTCATAAAAAATACTCCTTATTTTGTTTGTTTTTTTTGAAAAAGCGTGCAAAAACCCACAACAACAAGACCCGGCATCCGAACGCGGATCCGAGCAGTCGTCATGAGCGGAGTATCTTAACAGTCAAAACGGCAGTACAGGCAGCGCAAAGCAGCCGACTGCGCACAAACGGCGCGCTGCGGCTTGAAAACGCGGACGGTATTGCGGATGCGGCACAGGTACGCAGCGCCGCCGCACAGCGCCTTGCAGGCCACGGCGACTACGCACAAGAGCATCGGGATCAGCGAGAGGATCAAGAACACGGACACGACGATCGTCGCACAGTACGACAGCGTGATGTACGAGTTCAGGGCAAAGAGGGGGGTGTTGATATAGTCGGCGAAATAGTACGCCGTCAACTCGTCGCCGAATGCGCCGACGAGCTTGACCATCAGGTTACAGCCCGCGGCCACGGGGAAAAACAGCGCCAACACGACGAAAGCCGCCGAATAGGCGATCAGCGCCGCGCGCATCTTTTTCGCGTGCAGCAGACGGATGACGAATATGCCCGCCGCGATATAGATCGCAAACAAAAATGCCATTTGCGTGCCCATAACTTTGCCCTCCTTTCGATGAATCCCATACATTGTAGCGCGAAAAGGGACTTTTGTCAAGCCCCCCCGAAAAAGCGAGCGCCGAGCATCCGCAAAAATCGGCTTTTTGCAAGGCGGACACGCTTGCATTCTTGCGCGAAATGTGCTATATTTTCGGAAGAAACACGGCAGGGAGGACGAAAATATGATCAACGCGCTGCGCTATGCCATGGAGAACAGGATCTTGACGAAGCTGACTTTGAGCAAGTCCGCCGACGCGACCGTTTTGCGGGCGACGGGACGGCTGATCGAGGTGAAAGGGCAGCTGTATCTTGCGCTGACGCGCTTTTACGCGGACGGGAAGGCTATCCAGAAAAATATCCCCGCCGCGGACGCGCCCGAGGCCGTCGCCGCGCTCATCGGCGCGCAGTTCGGCGCGCTGAGCGTGCAGACGACGGCGGGCAATTGCGACGTTTTGGCGTCGAAAAAGGGGAAGATCACCGTGCTCGACCGCATCCGCCACGAGCAAAGCGAAGCGGTGTCCGTCGCGCACGACCGAAAAAAGCAGCATATCCTGCCGGACGACGAAGCGGTCGATTTTCTCGTTGCGCTCGGCGTGCAGGACGCGAACGGGCAGATCTTCGACAAAAAACGCTCGAAATTTCGCCAGATCAACCGTTTTTTGGAGATCGTATCCGATGTCGAGAGCAGCATCGTCACGGGGGATGAACTGTACATCCTCGACCTGTGCTGCGGAAAAAGCTACCTCAGCTTTGCGCTTTACTACTATTTCACCCGCATCCGCGGGCAGAAGGTCGTGATGGACTGCGTCGATCTGAAGCGGGATGTCATCGACTTTTGCGCCGATGTGGCGCAAAAACTCGATTACACGGGGCTGCACTTTACAGCGGGCGATATCCGTTCCTTCGCCGTTCGTCGCACGCCCGATCTGACCGTGTCGCTGCACGCGTGCGATATCGCCACCGACATCGTGCTGGCCAAGGGCATCGACTCGGGCTCGCGCGTCATCCTTTCGACGCCCTGCTGCCACCACGAAATGATGCATCAGCTCAAAAAGCAGGGCGCGCCGACGGATATTTTGCTCGAGCACTCCATCCTCAAGCAGAAGCTGGCCGACGCCGCCACCGATGCGCTGCGCTGCAAGCTGCTGCAGCTGAAAGGCTACGAGGTCGCGGCCATCGAGCTGATCGATCCCGAGGAAACACCGAAAAATGTCCTCATCCGCGCCGTTCGCCACGCGCCGCTGCTGCCGCAGCAGTACGAAAAGCAGCGATCCGAGTACCGCGCGCTGTGCGCAATGCTCGGCGTGAGGCCGTATTTGGCGGAGAATTACGCGCTGCTGTAAACGGAAAAATCGGGCATTTTACACAGATCTGTCCTTGACTTTTCGTGCGCAAGTGCTAAAATACGTGGCGAAGAGGTGAAAAGCCTATGCAAAGTTATGCGTGGATCCTGCCTATGGCGGTTTGCGTTTGGCTACTGACGCAGACGCAGCGGCGCAGGAAAACCGGCGCGACGGTATGCACCTACCGTCGTCATCACGATAAGGAGATGAGTCCCATGAAACAATTGGCGCAGCAATTCATCGGCAAGGAATGCCTCGTGTATACCGTCGGAGAGTCGAATGCCTTTAACGGCACGCTGCAGCAGGTCACGGACAATGCGCTGCTGATCGAAAAAGGCGGCTTTCTGCAGGCGGTCAACCTCGAGTATGTCACCCGTATCCGCGAATGGCCTCGCAACGGAAAGGGAAAAAAGAAAACATTCGTCGACTGAAAACGCAAAATCGGCGCGCTGCGAAAGCAACGCGCCGATTTTTACTATTTCAGGAATTTTCGGATGAGCTTTCCGTTGCTTTCGGTGTAGGGTCGATAGCGCATGGGAAGGTCGACGCGGTTGCTTTTTTCGACGATGCTCTTGCGGTGGCTGAAGGCCTCGAAGCCGACGCGCCCGTGGTACGCGCCCATGCCGCTTTCGCCGACGCCACCGAAGCCCATGTGCTCCGTGGCGAGGTGGATGACGGTGTCGTTGACGCAGCCGCCGCCGTAGCGGAAACAGCGCGTGACATAGCGGATCGTGTCTTTATCCGTGCTGAACAGGTACAGCGCCAGCGGTGTCGGGCGTTCTTGCAGCATTTCGCGCACCTGCTGCAGCGTGTCGAATTGCAGCACGGGCAGCACGGGGCCGAAGATCTCCTGCTGCATGACGGCATCGTCCCACGTCACGCCGTCCATGATCGTCGGCGCGATCTGTAGCCGTTGCGGATCGCATACGCCGCCGCAGACCACTTTTTCGTAATCGATCAGATCCCAAACACGCTCGAAATGCTTTTTGCTGACCATGCGGCCGTAATCGGGGCTTTCGAGCGGACGTTCACCGAGCTGCCGCGTCAGCTCCTTTTTCATCTCGGCGATGAGCGTTTTGCGGACGCTCTCGTGGCACAGCACATAATCGGGCGCGACGCAGGTCTGCCCGCAGTTGAGGCTCTTGCCGAAGACGATACGCCGCGCGGCGAGCGCAATGTCCGCCGTCGCGTCGACGATCACGGGGCTCTTCCCACCCAGCTCCAGCACCGCGGGTGTCAGATGTTCCGCCGTGTGGCGCAGCACCGCGCGCCCGACGGCCTGACTGCCCGTGAAAAAGACGAAGTCGAACTTTTTCTCCAGAAGATGCTCGTTTTCCGTGCGACCGCCCTGAACGACGGCGACGTATTCGCGCGGGAAGCACGACCCGATTAGCTCGGCGATGAGCTGCGACGTGGCGGGGGAGTAGGCACTGGGCTTCAAAACGGCAGTGTTTCCCGCGGCGATCGCGTCGGCCAGCGGGCCGAGCGTCAGCAGCAGCGGGTAGTTCCACGGGCTGAGGATGAGCGTGCAGCCGTAGGGCGTGGCGAGGGTGTAGCTTTTGGCGCGGAACTGCGCCAAGGGCGTGTGCACGCGCTGCTTTTTGGCAAAGGAAGCCGTGTGGCGGATGAGGTAGGACAGCTCCGAGAGCACCATGCCCGTTTCACACAGATAGCTTTCCTGCGCGCTTTTGCCGAGATCGGCATACAGCGCGGCGGCGATGGCTCGCTCGTTCACACGGACGCATTCGCGCAGCCGTTTCAGCGCGTCGATGCGGCGGGAAACGTCCATTGTCGCCCCCGAGAAAAAATACTGCCGCTGCTGTTGCAGCAAAAGATCGATGTCCATCGTTTGACCCCCTTTTCTCTTATTATAGTCCGATTGTCAAGCATACCAAACCGCCAAAGCCTGAAAAAAGTGCGGGGGGTGGACATTTTTGCCAAAATGTCCACCACAAAAAAACACTTGACTGCAATGACGATTTATGATATCATGTAGATGCGAGCTATACCCCAACAATAACGCAAAAGGAGGCAATTTTTATGAAGAAATGGACAATGGCATTCGTATCCGTTTTGCTGACTCTTACGTTACTGGTCGGATGTACGCCGGCAAGTACGCCCACGACCACGGGAAATGTGAGCCCGAGCAGCACGGTCAAGGATGACCCGACCACGCCGAGTAGCACGGCCAAGGATGATCCGACCACGCCGAGCAGCACGGTCAAGGATGATCCGACCACGCCGAGCAGCACGGTCAAGGATGATCCGACGACGCCGAGCAGCACGGTGAAGGACGATCCGACCACGCCGAGCAGCACGGTCAAGGACGATCCGACCACGCCGAGCGGCCCGGACGGCGACGACCCGGTGCAGGATACCGGCTTCGAGCCGGCCGAGCAGCTCGTCAAGGAACTGGAAGCTTATCTCAAGCATTTTCCGACGGATTGGGATTATCCACGGGGATGCTTGGAAACCCGACTTGACGCGATCAAAGCCGGACGGCAGCCCGTATACGTCAAATTCGACCCCGATGCATACTACTTCGTTTGCCTCTACAACGAAAGCGGAAATTGGGGCGTGGACGAAAACTTTACATGGATCGCATTCGAGACCGCAAGCGAGATCCCCGAAACCTATCGCGGGCTGAATTTCGCCTTCGCTTTCCAGCTCAATAAGGCCGAGCACGCGTGGGACATCACGGACGAAACAAAGGCCGAGGTCTTTGTCGAGCACTATAATGTCTTCTGGGCAAAGTTCGAAAACGGGTATAACACCAAGTCTGCAACAACATTTGACGAGGCGCTTATTTTCTCCAAGTCGGATAAGCAGTATTGCTGCATATCCGACGGCGATCACATCCCATATGACATTCCCTGCATCGAGCTCGACGGACAGGGCTATGTCGTGCAGTATCTGAACTTTATCGACGGGCAGATCGATCAGAGCTACCTGAAAGAGATGACCGGCAAGTATTATAGCTGCGTTTTGGAAAGAATGCTCGATGATTACTATATCACGAATAAAAATGTCCGATACGCAAAGATCACGTTCGAGGACATCGCCGAGATCCTCACGCTCGAGACGCCCGAAGTCGGCTTCACGCCCGATGAGCAGCTCGTTCGGGAACTGAAGCGGTATCTGGTCAACACCGCCACGGAGCAGTGGGCACTGTCAAGCACCCCGACGGCCGACGGCCGCAGCACCGCCGAAAAGCTCGACTTGCTGAAAAATGCGGAAGAAAACCGGCTGCTGTACGCAAAGCTCGACCCGGACGATTATTACTTCGTCTGCGCCTACTGCGCGCAGCCCTGCGAGAACGAAGAAAGCATTTTCTGCTGCATCGACTCGTATGTGTGGGTGAGCTTCCGCGCCCAAGGCGAGATTCCGGAAAGCTACATGGGCAATTCCTTCGTTGCCGCGTTCCAGATCAATAGATCCGCGCAGTGCCGCGATCTGCTCGACGGTACGGAAGCATCGCTCGAAAGCTACCGCCGTTACACCCCGCAATTTGGCTTGGGATACAATATCGCATGGCTACTTAAAGTCGAGGATACCCTGCTCTTCACGCAGTGCACAGGCGACGACAGCAGGCTCTACGCCTGCCTGAGCGATAGCCTGCACACGGAATATGACCTTCCGTACATCGAGCTCGACGGACAGGGCTATGTGACCATTGCGCTGTACCGCATCAGCGAGGGAGTAGAGTATGCCTTCGATCTGCAAGAAGATCTGGGCGAATACTACGGCGCGATCATGGAGCGCATCGTGCGCAACGGAGAATATGTCACCGAGGAAGACGATGTGCAAGTGCATTACGGACTGCTGAAAATCGAAGACATCCCCGCACTGATCGGGGACTGAGCACATAAGCCGATCTGCCGCAAAGCATTCGCTTTGCGGCAGATACTATTGATCGAGGTATTGTGCAAAGCCGTCGGAGTACAGGATCTCTCCGTCGGCGGATACCCACATGGCTTGCGCGTCTGCGCGCCGCAGCAGAGCTTTTCCCTGCTCGTAGGGCAGGAGGAACAGCGCCGTCGAGAGCGCGTCGGCGACGGCGGAGTCGTCGCACACGACGGTAACGCTGCGCCAATAACGCGCCGGCATGAGTGTTTGCGGATCGATGATGTGGTGGTAAGCCACACCGTCGACGGTGTAGGTGCGCATATAGTCGCCGCTCGTGACGACGCTGCCGCGCGTGATGCGGAGTTTCTGCAAATACTCCGCGCCGCCGTCGGGATCCTGCACGCCGATGACCCAAGCGGTTTCGCCCTTTTTCGCGCCCGTGGCGCAGACGTTGCCGCCGACGCTCAGCAGCAGCCCTTCGGGCGCATTTTCCGCCACACGTTGACACGCCCAGCCCTTCGCCGTCGCGCCCACATCCAGCCGGACGCGCGCGTCGCGGATAAAGACGGTGCCGTTTTCCACGTCGATCTCGATATCGTCGATATTGCAGTGCTCGGCAGCGTCGCGCAGCGCATCCATGTCGGGCAGGCGGGCGTTTTCGGGATCGGCGAGCCCCTCCTCGCGCGCCTCGTGCCACAGCTGCAGCACGCTGCCCATGGCCACGTTGACAAGGCCGTCGGTCAGCGCATAGTAGCGCTTGCAGTCGAGCAAAAAGTCGATGATCTCCGCGTCGACCGTCACGGGCGCGATGCCGGCATGGTCGTTGACGGTCTTGAGATTGTTCATGCCGTCGTAATCGTGGTAAATGTCGAACAGGCGATGATAGCGCTGCAGCTGCGCGTGAACGGATGCGCTGATACGCGAAAAATCCTCGGCCGAGTAGCGATAGCCGATGAGGCTCGTCACGGTGTCGAACACGTCGAAATAGCAGTCGCTGCGGCGCGTGTCGCCGCCGGATGCGCAGCCGCCGAGCAGCAGGCACAGCGACAGCAGCAGGCAGATCTTTTTCATACGAAGCCTCCGCTTTTCAGTGCGCGTAGCGTCAGCGAGCACGCCGCGCCCGTGGCGAAGCCCGTGAAGATCGCGACGAGCAGCAAATACGGAAGGTAGGCGGCGGCGTACACCGAGCCGAGCAGGAGCATCGCGACCGCGATCTGCCCGATATTGTGCGCGGCTGCGCCCAGAATGCTGACGCCGTAGACGGAAACCATGCGCGATTTTCGGCAAAGGCTCATCACGCTCATGGCCAAAAGTCCGCCCGTCAGCGAAAACAGCAGCGCGCTCACGCCGCCGCCGAATACGGCGCCGAGCAGGCAGCGGCACACGAGCACCGCGAAGGCGCAGCCGCTGCCAAGCAAATACAGACACAGCAGCGTCACGATGTTGGCCAGCCCCAATTTTATGCCGGGCAGGGGAACGACGAGCTGCAGCGGGATGAAATGCTCAAGATAAGACAGCGCCAGTGCAAGCGCCGTCATAACGGCGCAAAGAACGGTTTTTCTTGTCCTCGTCATTTGCCTCACCCCACAACGAAGTCCACATCGTCCGCATATCCGACGATGCGCACTTCCACCGCATTCGGCAGGCACACAATGCTGCGCCCGACGGCACGGATGCTGCCGCTGTGCACACAGTCCAGCCCCGGGCAGTCCGAGCGGGAGATGCACACGCGCCCGTCGCGGATGCTGACGGTGTTCGTATACGCGCCGTCAACGGTAAAATCCACATCGCGCGTAAGCGGCAGAGATTTGACGAGCTGCCCGTTCTGATAGATCTCGACCGCGTAAGCCGTCTGCGCGTGCCGAGGAACGAACAGCAACGCGACGATCAGCGCCGTCAGCGCCACGACGGCGATGGCGAGCACATCCCCTTTTTGAAAGCGTAAGCGCATGGTGTTCTCCCTCCTTTTTCTATGCATTATAGCACAGAAGAAAAAAGGATGCAATCGGCAATCGACGATTTTGTCAAAGGATGCGGCCGTCGCCGAAGGCGCGGATGACAAGATCCTCGTCGCGTGCCTCCGCGCCGTACCATGCGCGCAATTTGCTGCGCACCTTGCGTCTGGCCTCCTCGTCGCTCTGCGCGAGCACGAGCGTTTGAAATTCGTGCGTTCCCGCTTGAAAAATGCCGACAAAAGTCATGATCGTTTCCTCCCAAAGTGTTGTTTTTCTGCAAATAGCATAGCACAAAAGGAAGAAAAAGTCGACACTTATTTTTGCGCCGCACGAAAGAGTCGAGAAAACACGACTCTTTCGTGCGGCGCATCAATCGCACAGATCGCCCGTTTGCAGCGGAATGAGCCTTGCGAGCGCCTGCACGGACAGCTCCACCTGATAGCCGATCTTGCCCGCGCTGAAGAAGATCGTTTCGAAATCCGCGGCGCTGCGGTCAATGACGGTCGGGAAAAGTTTTTTCATGCCGATCGGCGAACAGCCGCCGTGCACATAGCCCGTCAGCGGGAGAAGATCCTTGCTTTTGAGCATTTCGATGCTTTTTTCGCCGACCGCGCGGGCGGCTTTTTTCAGATCCAGCTCCCGACACACGGGAATGACAAAAACGAAGTGCCCGCCGCCGTGGCCGACGGTGACGAGCGTTTTGAATACGCGCGCGGGCTCCTGCCCCATGACGGCGGCGACGTCCATGCCGCCGACGGCGCCGCTGCCGGCGTAGCAATGCTGCCGATAGTCGATGCCGTGCTGCTCGAGAATGCGCATGACATTCGTTTTTTCCTGTTTTTTCACGGATCTCCCTCCTTCAGATCGCCGCGAAGGCGCTGCGGTCGATCGGTAGCGCGGCGGCCTCGGCCAGACGGCGCAGGCCGATGGACGCGATGGTCACGATGCTCTCGACGTGGATGAAATCCGTTGCGCTGCGGTCAAACAGCAGATTTCCCTGCGCGGGGAAATCCTCGTCCGCGTCCCAGAAGAAAAAGCGCAGGGGAATACATTCGAACGCCGCGAGCTCGAAACCGACATCGCCGTGTGGCAGCGGCTTGCCGCCGAGTTTTTGCGCCGCGGCGCGCAGAGCGTCGCTTTGCCCCCGGAACGTGCGCGCGAAGGGCGTCGTGACGCCGTTTTGGAAGGCTTTGGAAAAGGGGGAGGCGTCCTTGAGATCGTCAAATTTCACCCATTCGCCCGTTAAGCGCGCATTGGGTCGCACATAGCCGAACAGTGTGTAGATATTCAGCTTTTCGTTGAGCGCGATGCGCCGCCCGTCCGCCGCGGTGATCTGCCCGCTGCGCCGATGCACGAGAAATTCGCGGCCGAAGTGGCGAATGTGCAGGTTTTCCTCGTCCGCGCGCAGCTCGGGCAGGCGGCGCAGCAGTTCGGGCTGCTCCATGGCGAGGAAGCGCGCACGCCATTGCTCGCACCAAGCTTCGTAGTTGTCGGTAACAATACGCTCTTTCATGTCGTCCTCCGTTGTTTTTTTCTCAGTATAGCAAAGAACGCGCGCGGCGTCAAGCGGGTCGGAAAGCGCGCATTGCGGAAAGATACAAACGCGGGACGAAAATTTGTGCATTTTGACAAGAGGTAAAAAGCTTGACTTCATATATATATAATTGTTTTGTGCGGCCGAGGCCGGGAAAAACACAAAGATAGGAGAAAAATCATGCGAACATCATGGAAAAAGGCGCTGAGCCTGCTGCTCGCGCTCGCGCTGCTGCTGAGCTTCGCCGCCTGCAGCAAAAAGACAGACGGTTCGGACGCCACCACCGGCGGCAGATCCGACAAAACGACATCGAGCAGCAAAACCGACCCCACCGACGGCAGCAAACCGACCGACGGTGGCAAGACCGACCCGACGAGTGGTAAAATCGACCCGACGGACGGCAGTAAACCGACCGACGGGAACAAAGTTGACTCCACCGATCCGACCGACGGCGGCAAAACCGCCCCCACCAATGGCAGCGGCAACGGCTCGGGGAACGGTTCCGGTTCCGGTAATGGAAACGGAAACGGAAACGGTAACGGAAACGGTAACGGTAACGGTAACGGTAACGGAACCGGTAATGGAAACGGAAACGGTAACGGTAACGGAAACGGCAATGCGACGAGCGGAAACCAAACTACCGACCCGACGAATCCCGGCGGAGAGCATACGCACAACTATGAAGCCGTCGTGACCGCGCCGACCTGCACCAAGGGCGGTTACACGACTTATACCTGCACTTGCGGCGACAGCTATGCGGACAACTATGTCGACGCGCTCGGGCACAACTGGGACGAGGGCGTTGTTACCAGAGAGCCGACCGAGGAAGAGGACGGCTTGCGTGTGTACACTTGCGCGGTTTGTTGCGAAACAATGAACGAAACGATCCCGTGCTTGAACCATGTTCACAGCTACACCGAAACGGTGATCGCGCCGACCTGCACCGAGCAGGGCTATACGACTCACACCTGCACTTGCGGCGACAGCTATGCGGACAACTATGTCGACGCACTGGGACACGACTTCGCACCGGCAACCTGCACGGCAGCGAAGACCTGCCGCCGCTGCACGGCAATAGAGGGCGAAGCACTGGGACACGACTTCACACCGGCAACCTGCACGGCGCCGAAGACCTGCCGCCGCTGCGCGGCAATAGAGGGCGAAGCACTTGGACATACATATCAAAACGGTATCTGCAGCAGCTGTGGAGAGCCTGACCCCAATTACACACCGCCCTACAGCAAGGACTTAGCGTTTGAACTGAATAGTGATGGCGAGAGCTATTGCGTAACCAGTATCGGTAGGTGTAAGAATAACGAAATTATTATTCCGTCTACTTATAATGAACTACCGGTGGTGAGCATCGGCGGGTATGCGTTCATCGGCTGCACTGGCCTGACGAGCATCACGATCCCGGACAGCGTAACGAGCATCGGCTATGGGGCGTTCATCCAGTGCAGTAGTCTGACGAGCATCACGATCCCGGACAGTGTAACGAGCATCGGCGCTCAAGCGCTCTACAATACGGCATACTACAACGATGAAACTAACTGGACGAACGATGTGCTGTACATAGGCAATCATCTGATCAAAGCGAAAGAAAGCCTTTCCGGTGCGTACACGATCAAGGAAGGAACAAAGTGCATTGCGGATTCTGCGTTTTACGAATGCAGTAGCCTGAAGAGTATCATGATCCCGGACAGCGTAACGAGCATTGGCAGTTCTGCGTTCTACAAGTGCAGTAGCTTGATGAGCATCACGATCCCGGACAGCGTGACGAGTATTGGCGAGTATGCGTTCTTCGGCTGCACTGGCCTGACGAGTATCACGATTCCGGATAGCGTGACAAGTATCGGCTATAAAGCCTTCTGCAACTGCAGCAGCCTGACGAGCATCATGATCCCGGATGGCGTGACGAGCATCGGCGATTGGGCGTTCTTAGGCTGCAGCAGCCTGACGAGCATCACGATCCCGGACAGCGTGATGGAGATCGGCCAGAAGGCGTTCTACGACTGCAGCAGCCTGACGAGAGTCACGATTGGCAACGGCGTGACGAGCATCGGCGAGTCTGTGTTCTACAACTGCAGCAGCCTGAATGCCGTCTACATCAGCGACTTGGCGGTATGGTGCAATATCAGCTTTGGCAATTCCGAGAGTAATCCGCTGTATTATGCAAAGAATTTGTACATTAACGGCGAATTGGCAACGGATATCGTGATTCCCGATGGCGTGACGAGCATCGGCAGATATGCATTCCACGGCTGCAAGAGCCTAACGAGCATCATGATCCCGGACAGCGTGACGAGCATCGGCAGTTCTGCGTTTGAAGGTTGCAGCAGTCTGACGGACATTTACTTCGAAGGAACAAAGAAACAGTGGAATGCAATCAGCAAGGGGAGCAATTGGAACAGCGAAACCGGTAAATACACCGTCCACTGCAGTGACGGCGACATCTCCAAATAAACCAACGCGGCCGACGAGAAAACCTCGTCGGCTGCGCCGTTTGTGCGCATTTGAAAAAACGCGCTATTTACATTTTCGGCGCTTTGTGCTATGATGATGTCAAGAAACGATCGCCTTTGCGCGACGGGAGGAATGACCATGCATTACGACGTTATCATCATCGGCGCGGGGCCGGGCGGCATTTTCGCCGCATACGAACTCGTGCAGCACGATCCGAATTTGAAGATCGCCGTTTTTGAGGCCGGGCACGCGCTCAGCCGCCGCCACTGCCCCATCGACGGCGACAAGGTCAAGTCCTGCATCGGCTGCGGCAGCTGCTCGATCATGAGCGGTTTCGGCGGCGCGGGCGCCTTTTCGGACGGAAAGTACAACATCACCAACGACTTCGGCGGCACCTTGCACGAGTATGTCGGCAAGAAAAAGGCACTCGAGCTGATGCGCTATGTCGACGAGATCAACATGAAATTCGGCGGCGCCGGCACGCGCCTTTACTCCACCGCCGGCAGCCGCTTCAAGACGCTGTGCATCCAAAACGACCTGCACCTGCTCGACGCGTCCGTCCGCCACCTCGGCACGGATATCAATTACATCGTGCTCGGCAACATTTACGACTATCTCAAAGAGCGCGTCGACTTTTTCTTCGACACGCCCGTGCAGTCCATCGCCGCCGTGGACGGCGGCTACGAGGTGCAATGCGCCGACGCCCGCCACCGCTGCGAAAAATGCATCGTCTCCGTCGGCAGGAGCGGCAGCAAGTGGATGGAGCAGGTGTGCAAGCAGCTACAGATCCGCACGAAGTCCAACCGCGTCGACATCGGCGTGCGCGTGGAGCTGCCCGCGGCCGTCTTTGCCCACCTGACGGACGAACTGTACGAGAGCAAGATCGTCTACCGCACGGAGACTTACGGCGATCTCGTTCGCACCTTCTGCATGAATCCGCGCGGCGCCGTCGTCAACGAGAACACCAACGGCATCATCACCGTCAACGGCCACAGCTACGAAGATCCCGCGCGGCAGACGGAAAATACGAACTTCGCACTGCTGGTCGCGAAGCACTTTTCCGAGCCTTTCAAGGACTCCAACGGCTACGGAGAATCGATCGCGCGGCTGAGCAATATGCTCGGCGGCGGCGTGATCGTGCAGCGGTTCGGCGATCTCATCCGCGGCCGCCGCTCCACGCCGAACCGCATCGAGGAAGCCTTCATCACGCCCACGCTCAGCGCGACTCCGGGCGATCTGAGCCTCGTGCTCCCGAAGCGCATTCTCGACGGCATCATCGAAATGATCTACGCGCTCGACAAGGTCGCGCCCGGCACCGCCAACGACGACACGCTGCTGTACGGCGTGGAGGTCAAGTTCTACAACATGGAGGTCGACGTGAACGAAAATTTGGAAACTTGCTATCCGGGGCTGTACATCATCGGCGACGGCAGCGGCATCACGCATTCGCTCTCGCACGCCTCCGCCAGCGGCATCCATGTGGCAAGAAATATCGTCCGATGCGGCTGATCGCCTGAAGTTCCGCGGGGAGAATCTTCTCCATTTCTGATAAAATATGGGATTTCCCATAAAAAGTACTTGACAAAAATGCGGTAACATAGTAATATAAAGACACGAAATATGTGTCCGTAAGGAGGGGCGGGCACTGTTCGAACGGCCTTCTTTCAATCTACAAACAACTATGGCGAGAATAAGCAATCAATTGATGAACGTGTCCGGTTTTCATTTTGTCTACCTGTGAAAGGAGTAATTTATGAAAAAACTTCGTATTCTTGTTGCTGCTGTTTTGGCCCTCGTGTTTATGTGTAACTGTTCCACCATGGCCTTTGCCGCACAATCTGACAATGATGACAGTGCTGTAACCTATAACGTCAGTGGACCGTCTCCCTCGTACACCTGCATGGATCTATTTGGAAACACATATTCGTCTGTCGTTTTTCCAACGCTCGATGCTGCGAAAGCCGCATTCGGCTCAGATAGAGTATATACTTCGTGCAGCCGATTTTACGGCGGTATCTTCTTCAACTGCTGCACGTATTACTCGGACGGAACAGGACTCTACTTCCGCGTTGCATATTAAAAGTTCGATGATATGTTTTCGCATAATTTGTTTGTGCTGAAAAGTTATTTATCACAACGATTCGAAAGGAGAAATGTTTATGTGTCCCGTACCCGCGCAAACGGAAGAACTGTTCCGCAAGCTCTATGATCTGGCACGCACGGTGCCGATCCCCGAGCCGCCGCAGCTGTTGGTCGCGCAGCCCGAAGACGGCGAAGCGTTTTACGTGCTCGGCAGCACGTACCGGCAGGCAAGTGAACTGCTGCTGCAGGAAATGGCCAAACGCAATGTGCGCGTGCTGAGCGGCCTGATCGCGGTGTATCCCCCGTTTGACAGACGCCTGCCGCCCATCGAAAAGCTTCCCGAGTCGCACTTCATGGAAAGCCGGTTGGACATACCCGCGTTTGACCTGCGTCAGGCGCTGCTGCAACTCGACGAGAGAAACGCGAAGACACAGCTGTTTCTCATCGGGGAAGAGTGTATTCGCGTGCGCACCATCGAATCGAGCCAACCTTAAAAAAGCGATCGCCCGCAGGAAAAGCTGTGTGCTGATAAGACAGTAATTTGAGAAAATTACGAAATTGGCAACTGCAAGCAGGATTGGGCAAGAAAACAGGCGACATTCAACGATCGTTGGGTGTCGCCTGTTTTTGTACGTTTAAGGGTTGAAAAGTGCCTGTTTTTTGCTTTCTAAGGCGAGAATTGTGAGAGTAGTGAAAAAGTTATCGGATTTGCAAAATATCGTCACGAAATGGTGAATTACGGCACAATGAACATGGTTCATCGGAAAGTATATTTCTTTGCGGTTCCGCAAATATGCACACGAAATCGCAAAGTGGATTGTCGGGCATTATGATGTAGGGTACGCTC
>CAYOZT010000012.1:0-33958 GCA_964408545.1 uncultured Oscillospiraceae bacterium | reverse complement strand
TCCGTGAGACCTCCAACATCAAGGACGGATCGAACATCATGGCCGACATGGCGACGCAGTGCTTCGCGGGCAACGCCGCGCGCGGCATGAGCCTGATCGCGCTGCACAACGGTGGCGGTACGGGCATCGGCAAGGCCATCAACGGCGGCTTCGGCATGGTGCTCGACGGCAGCGAGCGCGTCGATACCATTTTGCGCATGAGTATGCCGTGGGATACCATGGTCGGCGTTTCCCGCCGCGCATGGGCGACCAACGAAAACGCCATGACCACCGCGGCCGAGTACAACAAAATGTACGCCGGCCAAGATCACATCACGCTGCCGTACCTTGCCGACCGCGAGCTGGTCGCGGCTGCACTGAAAAAGGCACAGGAGAAATGATATGCTCGTCATTACCAACATCGGCACGTTGATGACGCCCGAGGGCAGCACCGCCCGCGGCGGTCGCGAACAGGGCATCGTGCGCACGCTGCACGACGCGTGGGTCGCCATCGAGGACGATATCATCGTCGGCATCGGTACGGGAAAGCCTGACATTGCCTGCGACGCGCAGATGATCGATGCGCGCGGCAGACTCGTGACGCCCGGCCTCGTCGATGCGCATACGCATCTGGTTTTCGGCGGCTGGCGTCAGCACGAAATGGCGCTGAAGCTGCAGGGCGTACCTTATCTGGATATTCTGGCGCAGGGCGGCGGCATCCTTTCCACTGTCAACGCCACGCACGCGCTCGACGAACAGGCCTTGGCCGACAAGGCCGCCGCCGCGCTCGACGAGATGTTCGCCTTCGGCACGACCACCTGCGAAGCGAAAAGCGGCTACGGCCTTTCGTGGGAGGAGGAGCGCAAACAGCTGCGCGCCATCGGCATCCTGAACGAAGAGCATCCGATCGATCTTGCGGCGACATTCATGGGCGCGCACGCCGTGCCCGCCGCGTACAAAAACGATCGCGACGGTTACATCCGCCTGCTGTGCGAGGAAATGATCCCTGCCGTGGCGGAGGAAAAACTGGCACGCTTTTGCGACGTTTTCTGCGAAAAAGGCGTTTTTTCCGCGGAAGAGTCCCGAAAAATTCTGGAAACGGGCAAAAAATTCGGCCTCATCCCCAAGATCCACGCCGACGAGATCGAGCCCATCGGCGGCTCGACCTTGGCCGGGGAGATCGGCGCGATCTCGGCCGAGCATCTGATCGTCTGCCCGCCGGAGGGCATTGCCGCCATGGCCGCGGGCGGCACGGTCGCGTGCCTGCTGCCGTGCACGAGTTTGTACCTCGGCGCGACCTTCGCGCCCGCACGGGATATGGTCAACGCGGGCGTTCCCGTCGCCATGGCGACGGACTTCAACCCCGGCTCCTGCCCGTGCCTGAATATGCAGCTGGTGATGAACCTCGGCTGCCTTCGCTACCGCCTGACACCCGAGGAGGTGCTCACCGCCGTCACGCTCAACGGCGCCGCCGCCATCGGCATGGCCGACAAAGTCGGCTCCGTGGAGGTCGGAAAGCTGGCGGACATGGTCATCTGGAATGCCGATGACTTCGATTATGTCTGCTACCGCATGGGCAGTAATCTGACAAATACCGTCGTAAAACGCGGTAGAATTTACAAAATATCGTAATAAGGAGAATCGTAATATGGCAAAGCTTGTCGAATGCGTCCCCAATTTTTCCTGCAGCAAGGAGCAAGATCCCGCAACTTTTCAGGCATTGGTAGACGTTTCCAATTCCGTCCCCGGCTGCACCGTGCTCGACGTGCAGACCGACGGCGATCATAACCGCTGCGTGTTCACCATGGTCGGCAACCCCGCCGCCATCGAGGAGGTCTGCTTCCGCCTGACACAAAAGGCCACCGAGCTGATCGATATGCGCAAGCACAAGGGTCAGCACCCCCGCATGGGTGCGACCGATGTCATCCCCTTTATCCCCACGATGGACATGACGGTCGAAGAGTGCGTCGAGATGAGCAAACGCGTCGCCGAGCGCATCTGGAAGGAACTGGGCGTCCCGTCTTTCCTGTACGAGGACTCCGCGACCGCACCGCACCGCACGAATCTTGCCAAATGCCGCAGCGGCCAGTTTGAAGGTATGCCCGAAAAGCTGCTGCAGCCCGAGTGGGCGCCCGACTACGGCGAGCGCAAGATCCACCCCACGGCGGGCATCATCGCCATCGGCGCGAGAATGCCCCTGATCGCGTACAATATCAATCTCGATACCTCCGATATCGAGGTCGCCAACAAGATCGCCCGCGCTATCCGTGCGGCCGGCGGCGGCTTCAAGTATTGCAAGGCCATCGGCGTCAAGCTGGAAGATCGCAATATCGCGCAGGTGTCCATGAATTTGGTCAACTACGAAGGTACACCGATCTACTACGTCTTTGAAATGGTGCGTGCGCTCGCCGATCGCTACGGCGCACGGATCATCGGCTCGGAGCTCGTCGGTCTGACGCCTGCCAAGGCGCTCATCGACTGCGCGGAGTATTACCTCAAGCTCGAGAATTTCGACGGCCGTCAGCAGACCATGGAATACCACCTGATCGGCATGGAATAAGGAGAAGCGCATGAAACTGGCACAAATGAATGTCACGCAGTTCGTCGACGTGCTCGCCTCCGATGCGCCCGCCCCCGGCGGCGGATCGGTCGCGGCGCTCGAGGGCGCGCTGGGCGCGGCCTTGACCGCCATGGTCTGCACCTTGACCGAGGGGAAGAAACAGTACGCCGAGCAGCGCGAGTATGTGCTGCAGGTGCGCGAAAAGGCCGCCGCATTGCAGGCGAAATTCCTCGATGTGATGGATCGCGACACGGATGCGTTTATGGTCGTGTCCGCTGCGTTTGCCATGCCGAAGGGCAGCGACGAGGAAAAAACCGCCCGCTCCGCCGCCATCCAACGCGGTTTGGTCGGCTGCACGCAGACGCCCTTTGAGATGATGCGCTTGGCCGCCGAGACCATCGCACTGACCGAGTCCATGCTCGGCAGATTCAACGAGAGCGCTGCCAGCGATCTGGGCGTAGCCGCGCTGTCGCTGCGCGCGGCCGTGCAGGGCGCATGGCTGAATGTGCTCATCAACATCGGCTCGCTCAAGGATAAGGCGCTCGCGGAGGATTTCCGCAGCGAGGGCGAACGCTTGGTGCGCGAGGTGATCGAAAGCGCCGACCGCGTGTACGAAAAGATATTGCAGATCGTTCAATAAAAGCAACCGAGCCGTGCGGGGTTCCGCACGGCTCGGTTCTTTGCCCAAAGAAAAAGGGCGGCGTTTCGCAGTGCGAAAAAAGGGCTCGACGAAACGGATTTTTTGTGCTATGATATAAAATAGGAAAAAATCGAACGGAGGAATATCCTATGAAAACGAAAATTCGTCTTTTGGCGGCCGTTCTGGCGTTGTCGCTGGGACTGGCGGCCTGCTCGTCCGCCGCGCCGACGAGCGGCGGCACCGTCGCCGACACGACTGCGGGCACAACGGAAGCTACGCAGCCCGAGCCGACCGAGACCGAGCCCGAGCCGACACAAACCGAGCCCGAAGCGACCGAGCCCGAAGTGACCGAGCCCGAAGTGACCGAGCCCGAGCCGACCGCTCCGATCGTGCATCCGAGCGTCAGCTCGGACAGCCTGTACGTCCAGAAGGTCGAGAACCTCGCCGATGATTTTATCATGGGCATGGACGCCTCCTGCGTCCCCGCGTTGGAAAACAGCGGCGTTCGCTACTATGATTACGACGGCACGGAAAAAGACGTCTACGAGATCCTCAGCGAAAACGGCATCAACTACATCCGCGTGCGCGTCTGGAACGATCCGTACGACGCCGACGGCAACGGCTACGGCGGCGGCAACTGCGACATCGACAATGCCATTGCTGTCGGTAAGCGCGCCACGCAGTACGGAATGAAACTGCTCGTCGATTTCCATTACTCCGATTTCTGGGCCGATCCGAGCAAGCAGATGGTCCCGAAGGCGTGGAAGAAAATGGATATCGACGCCAAGACTGAGGCACTGTACCAATACACCGTCGAGTGCCTGCAAAAGCTCAAAGATGCGGGCGTGGATGTCGGCATGGTGCAGATCGGCAACGAGACCAACGGCGTTTTCTGCGGTGAAGACAGCGCCGCCCTCGGCGGCTGGAAGCGCATCATGCAGCTGATGAGCGCAGGCTCGAAAGCCGTGCGCGAGGTGCTCCCGGATGCTCTCATCGCCGTTCACTTCGCCAATCCCGAAAAGGCCGACCGCTATGTCAGCTTCGGCAAAAATCTCGATTACTACGGCGTCGATTACGACGTTTTCGCCTCCTCTTATTATCCTTACTGGCACGGCAGCTTCGAAAACTTGAGCGCGGTGCTCTCGAATATCGCCACGACCTACAACAAAAAGGTCATGGTCGCCGAGACCTCCTACGCCTTCACGCCCGATGACAGCGACTTCAGCGGCAATACCATCGGCGAAGGCTCTGCCGTCGTGAAGGACTACCCCTACACCGTGCAGGGACAGGCCAATCTCGTGCGCGGCGTGATCGACACCGTCGCGAATATCCCCAACGGTATCGGCGTATTCTATTGGGAGGGCACGTGGATCGGCGTCGGCGGCGAAAGCTGGGAGGAAAACTCCGCGCTGTGGGAAAAGTACGGCTCCGGCTGGGCTTCGTCCTACGCTGCCGAGTATGACCCGAACGACGCGGGCAAGTATTACGGCGGCTGCGCCGTGGACAATCAGGCCTTCTTCGACAAGGACGGGAAAGTGCTCGAATCGCTGAAGGTGTTCGCGCTCGTGCGTGAAGGGAATACGGTCGAAAATAAGGCCGACGCCATCGAGGACGTGAACCTGATGTGCGATCTGAACGGCGAGATCGTTCTGCCGAGCACGGTCAACGCCGTCATGCTCGACAATTCCAAGCAGGAGCTTTCCGTCGAGTGGCACGATGTCGACATCGAGTCCTACAAAAACGGCGGCGTTGCCGATTATACCATCCGCGGCACGGCCGGCGGCATGGAGGCGACGTGCTATCTGTCCATGGTCGAGTACAACTATCTCGAGAACTGGAGCTTTGAGGACGGCGAAAGCGGCTGGACGGCCACGAAGCTCAAGTCCTTCGACCAGCTCTACGTCGAGGACAAGTCCACCGACTCCGTCACCGGCACGAAGCACTATCATTTCTGGGGCTCCGGCGCAAACAGCGTCGAATTTACCCTCGAGCAACGGCTCGACGATCTGCCCGCCGGCGTATATAATTATAGTATTTCCATCATGGGCGGCGCCGGCGGCGAAACGGAGATCTACGCCTACGTCAAGATCAACGGCGAGATCGTCGCGACCGCGAACACGACCATCACCGTCTATAACGAGTGGCACGAGGCCGTGATTTCGGGCATCGAGGTCGCAGAAGGCGACGTCGTCACCGTCGGTATCTACGTTCGCTGCGACGGCGCGGGCGCGTGGGGCAAGATCGACGACGCGAAACTCAACTCCGTCGCGCAGGAGGATGCACAATGAAAAAGAAAATCGCCTGCCGCGCACTTGCGCTGACTTTGGGCGCGCTGATGCTGCTCGGCAGCGTCGGCTGCGCCGCGAAAAAACCCGCCGAAACGACAGGGGAGGGCAGTGAGCCGACCGCCGCGCCGACCGAACCGACCACGGTACCGACCGAACCGACCACGGCACCGACCGAACCGACCACGGCACCGACCGAACCGACGACGGCACCGACCGAACCGACGACGGCACCGACCGAGCCTTCGCAGACCTTTGAGCCGATGGCAGATACCACGGATGACAATTATCGCACCTTCTATCAGATCTTTGTCGGCTCCTTCTCCGACGGCAACAACGACGGCGTGGGCGATCTGGCAGGCATCATCAATCGCTTCGACTATCTCAACGACGGCAATCTCAATTCCGAGACGAGTCTCGGCGTGCAGGGCATCTGGCTTTCTCCCATTTTCAAATCGCCCAGCTACCATAAGTATGACGCGAGCGACTACTACGCCATCGACTGGCGCTTCGGCACGGAGGATACCCTCAAGGAGCTGGCCGACCTTTGCGAAAGCCGCAATGTCAAGCTCATCATGGATCTTGCCATCAACCACACCTCCAATCAGCATCCGTGGTTCACGGCCTTCAAGCAGGCACGATTGAACGGCGACACGGAAGATCCCTACTATGATTATTACACCTGCGTCAAAGCCGACGAGAAGGTCGGCGGACGGACCTACCAACTGCTCGGAAACGGCTGGTACTACGAGTGCAATTTCTCCGGCGATATGCCCGAACTGAATTACGATAACCCCACCGTGCGCGAGGAAATGCTCAATGTCGCGCGGCACTACATGGATCTGGGCGTGGACGGTTTCCGTTTTGACGCCGTCAAGTACATCTACTACGGCGACACGGAAAAAAGCGTCGAATTCTGGAACTGGTATATGGCGCAACTGCGCGCGGAGTATCCCGACATCTACTGCGTGGGTGAATGCTGGTCGGGCGAGGGGGAGATCCTCTCGTACTACAGCGCCATGAACTGCTTCAATTTCGCCATGAGCGGTGCGGAAGGCAAAGCGGCCTACACCGCCAAGGGAAACTCCCTCGCGTCTTTCACGGGTTACATCGTTTCCTACCAGAATAAGCTGCTCGCCGCAAATGCCGACGGCATGGCCGTGTCCTTCCTTTCCAACCACGACCAAGACCGCATCGCGGGCACCTTTATCCTCGAGAGCAATATGCGCATGGCGGCCAATTTGTACCTGCTCAGTCCCGGCTCACCCGTGATCTACTACGGTGAAGAGATCGGCCTGAAAGGCTCGCGCGGCAGCGCGTCGACCGACGCCAATCGCCGCCTTGCGATGCTCTGGGGCGACGGCGATCTCGTGCGCGACCCCGTCGGCTCGACCTACGATAAGCAGATCGACTCGTCGGTCGCCGAGCAGATCGAGGACGAGAACAGCCTCCTGCGCTATTATTGCAAGCTCCTGTCCGTCAGACACAGACACCCCGCGATCGCGCGCGGCGTCTACAGCGCCGTGAGCACATCGAACAGCCACCTCGGCGGCTTCCTTGTCGAATATGAGGGCGAAAAACTGGTCATTCTGCACAACAATTCCAAGGAAGCAATCACCGTCGACCTCGCCGCGTGCAAAGCGCTGCAGGGGATCGACCTGACTGTGCTCGGTGAGATCATCGGCAACGGCACGGCGACCATCGATGGCACACAATTGACCGTCGATGGACAGACGAGTGTGGTCATTTGGTAGAAAAGACCGACCTTTTTTCCACCATTGACGGACGATATTTGACAAATGTGACAAAAATAAAAAATAAACTCTAACACTATTGACAAAATTCTTACAAAAAAGTATAATGTCCACGCAAGCATGAATGGACATGAGACTTAAGTCTCGACATTTGCGCTTTTGCGAAAAGGGGTACCCCTTTTCTGCGTTCCCGTCTTCACGGGAACGCAATGGATCTTGGCAATATCGGCAAACGCCGTTATCGCATAAATAAAATTTTTCTCAGGAGGAAAAACAAAATGAAGAGAATCTTCGCTTTGTTGCTGGCTGTTGTTATGGTATTCGGCTTGGCCGCTTGCGCAGGCAATAATACCACCACCGGCAACACAACCACCACCGGTAAGACGGAAACTCCGACGACCGGTAAGACGGAAACTCCGACGACCGGCAAGACCGAAACTCCGACGACCGGCGAGACCGAAACTCCGACGACCGGCGCTACCGATCCCGAGCCCACCGATCCCGAGGCTACCGATCCCGAGCCCACCGATCCCGACTACAACGCTCTGCTGGCCGGCGACTACGGCACCATCAAGCTGTGGGTCTCCGAGAGCGAAGGCGTCAAGGAGCAGTTCGAGTCTCAGATCGCTGCTTTCCAAGCGAAATACCCCGACATTAAGTTCACCGCTCAGATCGACGTGATCTCCGAGGCCGATGCCGCTTCTCAGGTCATCACCGACGTGGCTTCCGCTCCCGACATCTACTGCTTCGCGCAGGACCAGCTGACTCGTTTGGTGCAGTCCGCTGCGCTGTCCGCTCCCAGCGGCGTTCTGATCGACAGCATCAAGGCTGAGAACAGTGAAGCTTCTGTCAACGCCGCTTCCGTGGCCGGCACGCTGTATGCTTACCCGCTGACCGCCGATAACGGTTACTTCATGTACTACGACACTTCCATCCTGACCGCAGAGGACGTCGAAGATCTGGCTACCATGATCAGCAAGGTCGAGCCCACCGGCAAGAAGATCCGCTTCGCGCTGGAGAACGCTTGGTACACCGCTTCCTTCTTCTACGCTACCGGCTGCTCCTCCGTTTGGAGCATGAACGACGAGGGCAAGTGGACGGGCGTTGAGGATGACTTCAACTCCGACAAGGGCCTGATCGCCATGAAGGGCATGCAGATCCTCACCGGTTCCACCGCTTACGACTCCAACGCCGACATCTTCACCGATGCCGCCGTCATCGTCACCGGCACTTGGAACGCCAAAGCCGCCGCCGCGCACTTCGGCGACAATCTGGGCGCTACCGACCTGCCCTCCTTCACCGTCGACGGCGAGAGCTACCATCTGGCTTCCTACCGCGGCTGCAAGCTGATGGGCGTCAAGCCTCAGTCCGATGTCAAGAAGCAGAATGTTCTGCACCTGCTGGCGCAGTACCTGACCAACGAAGAGAACCAGCTGGCTCGTTTCGAGTCCTTCGGCTGGGGCCCCTCCAACATCGCCGCTCAGGCCAATGAGGGCGTTCTGGCCGACCTTACGCTGCAGGCTCTGACTAAGCAGGACGAGCATGCTGTCATGCAGGGCAACATCAACGGCTCTTGGTGGGATATCGCCAAGCTGCTGGGTGCCGATGCTAAGAACGCTACATCCGAGGACGATCTGCGCAATGCTCTGAAGGAGTATGAGGATGCCATTAAGGCCGTTCTGACCAAGTCCGATGAGGAACTGCAAGCATGGGGCGTCATCGGTAGCATCTGCGGAACAAACTGGGATACCGACTTCAAGATGACAAAGCAAGAGGACGGCAGCTTCCTGTCTGATGTTCTCGAGCTGAACGAAGGCGACGAGTTCAAGGTTCGTCAGGGCGGCTCTTGGGACGTCAACTACGGTGTCGGCGGTGCTGCGGGCGGTGACAACATCGTTGTCGAGACTACCGGCAAGTATCAGGTCAAGCTGACCATCGACGGTGCTAACGTTACGATCGAACTGATCCCCGCGGAATAATTTCATACTCTCGAAGGCGTGGGGAGCCTTGCGCTCCCCATCCTTCATAGCAAAGGCATTGTTAGCAGAATGCAAAGGCCACAGTTGTCTTGCATATGTTCACAGTGCCTTTTCCATCATTTCAAAAGGAGGTAGCAAATAAACTGCGGTTTATTTCGGTTTGCATATGATCGAATTTACAACGCTTGAGTATTTGCAGCTGAACAAGCTGGAGCGCATAGCGTACCATTATCTGAGCTTTTGGTGTGCCATCCCGAGAAAATTGTGGCATCTTCTCAAGAGCATTTACTATCTGTGCGTGAAATGTGTGCTGGGCATCAAGGATTTCTTCTGCGACATCGGCCGCACCTTCGCAAAAGGCAACTGGGCTGTCAAGCTCTCCTTCGTCGTCTTCGGTATGGGCAACCTGTACTACGGACAGATCCTTCGCGGATTGTTTTTCCTGCTGTTTGAGCTGGTTTTCATCGGCTATATGTTCATCCCCTTCAACGGCACCGGCATGGGCACGGGCGTATACTGGCTGCAAAAGGGGCATTGGTTCACCAAGGGCACCGTCGGCACCGAGCAGGGCTATTATGAGTCCGTCCCCGACGTGTTCGGCGGCGAAAGCCAAATCTGGGTCGGCGGCGACGATTCTGTGCGCGTCATGCTTTACGGCCTGCTGACCATCTTCTTCATCATCGCATTCATCGTTACATGGCGCATTCAAGTCAAGCAATGCCGCATCTGCATGGACATCACCGCGCAGGGCAAGAAGGTCAAGAGCGGCAAGCAGGATCTCAAGTCCCTGACCGACGATCAGTTCCACAAAACGCTGCTGGCTTTGCCGATGGCGGGCATCGTGTTCTTTACGGTGCTGCCGCTGATCTATATGGTGCTCGTCGCATTCACCAACTACGACTTTGAGCACAACGGCTACGCCAACCTCTTTAGCTGGGTGGGACTGAAAAACTTCAACGCGCTGTTTGCCACCGGTAAGGGGTCTCTCGGCATTGCCTTCGGTGAGATTCTGGCATGGACACTCATTTGGGCGTTCTTCGCGACTTTCACTAACTATTTCCTCGGAATGTTCGTCGCCATCATGATCAACAAGAAGGGCATTCGCCTGAAGAAATTCTGGCGTACCGTCCTCGTCATGACGATCGCCGTTCCGCAGTTTGTGTCCTTGCTGTATGTGTCCAAGCTGTTCGATAGTTCCGGCATCATCGGCTCGCTGCTGGATAAGATCCCGTTCATCCACGACTATTTGGACGGTAACCACTATGTTTCCCTGTGGGACTCGCCGATCGTTGCAAAGGTTCTTGTCATCATCATCAACATCTGGGTCGGCATCCCGCACATCATGCTGATGGCCACCGGCATTCTGATGAATATCCCGCAGGATCTGTACGAGTCGTCCAAGATCGACGGCGCGACCGGTTGGCAGCAGTACAGAAGAATTACCCTTCCGTATATGCTCTTCGTTACCGGTCCGTATCTGCTGACGAGTTTTGTCGGCAACCTCAATAACTTCAACGTCATCTACCTGCTTTCCGGCGGCGGCCCGGCCAATACGGAGATGGGCATTGTCGGCGGTGCGACCGTCGGTCATACCGACCTTCTGATCACCTTCTTGTACAAGATGACCGTCGACTCTGCGGAAAACAAGTATTATCAGGCATCGATCATCGGTATTTTGGTGTTTATCGTGGTCGCGATCTTGTCGCTGATCGTGTACAACATCATTCCTTCTACTAAGAACGAGGAGGACTTTAAGTGATGAAAAACCCCGAAAAGCTGAACAAAGCTCCTCGCCGTTCCATCGGCCAAAAGGCCAGCCGTCGTATCAGCAACACCATCATTTACATTTTGCTGGTTTTGATGACGTTCATCTGGCTGTTCCCCTTCTTCGGCATTTTGATGGAGTCGTTCAAAGTCGATACCAAGATGATGAACGGCAATCTCTTCCCCAAAGAGTGGGGCTTCGACAACTACGTCCGACTGTTCAAGGAAACGGATTTCCTGAAATGGTTCGGAAACACCGCCATCATGGGCGTTGCCACGGCACTGTTCCAGACATTTTTCGTATTGTCCATGAGTTACACGCTTTCTCGCCTGCGCTTTAAGGGCAGAAAGCTGCTGATGAACTTTATGCTCATCCTCGGAATGTTCCCGGGCTTCCTGACTTTGATCCTGATCTATAAGGTCTTTGCCGACTGGGGTCTGATCGAAAATATGGCACCCGTCGGACTCGTCATCGTCTACTGCGCCTCTTCCGGTATGGGCTACTACATTTCCAAGGGCTTCTTCGATACCATCCCGAAGTCGCTGGATGAGGCCGCCCGCGTCGACGGCGCGACCCGTATGCAGGTGTTCTACAAGGTCATCATGCCGCTGTCCGGCTCGATCGTCATCTACACGATCCTGATGGGCTTCATGGCGCCTTGGGGCGACTTTATGATGGCAAAATACCTTGCCCACGCCAACCTCGACGGCATGAACGTTGCCGTCGGTATGTGGCAATGGGTGCAGAAAACCTCGCTCAACACACACTATACCATGTTCTGTGCGGCAGGTGTGGTGGTGGCGGTGCCCGTCACCGTGCTGTTCCTGCTGCTGCAGAAATACTATGTCGAAGGCGTCACCGGCGGCGCTGTCAAAGGATAAGAGGAGAATCATATGGCTACTGTTAAATTTACACACGTTCAAAAAGTTTACGAAAAAGGCCACGCTCCTGCCGTGGCAGACTTCAATCTGGATATCGCCGATAAGGAATTTATCGTGCTGGTCGGCCCGTCCGGCTGCGGCAAATCCACCACGCTGCGTATGCTGGCAGGTCTTGAGGACATCAGCGGCGGCACCATCGAGATCGACGGCGAGGTCGTCAACGACCTGCAGCCGCGTGACCGCAACATCGCCATGGTCTTCCAGCAGTACGCGCTGTATCCGCACCTGACCGTGTTCGAAAACATGGCGTTCCCGCTGCGACTGAAGAAAATGCCGCAGGACGAGGTCTACAAGCGCGTCACCGAGGCTGCCGAGGTGCTCGGCATCACCGAATACCTGACGCGGAAACCGCGCGCGCTTTCCGGCGGCCAGCGGCAGAGAGTTGCCATCGGTCGCGCCATGGTGCGCGACTCGAAGGTCTTTTTGATGGACGAGCCGCTGTCCAACTTGGACGCGAAGCTGCGTAATCAGATGCGCGCGGAGATCATCCTCCTGCGCAAGAAAATCGACACCACCTTCGTCTATGTTACCCACGATCAGACCGAGGCAATGACCTTGGGCGACCGTATCGTCATCATGAAGGACGGCTTCATCCAGCAGGTCGGCACGCCGACCGAGGTCTTCGATATGCCCGAAAATCTCTTCGTCGCCGAGTTTATCGGCGCGCCGAAGATGAATGTGTTCCCCGCGAAGCTGACCAAGGAGGGCGGCAAGTACTTTGTCCACCCCTACGGCGCGAAGATCGAGGTCACGGGCAAGAAGGCGGATATGCTCGGCCGCAACGGCGTCGACTCTCGCACGATCACGCTGGGCATTCGCCCCGAGCATATGACGCTCACCGATGCCAAGAATCCTGCCGCGATCCGCTGCGTCGTGCAGGTCAGCGAAATGATGGGCTCCGAGCTTCATCTGCACGTCCTGACCGAAACGGAGGATAAGCTCATCGTCCGCGTTCCGACCGTCAATTTGACGGACGATCAGCGCAAGGACATGGTCTACGGCCACGAGATCTATGTGACCGCAGAAGGAAAGGTCATGCATTTCTTCGACACCGAGAGCGAGAAGAACCTCCTGCTGTAAAAACGGTTTTCATGGCGTGGTGCTCCTTCGGGAGTACCACGCCGATTTTTTCGGAGCGAAAAATGCCTTGCGCAAACGCGCGGCGAATGTTATAATGAAGAAAATCACAACGAAAGTGAGAAAACTATGCAACTGGGAGATGTGCAGATCGATCTGCCGCTGTTCCTTGCCCCGATGGCGGGCGTGACGGATCGGGCATTTCGCGAAATTTGCGCCGAGGCGGGCGCGGGCGTAACGGTGACGGAGATGGTCTCGTCCCGCGCGCTCGTCTATCAGGACAAAAAAAGTGCCGCATTGCTCGGCCGCAACGACGGCTGCGTCTGCGGCGCGCAGATTTTCGGCAACGATCCGTCCGTCATGGCGCAGGCGGCGCGCATCGCGGCGGAGATATCACACTGCGATTTTCTGGATATCAACATGGGCTGCCCCATGCCGAAAATCGCCAATTTCGGCGACGGCTGCGGCCTGATGCGCACGACCGAGCTTGCCGGGCAGATCGTCCGCGCCGTGAAAAACGCGGTCGACATTCCCGTGACGATCAAATGCCGCCTCGGATGGGATAAAGGCAGCATCAATGTGCTCGATTTTACGAAATGTATGGAGCAGAACGGTGCCGACCTCGTCACCGTCCATGCTCGTACGCGCAGCATGCTCTATTCGGGTGCGGCGGATTGGGACGCCATCGCCGCGGTCAAACAGCAGCTGCATATTCCCGTCATCGCAAACGGCGACATCGTCGATGCCGCATCCGCGCTGAAATGCCTGCGTTGGACGGGGGCGGACGGATTGATGATCGGCCGTGCGGCCTTCGGCGACCCATGGGTCTTTTCGCAGGTCAAGGCGGCGATGCAGGGAGAGCCTGTCGAGCCGCGGCCGCCTTTGGCGCAGAGAATGGCCGTCGCGCTGCACCAGATCGAGCTGTCGAACGCCGACAAGGGCGAAAAAATCGCCTGCTTGGAGGCAAGAAAGCATTTGTCGTGGTATCTGCACGGCGTTTCGCACAGCGCATACTATAAAAACCGAATCTCCTCGGTCAGCACCATGGCCGATGTTCGGCAGATCGTCGCCGACATTACGCGCGAACTGCAATAAACGCAAAGATCCCGAGATCGAACGCGGTCGACGCGTCCGATCTCGGGATAGAATATGGCGGCGGAGAGAATGCCGAAAAACAGAGCCTATCCTTCCACGCGACTGCGGATATAGCCCTCGACATCGGCAGGGGGGATGTCCAGAATTTGCGAAACCTCGGCGGCGATAAGACGCTGGGCGTCTTTCAGAAAGTTTTCGTCGCACAGATGAAATTTCTTTCCTGCGGCGAGCTGCTGCTGACGGTGCAGGTGCAGCGAGCGGATCATGCCGATCAGCTCGGCGCAGTCCGCCCGCGCGATCAGCTTGCGATAGCGCTCCTTGCGCAGATTTTCCTCGTTGATCCAGTGATCGCCGTGCAGCTCGTCGGATGCGAGCAGGGCATCGAGTTGCGCGGCCGTCAGCATTTTGCGCATTTTCGACACGGCGGCCGCATTGTGTACGGGCACGTAATAGGTCGCGTCCGCGCTTTGACACGGCTGCAGCACGTAATACTCCACATGCTTGCGATCGACGATCCGCTCGTCGATCGCGACGATGCGGCACACGCCGTGGATACCGTATACGACCCGATCGCCACACTGAAATTCCATTTTTTGCACACACCTTTTCGAGTTTTCTTCTATTATAGCATAAAACTTTTCTGTTTTCATGTGGCTAAAATGCCGAAAATTCGGCCTGTTTTTCAACGATTATTGATGATGCGTTGACACGGTGTTTATTTTTTCGTGATATTATGACAATGATCGTTGCCAATTTACGCACGCGTGTGATATGATATGGAAAACGGAGGGATACGTTATGATGAAAATTTTGATCGCGGAGGACGACCGAGAACTTCGGCAGCTGTTCAGTCATGTCCTCATATCCAAGGGCTATGCCGTCACCGGTGTTTCCGATGGACTGCAGGCATTGACCGCTATGGAAAACGATTACTTCGATCTGATCATTTCCGACATCATGATGCCGAATATGGACGGCTTCGAGCTGGTTCGGCAGCTGCGGGAATGCGGCAACAGCATTCCCGTCATGATGATCACCGCGCGTGACGCTTTTGACGATATGCGCCAAGGTTTCCTGTCCGGCACGGATGATTATATGGTCAAGCCCATCAATGTCAACGAAATGGTGCTGCGCGTGGAAGCGCTGCTGCGCCGCGCACAGATGATCAACAATCGCCGCCTCGTTATGGGCAGCACCATCATGGAGATGGACTCCCTGACCGTTACGACGCCGCGCGAGAGCATGGTCCTTCCGCAGAAGGAATTTATGCTATTGTATAAGCTTGCGTCTTTGCCGGGGAAGATCCTGACGCGTCAACAGCTCATGGACGAGATCTGGGGCTACGACACGGGCTCGGACAGCCATACCGTCGATGTACATATCGGCCGCCTGCGTGAACGTTTTCGCGATAATACCGACTTTAAGATCGTTACGATGCGCGGCGTCGGCTATAAGGTGGTGCGGTCGTGAAAAAGAAAGTCAAAAAGCGCGGCGGCCTGAGCCTGCGCTGGCGGATGCATCTGATGGTCGCGATCGAGATGGTGGTCATTCTCGGCATCGCGTATTTGCTGAGTCTGATCTTCCCGAACAGCATTTTCGGCCGCTGGAACGATTACAGCCTTTTGGCGCTCATCGTGCTGGGACTGCTGCTGAGCACGGCGCTGACATGGCTGCTTTCGCGAATGTTTTTTAACCCCATCAAGCGCCTCAATCGGGCAATGGAGCAGGTGGCCAAGGGCGATTTCTCCGTCCGTCTGGACGAAAAAACAAATGCGCCCGAGGTGCGCGACCTCTTTTCCGGCTTCAACCTGATGGCCAAGGAGTTGGGAAACACCGAAATTTTGCAGACCGACTTTATGTCCAATGCCTCGCACGAATTCAAAACGCCGCTCAATGCCATCGAGGGCTACTCGACGCTGCTGCAAAGCAGCGAGCAGCTCGACGAGCAGCAGCGCGAATATGTCGAAAAGATCATTTTCAATACGCGCAGGCTTTCGTCCCTAACGGGAAGCATTTTGCTGCTGTCCAAGATCGAAAACCAATCCATCCCCACCAACCGCAGCTACTTCCGCCTCGATGAGCAAATTCGGCAGTCCATTTTGGCGCAGGAAAGCGCGTGGGCGGTCAAGGATATCGAGTTCGATGTGGAGATGGACGAGGCTGTCTATTACGGCAATGAAATGCTATTGCACCATGTGTGGGACAATCTTTTGTCCAACGCCATCAAATTCAGTCCGCAGGGCGGCACGGTGCGCATCGGCCTTCGCACGTCCGACGGACAGCTGCGCATCGAGGTCGATGACGAGGGCGCGGGCATTCCGCTCGACGCGCAGGCGCATATTTTCGACCGATTTTATCAGGCGGACAGCTCACACCGCGAGCAGGGGAACGGACTCGGTCTGGCGCTGGTCAAGCGCATCGTGGCACTCGAAAACGGCTTGGTCGAAGCGCAAAACCTCCCCCGAGGCTGCCGCTTTACCGTCTGCCTGCCGAAGGAAAACGATCTTTGAACGGATAAGGCTTTTTTCCGATCCCGATAAAACGCCGCTCCCCGTGTGCTACGCGGGGAGCGGCGTTTTTATGCGGCAGGGAAGCGGAGGATGACCTTGAACAGGTCGCCGTCGAGCAGCAGTTCGAGCTTGCCGTGCTGCAGCTCCATCAGGCTTTGCGCGATATTCAGCCCCAAGCCGCTGCCTTCGGTGTTGCGCGAAACGTCGCCGCGCACGAAACGCTCCAAAAGCTCCTCCGCGCTCATGTTCAGCTGCGCGCGGGAGATATTTCGGATGGACAGCAGCACTTCACTGCCCACACAGTTCAAGTCGAGATAAACGCGCGTATTCGGCGCGGCGTATTTGACTACATTGCCCAGCAGGTTGGACAGCACGCGCCACATCAGCCGCCCGTCCGCCATGATGGGAATGTTTTCCGCGGGCATTCGGCAGATGCTCGTCAGGTGCGCGCGGTCCAGCTTGTCGGAAAATTCGCCGACCGCCTGATTGACGACCTCGACGGCGTTGAGCACCGACAAATTCACGGCGATATTTCCCGTGCTGGCCTTGCTCAGCTCCATCAGATCTTCGATGAGCTTTTTCATATTCTGCGATTGCCGTGCCAGTACTTCCAGATACTGCGCCTCGTCCTCCTGCGAGTGCGGCTTTCCGAGCAGGTCGACAAAGTTGACGATGGAGGTCAGCGGCGTCTTGATATCGTGCGAAACGTTGGTGATGAGCTCCGCCTTCATGCGCTCGGAGCGCAGCTGCTGCTGCACGGCACTGTGCGCGGCGGCGGAGAGGGAATTGAGGTGCTGCGCACAGGTCTTGAAGCTGCCGAAAAGCGGTTTTTCTGGAATTTTGTATTCCAGATCGCCGCCCGCCATCTTCCGCGCGCCGACCAGCAGCGTCCCGAAACAGTAGCCGCTGTAGCAGATCAGCGCGATGCTCGTCAGGCAGCAAAGCAAGAAGATCAAATTCCAAATCGGCTCGCCGTTGATCGGACCGAGCAGGAAGCTGATGCCGACGCCGACCGCCATGCAAAACAGGACGAGCAGCCACTGCCACACCGTCGGCAGCAAGCGAAATACGGCCTGCACGGCGCGGACAACGGCGCGCCCGGCGCGGAAAAGCACGCATTTTTTCCAAAAACCGGCGGCGTAGCACTTGATCTGTGCGGACAGGATATACAAAAATCCGAGCAGCAGCGGAATCGTCAGCACGATGCTGACTACGGTCAGGAGCATCACATGGAAGGTGTAGATCGTGTCGAAGAGCATATAAAAGAGCTTGTTGACGAGCAAACACAGCGCAATGCTCAGTCCCAGATACACATCCGTCGGCAGATCGCACAGCCCGAGGCAAACGATCCGCCCGTCAGGGCTGCGTCCGGCTACCCACAGAAGATACACCGTCAGCGAAATGCCGAGCACGAGCGAGGCGATCAGCCCGACGATCAGCACATAGCGGTACGGGTAGAAGGTCGCGAGCATCTGATAGTTGGTGTTGTTGAGGCGGCTGCGGCTGAGCTCGACGGTGGCCTGCAGCTCGACTGTATCGTAACGGAAATGATAGGTCACGCTCTGCCCATCGACGGTGAGCTCCTGCGTGTAGATCGGACGCAGGTCGCTTCCGTCCTCTCCGTTCTCGTCTGCGTTGTCGACCAGAACGGGGTATTCGACATTGAGCACATAGCCGATGCGGATCCCGTCTTTGATGGAGGAGCCGACGCGGTAGAGCTCCTTGCCGTTCTGCTCGACCGACACCTGACAGCCGCCGTAGTACGTCAGGCCGTATAGCCCGTCGACCAGCTCCGTCGGGCAGCCGCCGATGTCGGTCGCGGCGTAATAGCGCGCGGCGGCGGTGCCGAGCTCTCGGCCGTCTTGGTACAGCAGGCTTTGCGCCAGAGAGTAGGGATAGTCTTGATACAGGTTTGCCGTGAAAAGGGAGACCGTAGCGTAGCCACAGAAAATGGCAAGCAGAAAAAAGACGGAGGCCAGCAAAAACGCCAGAAATTTGCTCAAAAAGCGGTATCGCTTCATTCTCACCCCTCCATTTTGTAGCCCTGTCCCCAGACGACCTTGATATAGCGCGGCTCGGAGGGATTGATCTCGATTTTTTCGCGCAGATGGCGAATATGTACGGCCACGGAGCCTTCCGAGCCGAAGGGCGCCTCCTGCCAGACGGCCTCATACAGCGCCTTGGTGGAGTAGACCTGCCCGGGATTGCGCATCAAAAGGCGCAAAATGCTGTATTCCGTGGGCGTGAGCGTGACCGCTTGCCCGTCGACGCTGACGCGCTTCGTGCGATCGCTGAGGACGATCCCGCCGATGGAAATATCGTCGGACATCGGCGTATCGCGGCTGCCGAGCTGCGCATAGCGGCGCAGCTGACTGCGCACGCGTGCCAGAAGCTCCGCGGGCACAAAGGGCTTGGTGATATAGTCGTCCGCGCCCGCGTTCAGCCCGAGCACGATGTCGTCCGACTCCGATTTTGCAGTCAGGAACAAAATGGGCGCGTTGGAAACGGCGCGGATCTGCTTGGCGGTGGTGATGCCGTCCATGTCGGGCATCATGATGTCGAGCAAAATGAGGTGGATATCGTTTTCGCGGACGATGCGCAGAGCCTCGCTGCCGCTGTAGGCGGTAAAGAGACGGTAGCCCTCGGGCTTGAGGTAGATCGTCAGGGCGTTAACGATGTCTTTTTGGTCGTCACAAATCAAAACTGCGTACATTTGCGATCCCTCCCATGCGCATAGTATAGCACAAAAGCGCGAAAATGGAAAGAGGCATTTTCCTCAAAGGCAGGAAAATGCCCTTCGCCCGAAAAAATCGTGAAAATGCGAAAATTTCTCTTGCCTTTTTCGGGAAAATGTTATATACTATCTAAGCTACCGAAGCACCATGCCGGTGTGATGGAATGGTAGACGTAGTGGACTCAAAATCCACCGCCGCGAATCCGAGCGCCGCCGGTGGCGGATGCAGCGAGGATGAGCGGGTGCAGCGGTCGGTGAGCGACGCAGGCGTCAGCCGAGGAGAGCACCGGGTACCGCAAACGGTTGGCGACATAAGCCGCCGAAGGCGGCCACAATATACGCCGGCGGTGGCCGGCAACAAGAAAAAGTTAAAACACACCTGCCGGTGTGATGGAATGGTAGACGTAGTGGACTCAAAATCCACCGCTGGCGACAGCGTGCCGGTTCGAGTCCGGCCACCGGCACCAAACCAATATAATCCGAACCGAGTTTTCCTTATAGGAAACAGGTTCGGATTATTTGTTTTTTGAAAAGTTTGAGGATACGCCCTTCCGAAACGGCATTATCAAGCGTCCGAACTCCAAACCAAGAGGACCGAGAAAGAAAAAACAATCTTGAATATGGAGGAAATGACTATGAAAAAGCTTGTTAGTTGCGAGTGCAACATAGGCATCGTCTGTGTGGAACTGCATTTTCAGACGACAGCATGGTAATTGTTGCAAATATTGTACCCATGTGATAGAATATTTTCAACAAATCGTAAGCCCATAAATGCTTCCACAATAAGCTCAAGTGCCTTAAGGAGAATGCTCGCATGGAACGACAATACATACACGACCGCTACATTACGCTTTGCAAAGAGCACGGAATTACCCTCACTGTTGCAAACACGGATGCCGTAGAGGCTCCTGCTTATGAACTCAGCACCGATCATTTATTGTACAGTATCGTACTGAACGATTCCAAAATCGACACATCCATGTACGAATCTTTTTTGGCATATGCAGTTTCCAAATTGCTCATGCCGAGACTCGTCCTAAAAACCGACCGCCTGCTGATAAGACGGTTCTGCATGGATGATGCCAATGCGTGTTATGCATTCATGTCCGATGTACAAGGAATGTATT
Organism: uncultured Oscillospiraceae bacterium; assembly: GCA_964408545.1. GTDB lineage: Bacteria > Bacillota > Clostridia > Oscillospirales > Oscillospiraceae > Faecousia. Next base: position 13,512 of record CAYOZT010000012.1, on the reverse strand, counting down.
TGGACGGATGCAAGCCATTTTCCTCAATGGATGAAGCTTTTTGGGAGAGAATGAAACTCTTCGAAAAAAGGGAAGGTCAATACGTTATTGTGATCAAAAACACCGATGAAGTTATCGGAACCATCCATGTATATGATGATGACTCCAGAGCCGTCTCCGCAAAAGAAATCGGATATGTCATCCACCCTGATCACCGACGGAAAGGATATGCATATGAAGCAATATCGGCCATTAGCGATTTGTTAAGAAAACAGCTGCTGTTTGATATGGTAGTAGCAGGCGTTTTACCGGAAAATACACCTTCCATAAAATTACTCGAAAAGTTAGGCTTCCGCAGTGAAGGTATTCGGCATAAAGCACTTTGGCACGAAGGACTGGATAAGCCTGTGGACTTAATGTACTATTATATCGACCGGTAAATTCATATCGCTCCAAACAGAAAAGAATACTATTTATACAAAAATCCGGCACAGAAGATTTTTACAGCCTTCTGTGCCCCGTTTTATTTCATCGAACGGACTTACCGCTACTGCTGTCTTTGGATGTCTTGAGATTTTTGGATATACAAGATAACAAAAGTGCAAGTAGGATTATACAGACTAAAAATCGTCAAAAATCGAGATACACATCACAAAATGAGATATTGACTTTGTGTTTCCGTTCGGTATAATAAAGGCAACGGTACCGAACAAGGAAAGGATTTGAAAAAAATGACGGTTTTATCCAAAAATCTGAAACGCTTTCGTCAGGCAAAACAGCTGACGCAGGAAGCTGCTGCCGAGGCGCTGGACGTCAGCACCCAGAGCGTATCCCGCTGGGAATGCGACAGTACCTTGCCCGACGCGACACTGCTGCCGAAGATCGCCTGCCTGTACGGTTGCACGATCGATGATCTGTTCAAGGAAAACTCCGTTGATTACGAAAACTATGCGCAAATGCTGGGCGGCGTCTATGAGGGCACAAGAGATCCTGCCGATTTTCTCCGCGCCGATCGGGAATACCGAAAGCTGCTCCGCTGCGACACGTTTTCTGCCGACGATCTGCGGATGTATGCCATTTTGCACCAGTATATGATGCAATACTGCATGGAGAAAGCCGACGACCTGTTCGAAAAGGGACTGAAAAAGGCGGAGGATACGGAAATGTATTGGCGCATCAAGCGGCAGCAGATCGCGTATCGGAATGACATCGGCAGGGGACAGGAGGCCGTCGCGGAGTTCCTGCCCGCCGTCAAGGCCGACAGCGATGATCTGCAGGTATGGATCTGCCTGATCCACGCCTATTGCGCCACGGAGGATGCGGAAAACGCGCTGTTGTGGGCGGAAAGGGCGGAGAAAAAATTCCCCGAAAATGCGATGCTGCACATTTATATGGGCAACATTTTTCGCCGTTTGGCACAATACGACAAGGCATTTTTTCATTGGAAGCGGGCGCAGCAGCTGGAGCCGACATGGATGGACAGCGCCTATTCCATGGCCGAGTGCTACGAGGCGCGCATTCAATCTGAAGCCCAAGCTTGTGCGAGAATCACGAATGCTGACCTAGTCTGTGCAGACTGCACCTTCGTTCTTCCTGATGACAAGATCTACGGCAACACCTCGCGGTGCAAAAAGTTCCGCAGCAAGCCAAACGCAGTACTATCCGGAAGGAACTGTGATGAGTATCAACCGAAAAGATAGGGTTCTTGAATCGCTGTTTGGCTTTGCTATTGGCAATGCTATGGGAGTCACTACAGAATTTATGACAGCCTCTCCAATCAAGCGCACCTATGGCCATTGCCGATGATCTTGCCGCGCATATTCCCGTCCAAAAGGAAAGTTAGCAGGAGAGGATTCACCCTTTCCCGCTAACTTTTTTATATGCGGTTAATGTTTATTTCAGCAAATTCTCATATGTGAATTTGCTCGCTACGCCGCGCATCAGCAGCACGTCCGCGATCACGAGAACGCTGCCCAATGCCAGAAGGATCCATGCATCGATCAGCAAAATGCCGCCGAACTGCCCGACGATGAGCGCAAGGAGCGGAAAAATCAGGAACACGGCCTTCTGCTGGGCTTCCTCGATGCTCTGCGCCTTGGCAGAGCCCCGAACGGTGATGGCGATACCCGCAAGAGAAAGGGCAGGGGAGATCAGCAGTATGACCACGAGCCAGCTTGCATCCGGCACAATGCCGCTGCCTGTCAGCAATATCACTTCGGCCTCCACCACCAGCAGCATCACCGCGAAGGAAATGTAGGAAACGGCCATACCGACGAAAAAGCCGGCCATGATCTTGGCCTGAAACAGCTGCTTCAGGGAAAGCGGCGAATACAGCAGCGTTTCGAGCGTGTGCTTTTCCTTTTCGCCCACGAAGGAGCCGGCCGCCATGACGGACGAGGCCATAATGGGGATCATCAGGAAGAAAATGGGCATGATCTTATTCAGCAGAATGCCCAAAACCAACTGCTGCTCATTGCCCTCGGCCGTTTCGGGCAGCATATCCAGCAGCACCCGAAAATCGGAAATGCTTTCCGGTTTCAGGACGGAGACGATCACGAAAATAGAGGGGAGCACGACGGTCAGCACAATGGGCAAAATCAGCATGACCGACAAAACGCGCTTGTTGGCGGTGATGCTGCGAATGTCTTTTTTGATCAGCACGAGCTGTTTTGCGTTCATACGCACGCACCATCCTTTCCGTGATTTTGTCGGATCAAGGTAAAATAGATATCCTCCAGCGTCGGCTGCTGCATCGTGACCGCATAAACATCGCCGCCACCGTCTACGATCCGCTTCACGACAAACGGAATTTCCGCTTCTGCGCTTACGGGGATATCGTAGATATCCGCGGCGACCTTTTTGTGCGCCATATCCTGCGGCACGCGGCTTGCCTTCACCCGAACCGCCGTTTTGCCCGAAAGCATGGCGCGCAGCTGCGCCAAAGTTCCCGTGGCGAACAGCTTTCCCTTGTCCATCAGTCCGTAGTTCGTGCAGATCTCCTTGGCATAGCGAAGCTGGTGCGTGCACAGAAACACCGTCGTTCCCTCTGCGGCAAGCTCGGTGATAAGCGTGTTCACGTTCTGGGCACTTTCCGGATCCAGCCCCGATGTCGGCTCGTCCAGAAAGAGGATCTCGGGGCTGTGCATGAGGGAACGAGCCAAGGAAAGCCGCTGGCGCATACCGGTGGAATAAGCGGACAGCTTTTGCTCCCGCGCATCCGACAGTTCCAGCCGCCGCAACAGGCCCGTTGCTCTTTTTTCGCAGTCGGGACGGCTCATGCCGAACAGCGTGCCGTAAAACAGGAGATTTTCCATACCCGACAGGTGATCGTACATTCGGGCGTGCTCCGTGACGACTCCGATCCTTTGATGCAGCGCCTGCGCTCCTTGCGACGGGTCGATGCCGAGCACCTGACTTTTGCCGTCGGTCGGCGTCAGCATCCCGCACAGGAGCTTGACGGTAGTGGTCTTTCCTGCGCCGTTCGGGCCGAGAAAGCCGAAAATTTCTCCCCGCTGCAGGGAAAAGCTGATGTTATCCACAGCCTTTGTGCCGTTGGGGAATATTTTGGATAGCTTTTCTGTGCTTACTATGATAGGCATAACTGCTCCTTTCCGTTGCGTGATCCTCATTCAAAAAATTATCGATGAATATACATTCTCGAGAGTTCGTCTTCTCCGTCGCCTTGGACCATGCACAAAAATTCCCAACCGTAGCGCTCGTAAAAGCCGATGTGGTCAGTCAGCAGGTAGGCCGGGGAAACGCCCTTGCTGCGCAGATCCTCCACCGCCATATCCAGCAGCCGCTCCGCGATCCCCTTGCCGCGGTAGTCCTGCTCGGTATAGACGGCGCAGATGTTGGGCGTCAGGTCTTTTCGGTCGTGAAAATCGTTTTCGATCACGCCCAGACCGCCGACGATCTGATCGGCGTCCATGCAAAGATACCAGCCGTATTCGCTTTGGCCGCCGAGGTAATCGTCCATGCATGCTAAGTACGCTTCCTGCGGCACGCCCCATTTTTGGTGAAACCATTGCGCGGCGCGTTCTTTTATTTCCGGGCGCTGCCTGAGCGTGATATAGGTAAATTGTGTCATCGCTTTTCCTCCGTAAAATGATTATTTTCCGTTTCTCGAGCGAAAAACGCTTTGGTACAGCAACGCCAGCGCGTTGCAGCCCAGAGCCGCGGGCAGCGTCCATGTCTTTTCGTAGCCGAAAATGGCAAGGCACAGGAAAATCAGTCCGGCAAGCCCGAGGGCGATGCTCGCGATCATCCCGATCTTACGCCATGTATTTTTCATCTTTCATTTTCCTCCGTTGACGATTTCGGCATACACATCCTCGGGGATCATGGGTGAGCCGATCTGCTCCGAGAGTTTCGGTTCTATTTTCCCGCTTTGCGCATACTGCCGCCCGGCTTGGCGCAGCAGTTCCAGCCGAGGCGCCGTCACAGACACGGCCTCGGAGACGTTGAACATCGGGCTTTCGGGCACGGTGATGACGGTGTGACGATTCGGGAAGCACAGCTTGAACTGCTGGATCGCAGCCTCAAAATTCTGCCGACTGTTGGGAAAACCGCAGCCGCAGATCATCAGATATTGCAGATGCGCAAAATCCGCCTGCTCGACGTGCTCGTACCGTTCTCCGACTTTCCGCATGGCCATGGAAGACAGCGGCAGCGTTCGGTCGATGAGCGCCTTCAGCGGCGCGGGCATCCCGTAGCAGTACAGCGGGAAACTGAAGATCAGCAGATCGGACGCAAGAATTTCTTCCAGCAGGTCTTCCATGTCGTCCTTGCGGACACAAGTGCCGCCGTTTTTCATGCAGGTAAAACAGCCCGTGCAATATTCGATGTGCTTGTCGATCACATGGATGGTGTGCACTTCGTTCTGCGTCACCTCGTTCATGCCCTCTACGAAGGCACGGGTCATGCACAGGGTATCGCTTGCAGCGCGTTTCGGGCTGCCGTTCAAAATCATGATCTTCATGCGTATCCTCCTCTTTTTTGCCCTTTTAGGAGCATCATCATGGCCGTAAAATCCTGCGTCAGCATCGCGGACAGTTCCGCCTGCGTGAAACCGCACATCCCCGTGGCACACAGCGTCGCGATACCGTAGGTGTAGATCCACGAATGTTCAAACAGCGTTTTCGCATCCTCGACGGGCAGGCCATACTCCCGTCGGATGGTTTGCAGGCATTCGTCGGCGACATTGCCGAGGTACCCGTAAATGTCGGCAAAGGATCGCACGGCGCGGTTTTGCGACATGAACACGAGCCGATAAAGCTGCGGCTCTTCCTTGGCAAAGAGGATCATCTGCAGCCCGACCTGCTTGAAGATCGGCAGATCCGTCCCCGCCTTGTGCGCGTAGGCTTCGAAATGCGCCATCGCGGCGTCTTTCACCGCGTCGGTGACCTCCTGCATGGAGCGGAACACGGTGAAGATCGGCGTAGCCGAGGTGTTCAGCGCCGCACCCAAGGATTTGGCGGTCAAAGCGTGGATCCCGTCGCGCGAAACAAGGCGCAATGCGGCGGCGACGATCTCTTCTTTTGTGAATTTCGGCTTCGGCGGCATGATACCCTCCTTAAAATGTTCGTTTTGCAATCTTTATTCTAAAACGATAATTATATTATATATGCTTTTTCGAGAAAGTCAAGGCATTTTCGAAAAAAGTTTTTCGAATTTTGCGCAGCGCAAAAAAAGTGCGAAAAGGGTATTGACATTTTCGGAAAAACTGGTATAATACATCATGTTCCTGCGGGTGTAGCTCATCCGGTAGAGCGCCACCTTGCCAAGGTGGAGGTAGCGAGTTCGAGCCTCGTCACCCGCTCCAAAAGCGGCGATTTTCGAAAGAAGATCGCCGTTTTTCCTTTTATGCAGAAAACGAACGCGGTCTTGCGAAAAATCTCGCAGACCGCGTTCGTTTTATTTCTCTTTTGCGACGCTTTGACGGATGAGCGCACGGCGCAGACGCGCTTCGGCAAGGCGCAGGTCGGTATCGGCAGCGGAGCGATCGGCGAGCGTATCCTTTGCGCGTTGCTCGGAACGCGCGGCACGCGGCAGGTCGATCTCGTCCGCCCACTCGAAGGTGGTGCAAACGATGGTCGCTTCTCCGCCGAGCATACTGACCATGCCGCCGATGCACGCGGCGTGCCTACGACCTTCCTCCGTGACAACGGTGGCGCGTCCCATGCCGAGCGGCGCGACGCAGTCGGCGTGGTGGGCAAGAAAGCCCATTTCGCCCGTGGTGGTGCGCACGGTGAGCTGCTGCACCTGCCCTTCGAATTTCTGCCCGTCGGGGCAGACGATCTTTAGCGGGAAGGTGGCCATGCTCAGGCCTCCTTTGCGCTGCGGTAGGCGCTGACGACATCGTCGATGCTGCCTTTGAAGAGGAAGAACGACTCGGGGATCTGGTCGTGCTTTCCTTCAATGATCTCACGGAAGGAGCGAATGGTATCTTTCAGGGGCACGTATTTGCCTTCATAGCCCGTGAACTGCTCGGCGACATGGAACGGCTGCGACAGGAAACGCTGCACCTTGCGCGCCCGCGCGACGGTGATCTTGTCCTCCTCGCTCAGCTCGTCCATGCCCATGATGGCGATGATGTCCTGCAGCTCCTTATAGCGCTGCAAAATGCGCTGCACGGCGCGGGCGGTATCGTAATGCTCACGCCCCAAAATCTCGGGCGAGAGGATGCGGGACGTCGAGTCCAGCGGATCGACGGCGGGGTAGATGCCGAGCGATGCGATGCTGCGATCGAGCACGGTGGTCGCGTCCAGATGCGCGAAAGTGGTCGCCGGGGCGGGGTCGGTCAGATCGTCCGCGGGAACATAGACCGCCTGCACGGAGGTGATGGAACCGTTTCGCGTGGAAGTGATGCGCTCCTGCAGCGCGCCCATTTCGGTGGCCAGCGTCGGCTGGTAGCCGACGGCGGAGGGCATACGCCCGAGCAGCGCGGAGACTTCGGAGCCTGCCTGCGTGAAGCGGAAGATATTATCGATGAACAGCAGAACGTCCTGATGCTTGACATCGCGGAAATACTCCGCCATGGTCAGACCCGTCAGGCCGACGCGCATACGCGCTCCGGGCGGCTCGTTCATCTGGCCGAAGACCATGGCGGTCTTGGAGATGACGCCCGATTGCGTCATTTCGTTGTACAGGTCATTGCCCTCGCGCGTGCGCTCGCCGACGCCCGTGAAGACGGAGTAGCCGTTGTGCGCGGTGGCGATATTGTAGATCAGCTCCTGAATGAGCACGGTCTTGCCGACGCCTGCGCCGCCGAACAGGCCGATCTTGCCGCCCTTGGCGTAGGGACAGATGAGGTCGATGACCTTGATGCCCGTTTCGAGCAGCTCGGTCGCGGGCTGCTGCTCGTCGTATGCGGGGGCGGGGCGGTGGATGGGCCAGCGATCGGCCGCCTGCGGCGCGGGCTTTTCGTCGATGGGCTGCCCGAGAAGGTCAAATACGCGCCCAAGGCACGCGTCACCCACGGGGACGCTGATCGGCGCGCCCGTATCGACGGCGCTCAGGCCGCGGCGCAAGCCGTCCGTCGAGCTCATGGCGATGCAGCGCACGACATTGTCGCCGATGTGCTGCGCGACCTCGGCCACGACGGTGCGCCCTTCGGCGGCGACCTCAATGGCGGACAGAAGCTGCGGCAACCGTGCGTCGGGGAAGCGGATATCCAAAACCGGCCCCATGATCTGAACGACCGTGCCGATGTTTTTTGACATAGAGTTCAACTCCTTTTATTGGCCGCCGGCGACGATCTCGGTGATCTCCTGCGTGATGGCGGCCTGACGCGCCTGATTGTATTTCAGGTTCAGGTCGGCGATCATATCGTCGGCGTTTTTGGTGGCGGAGTCCATGGCGGTGCGGCGCGCCGCCTGCTCGGCTGCGCGGCTCTCGCACAGAACGCCGTAGAGGATGCCGCCCACGTATTCGGGAATGACAGTGTCGAAGACGGTGGCGCTGTCCGGCTCGTAGATGATGTCACAGGCGCTGTCTTTGGCGGGCACATCCTGCCGCAAAAGCGGCAACGCCTGCAAAAAGGCCGGCTGCTGCGACAAAACGGACACGAAATTGGTGTATCCGATGCGGATCTCGGAGAATTGTCCGCCCAGATACGCCGCGCACAGCCGCTTTGCCAGAGAAAAACAATGCGAAGCCGTGAGCGTTTCGGCGGAAAGCTCCTGCATGGGGTACATTTCGTAATCCTTGCCGCGGAAGAACTCCGTCGCTTTTTTGCCGATGGGGAGCACGACGGCGTCCTTGCCGTCCATTTCCGAAACGGCGAGTTTCAAGATATTGCCGTTATAGCCGCCGGCGAGGCCGCGGTCGCCCGCGATGACCACGAACAGCGGTCGCCCGAGCGGCTGCCCCGTCAGATAGGGGGAGTTCAGCTCGGCACTGCCGTCCGCGATGCCCTGCACGGTGGCATAAAGCGTTTCAAAATAGGGGCGGGAGGTGAGCATCTGCGCCTGCGCCCGACGGAGCTTGGACGAGGCCACCATTTCCATGGCCTTGGTGATCTGTCGGGTGGAGCGCATACTGCGGATGCGGGTCTTGATCTCTTTGGAGGAAACACCTGCCATGTGTCATTCCCTCCTTACGACGGATCTTTGGGGAGCAGGGAGCGTATGGCCTCCTGCAGACGGCTCTCGGTCTGCTCCTCGAGCTTGCCGGTGGAGCGGATGGCGTCGAGCACGTCGAAATAGCGGCTTTCCATGACCGTTTCGAGCTGCTGCTCGAACGAAGGGATCTGCTCGACGGGAATATCTTTCAGATAGCCGCGCGTGACCGCGTAGAGGATGCACACCTGCTGCGCCACATCCTTGGGGGCATTGTTCGGCTGCTTGAGCACCGCGACGATGCGCTCGCCGAGTGCCAGACGCGATTTGGTGTCCGCGTCGAGATCCGAACCGAACTGGGCGAAGCTTTGCAGCTCGCGGTACTGCGAATACAGCAATTTCAGCGAGCCCGCGACCTTTTTCATGGCCTTGATCTGCGCGTCACCGCCGACACGCGACACCGAAATGCCCGGGTTGACGGCGGGCATGATGCCCGCGTTATACAGCTCCGTCTCGAGGAAGATCTGACCGTCGGTGATGGAGATGACGTTCGTCGGAATGTAGGCGGAAACGTCGCCCGCCTGCGTTTCGATGATGGGAAGCGCCGTCAGGCTGCCGCCGCCGAGCTTGTCGGACAGCTGCGCCGCGCGCTCGAGAAGGCGCGAATGCAGGTAGAACACGTCGCCGGGGAAGGCTTCGCGTCCGGGCGGGCGGCGAATGAGCAGGGAAATGGCGCGGTAGGCCACGGCGTGCTTGGAAAGATCGTCGTAAATGACGAGAACATCCTTGCCTTGGTGCATGAAATGCTCGCCGATGCTGCAGCCGGTGTAGGGCGCGATATATTGCATGGGCGCAAGCTCCGAGGCCGTGGCGGAGACGACGAGGGTGTATTCCATCGCGCCCGCAAGCGTCAGATTTTCGACCAGCTGCGCGACGGTGGAGCGCTTTTGACCGATCGCCACGTAAATGCAGATGACATTTTTGCCCTTCTGATTGAGGATGGTGTCGGTCGCGATGGTGGTCTTGCCGGTCTGGCGGTCGCCGATGATCAGCTCACGCTGGCCGCGGCCGATGGGGATCATGGAGTCGATGGCCTTGATGCCCGTCTGCAACGGACGGCTGACGTGCTTGCGCTCGATGATGCCGGGCGCGGGCATTTCGATGGGACGATACGTTTCCGCGTCGATCGGGCCTTTGCCGTCGATGGGCTGACCGAGCGCGTCCACGACGCGGCCGATCATTGCCTTACCGACGGGCACGGAAACGACTTTTCCCGTGCGGCGGACGGTGTCGCCCTCTTTGATACCGCCGTCCGAGCCGAGCACGACGACGGCCACGCTCTCTTCCTCCAAATTCTGCGCCATACCGTAGGCGCCGTTGGGGAAAACGAGCAATTCGCCCGCCATGCACTCGCTTAAGCCCGATACGCGGGCAATGCCGTCGCCGACAAGGATGACGGCGCCGGTCTCGCTCGTGTCGAGGCGGTGTTCGTAGTTTTTGATCTGCGATTTGATGATCTTGGTGATTTCTTCGGGTCTTAGATCCATACAGTACCTGCTTTCTGCATCAGAGTACGGTGTTTTTCAATGTTTGGCGGATCACATCCAGCCGATGACAAATGCTGTCGTCGAGTTGCTTGCCGTCGTAGTCCAGCCGAACGCCGCCCATAAGACGTTCATCCACGCGGTTATCCAGCAGGATGGTCTTTTGCGTGATGGCGGCGAGCTTTTCGCGCAGACGCACGCTTTGCGCCTCACTCAGCGGCAGCGCGGTGGTCGCCGTGACGGGCAGGATGCCCGCGTCGCGATAGTGGTTGCGGCGAAAGCACGCGCAGCAGGCGGAAAAACGGCGGATATAGCCCTTTTCCGTCAGAATTTTCAGAAAATTCAGAAGATAGGGGTGCAGCTCCTTTTTCAGGCTTTCGTCGAGCAGGGCGCAGCGTTCGGCCTTCGGAATGCTCGGACAGGATAGCAGCGTCAAATACGCGCTTTCCTCGGCAAAGCAACGCTCGAGCAGCGTAAGCTGCGGCAAAATCTCGTCGACGAGCCCCTCTTCATGCGCGAGGGAATACAGCGCCTCGCCGTAAACGGTTGAAATTTCGGTCATACGCCGTCACCCAATTCGTCGATGAAGCTGTCGACCAGCTTTTCGTGATCGGCGGCGTTCAGCTCGCGATCGACCACCTTTTCGGCGATGGCGATGGCGATGACGGAGATCTCGTCCTTGGCGTCGTTGATGGCCTTTTTCTTTTCCTGCGCGATGTCGGCGTTGGCCTTTTCCATGATGGCCTCGGCGCGCTCGTTGGCCTGACGAATGATCTCGTCCTCACGCTTTTGGCCGCGCTCGACCGCCTGCTGCACCATTTCTTCACCCGTGGCGGCGGCAGCGGCCAGTTTTTGCGTGTATTCTTCCTGCAATGCCTGTGCGTTTTCCTTGGCCTTGCCGGCGTCGGCGTAGAGATCGTCGATCTCTTTTTGGCGATCTTCGATCATTTTCATCACGGGCTTGAACAGAAATTTGGTGCCGACGAGGATAACGGTCACCGTGTTTAAGAGCGTGAACAGCGCAGTCCACAGATCGACACCGATAAAATCTTCAAAGTAACCCACGCACTTCGCTCCTTTCGCACAAAAATGGGGAAAAAGAGCTTACAGCGTGAACAAGATCAAAATGGCGGTGACCAACGAGTAGATACCCGTAGACTCAACGATCGCACAGCCAAGGATCATGTTCGTGCGCAGATTGCCCGCAGCCTCGGGCTGACGGGCCATGCCCTCAAGTGCCTGCGAGACGGCCTTACCTTCGCCGAGAGCCGGCGCGATGGCGCCGATGCCCATGCACAGTCCTGCACCGAGTGCCTTACCGAGAATTGCCAAACCGCTTCCGATATCCATAATAATATCCTCCTAAAAAAATTTGTATATAAAGTGGATTTGCCGATGAAATTAAGTGCTTTCCGGCTCGGGGACGGAGCCTGCGATATACACCATGGAAAGCAGAGTAAATACCAGCGCCTGAATGAAGCCGGAGAAAAAGTCGAAATATACCGACAGCACGGCGGGAATACCGTAGGTGAAGATGGGCACGCCGCGCACGATGTCCAGCGCTTCGAGCAGTCCGAACAGGCCGACGACGAAGGTCACGATCGAAAGGATCTTCGCCATGAGCTTTTTCTTTTTCGTGCCGAGCAGGAACAGCAGCACACCCGCGACGATCAGCGCCGCCGCCATCAGCCAACCGGCGGATGCCAGCAGGGAAATGACGACCGAGGAAAGAAGCGTCAGCGCGGCATACAAAATGGTGCTGATGATACCGCCGACCGAAACGTTGCTGAAATGACGGAACGACATGGACAGCGGCTGCGATACCTCGGAGATGATATTCATCGGATTCAGGTAGTTTTTCAGGAATTTGCCGAGGCCGTTATACTTGATGGTGTTGTACCAGATGATTGCCGAGACCATCAGTGCCCATGTGGCGGTGCAGTTGATGTCGGCGGTCGAGGAACGGAAAAAGCCCGTCGTGCCGATGTAGCTGCCGCAGAGACTGCACAGGAACAAGCAACCCATGAAGGGCGTCCAGTTTTTGTTGTGCTCGCCCATAGCGGAAGTGGTCAGGTTCGTGATCATGGACACGCCCTTTTCCACCAGCACCTGCATTTTGTGCGGCCGCTTTTGCAGATTTCTGCCGAGCAAAATAAACGCGATACACAGCACGATCGTTACCACAAAGGACGAGACCGTAGTCTGCGTGATGGGAATGCCGCCGAAGATGGGGATAGTGAAATACACCCATGCGCCGTTGACTTCAATACTCATGTTTGTTCACCGGACTTTCCGAAAAAGTGATACACCGTCAAGATCGGACGGGAGAACAGCAGCGGCACGAGCAGCGCGATGAGGTTGCAATAGCCGCTTTTGGCACAGACGATGAGCAGGATCGCCATCACGGCAAGTCTGCCGAACATGGACGAGCGGACGGCGGCGTTGCCGCCTTTGACATCGTCGTGCGCCGCTTTGTCGGCGGCGAGCATCGCGCCGAGCGCCATGAAAAAGAAATTGCCGACGGCGATCAGCGTGCCTGCGATGCTGCCCCACAGGACGCTACCGTCATAGCGATGCAGCAGCGCGAAAACGCCGACCATGGCTGCCGAGCAGACGATCTGCCCGACGGCGACAACGGCGGTCTCACGCAAGACCAATTTTCGGGAATCCATCGGAGACCTCCTTTCAATCATGTTCCGAAAAGGCGAGCGGCGGCTCGTCTTTCGTGTCCCGCGTCTTTTTCCTGCGCGAAAGGCGCTCCATAGACTTTAGGGAGCTCAAAAGCCCTTGCGCGGCGGTAAAAATGCCGATCGCGAGCAGCAGCCAGAAGATCCACCTTCCCCAGCCGAAATGCGAACACAGATAGCTGCCGAGCAGGGGAAAGACCACGAGCGGAACGGCCACGGAAAGCCCCAGCTGCGTCAGCCAGATGAGCATGGTCAGATCGTGCATCGTGTGCCCTCCCGTCAAATGATATCAAAGAATATTATATGTCAGATCCCTATGTTTTTCAAGGGATTTTTCGGCAAACAAAAGTAAAATATTGTTGAACTTGCGCAAAAAGCAGCCCGAAGAAAAATCACGGATTTTACAAAATATCCGCGACGGAAACGGTTGACTTTGTGCAATTTTTTGCATATAATGATTGCATATATTTTCAAACAGGTCAGGTACAGCTATGGCAGTCAAGAAACAGGAGCAATACGGCAATTCCAGCATTTCCATGCTGAAAGGAGAAGATCGGGTGCGCAAGCGCCCGGCGGTCATTTTCGGATCGGACGATCTGGAAGGCTGCAAGCACGCGGTCTTCGAGATCCTCTCCAACGCCATCGACGAGGCACGCGAAGGCCACGGCGACACCATCATCGTCACGCGCTATGAAGATCTGAGCGTGGAGGTGGAGGATTTCGGCCGCGGCTGTCCCGTCG
>CAYOZT010000011.1:0-35220 GCA_964408545.1 uncultured Oscillospiraceae bacterium | reverse complement strand
TGACCAACTAACCGTTAGGAGAATACATAGCAATGAACGCAAGCATCCGGGAAAACGGATCTGCTGACGGAGCAGACGTATCGAATGGTGATAGATTATTATATCTATTACTATAATAATCTGCGCCCCCATAGCACCCTCGGCTATAAACCACCCCTTGTCGCATAACTGTCATTAATTTTATCCAAAAAACTGTACCAATTTCACCCCGAAGCCTATGCCGCTATCAAGGCGGACGTGCGCCGCGCCCGCAGGTACTCGGAGCAGACGAAATCTCTCGGGAAGTACGGGCTGGAAACGAAAGACGATCTTAGACAGATAAGCGTTATTTGTGTCGGAATAAGGGTTGAAAATCAAGGATTTTTCGCTCTGTAAACGGCGCAAAGAAGCTGCCCTGTATGTTTTCCTATCCCAACGGCAAATACCGAAAAAGTAGGAATAAAGGTCGATTCTAAGCCTTTTCTCAAAACCTTATAGAAACAGATAGAGCCTCCGGCGATGCCCGGTATCGGGTATTGCCGGAGGCTTTTTATATATCAGCAAAAAAGTCTTTATGGGCAATCTGATGCCCCAGTTTGGCAATTAGGAATTGTGCGTCCCAATTCCCGTTGAGCATCTTTTCCAGAAGATGATTGCTGCCGGGGACAAAATCAATTTCACAGCCAATCATATCTGCATGATGCTGGGCAGCCTCCACATAACTTTCTTCATAACAGTCAAACATTCCCGTATCTACAATATCCAAGTGGGTATAGCTGTCAAACCATGTATGAAAAATTGCCTCTGCCTCGCCTTGAGAATGGCTTTCAGCCAGCTTGTCCAATAACCGCTGAGGGGAAAACTCATTGGGATCTTTGCCTGTCATGTAAATATGTCCCATCTGTTTTAGATTGGGGTGATATTCGTCATCCGTGTGCAACAACAGAGAAATGCAGTCATCCACTCTGGGCATGACGATTGTTCTGTCAAAGGTAAGACCGTCCCACGAACCGCCGCAAAAGCCCATAGCCACCAGAATCGTATCGTATTCTTCGGGGATCTGCGCCAATGTTTGGATGATATGCTGTTTCATCTGCTCCGGTTCAATGTGAAACCGTCTGTCGAGTTGAAACACGGGATAATGGGTTCCGGCTTTCTGTTGTGCCGCTGCAACATAGTCTATCAAAGACCCACAGGAAAGGATGGCAATGTTCATAGGTACAGCACGCTTTCATGGTAATCCATAAATAATCTTCTTTCGAAAAGGGGTTATATAAAATATATTATATCATTATTTTCATAGAACGCAAGGATGCTAATTCGCATCTTTCCTGTGAATTTATAGTATCAATCCGCTAATCCATAGTGCCGCTATTAGCGTTTCTGTATTGCTGTGGCTTTAACCCATATAATATTTACGAGCGATATAGAAAAGGCAAGGTAAACGCCATGATTGATAAACGAATTGGTAAACGAGTAAAACAGGCTCGTGAAAAATTTGGCATTACACAAGAAGATTCTTCGCGTTTCGGGCGTAATTATCTGGAAGTGGGACAGTACACCGACTACTATTTCCCCGAGCACAACAATACTTCAACTGCTCCAACTACCGCGCCAATCGCGGCACCTGTCCGACCACACACTATATCCGCGCCGACTCCATCGAGCAGGTGGTGATCGCCGAATTGCAGACCCTCGCGCGCTTTTTGGACGAAGATGAGGAGGATTTTGCTGCTCTGCTGGAAGCCAAGACCAACAAAGACATTGCTGCGGAGCAAAGACTCACCGAAGCCGCGCTTGCCACCGCGCAGGCGCGCGCCAAAGAGGTCGAACGGCTGTACGAACGCATCTACGAGGATAACGTCAACGGAAAAGTAAGCGACGAATGGTTTATGAAGCTCTCGCACAAATACGAGGTCGAGCTTGACGAGACCAAGAAGAATATCCTCGCCCTGCGCGAAAAGTTGGACGGTCTTGAGGGAAAGCGGCAAGCCAAGGAGGATTTCCTCAAGGCGGTACGAAGCTTCATGGAGATGCAAACGCTCAATCCCGTAATTTTGCGCGAGCTGATCGACAAGATCGAAGTCTACCAAGTTGAGGGCACGGGCAAGGATCGCACCCAGCGTGTGGTCATCTACTATCGCTTCGTCGGTTGCTTGCAGATCCCCGATTGGTACCGCAAACGCAAGGTCACGCTTGAAAGCCGTCAAGGCGTCGCGGTCAAATACCTGCCCACAACAGCGTAACAAAAAAAGAGCGGCAACCCGCCCTAAACGACAAACAAAATCCGAAAATAGGCAAAAAATATCGAGTGTTCATCACTTTCGTTATGAACACTCGATATGGTCGGAGTGTCGGGATTCGAACCCGAGGCCTCTTGGACCCGAACCAAGCGCGATACCAAACTTCGCCACACCCCGTCAACTTGGCTATTATAGCGAAAAAATCCGCATCTGTCAAGCACAAAATGCATCTTTTTGAAAAAATCCTGCACGGCGCCGGTATTTTTTCATCCTGCGCGCGTAAAATTGCCGCGGGGGTGGTACGGATGCGAGAAAACAGGCGCGAGATCTTCGGCACGATCGCCATGGCTGCGATCATGCTTGCGGCAATCTTGCTGATACGTGCGCGGCTCGTCGGGTGGCTGCTGCCGGATGCAAGCACTTTGGAGGCGCTTGCGCAGCGGTTGCGCGCAGCGGATGCGCCGATCGCGCAAACGGTATTTGCGGGCGTTCGGGAGTGGTTCGGTGCTTAACACGCGGTGCAAAGTTCAGACGCAGGGGAGCTTTTTGATCCTCCTCGCGCTGATGCTGCTGTTGCTGCCGCTGCAATGGGTGCTGGCGGCGGCTTTCGCGGCGACTTTTCACGAATGCTGCCATTTCTTGGCGATCCGACTGCTCGGCGGGCGCGTGTACGGCTTGCGTCTCGGCATGAACGGGGCAAAGCTCGACGTCGAGCCCTTGCCGCCGGCAAAGGAGCTTATCGCGGCGCTTTCCGGACCGATCGGCTCGGCGATGTTGCTTTTCTTGGCAAAATGGGCGCCGCGGACGGCGATCTGCGCCTTTTTTCACTGCGCATTCAATCTGCTGCCGCTGTTTCCGCTCGACGGCGGCCGCGCACTGCGAAGCGTGCTTTGCACGATTTTTCCGCAGGGGAGGGCGGAGCGCATTTTTTTCGCGTCGCAGCGCGTGCTTCACATCGCGCTCGGCGTTTTTTGCACGTGGACGGCGTTGCGCGGCGGCATTTTGCCCGCGCTCGCGATAAGCGTTTTGATTTTGCGTCAAATTCGCAGGAGAAACATTTGACAAGTCACGCTTTTGCCGCTACAATAGACATACAATCTGCAAAAGAGGTAACGCTATGACCGAACGCTTACAGCGAATTCTGCCGACGGTGCAAAAGCCCGCGCGCTACACCGGCGGCGAATATAACGAGATCAAAAAAGATCCTGCCGATGTCCGCGTCCAAGTCGCATTCTGCTTCCCCGATACCTATGAGATCGGAATGTCGAATGTCGGAATGCGGATACTTTACGGCGTGATGAACGAAATGGAGGGCGTGTGGTGCCAGCGGGTATTCGCGCCGTGGGGCGACATGGAGAAAGCCATGCGCGCCGAAAATATCCCCTTGTGGATGCTCGAGAGCGGGCGCCCCGTGCACGAGGCGGACATGATCGCCTTCACCATCGGCTATGAGATGTGCTACACGAACATTGTCAATATGCTGCTGCTTGCGGGCGTGCCGATCCATGCGAGCGAACGCAAGGGACTGCACAATATCGTTTTTGCCGGCGGCGTGTGCGCCTTCAATCCCGAGCCGCTGAGCCCCTTTATCGACTTTTTCTCCCTCGGCGAAGGGGAAGAGAGCACGGTCGAGATCGTTTCTTTGTATGACCGCGCCAAGCGCGAAGGCTGGGATAAGGAGCACTTTCTGCACGAGGTCGCGAAGATCGCGGGCGTATATGTCCCGTCGTTTTACGACCATCGATACAAGGACGACGGCACGCTCGAGGCCATCGTCCCCGCGGACGGCGCGCCGCAGAAAGTGACCAAGCGCATCGTCGAAGATTTGGATAATGCCTATTGGCCGACGAAAATGATCGTTTCCTCGACCGAGATCGTCCACGATCGCGCAAACCTCGAGCTGTTTCGCGGTTGCATCCGCGGCTGCCGTTTCTGCCAAGCGGGCTTTTCCTGTCGCCCCGTGCGCAAAAAAAGTCCGGAGCTACTCTACCGTCAGGCGGTGGAAACGCTGGAAGATTCCGGACACAACGAGATCACGCTCTCGAGCCTTTCGACCTCCGATTATCGCGGCCTGAAGGCGCTGACGGACGAGCTGATCCCGTATTGCCGCGAGCAAAATGTCAATTTGTCCGTTCCGTCGCTTCGCGCGGACAATTTTTCGCGTGAGCTGATGGAAAAACTGCAGACCGTGCGCAAGTCGGGACTGACCTTTGCGCCCGAGGCGGGCACGCAGCGCCTGCGCGACGTCATCAACAAAAATCTGACCGAGGACGAGATCTTGACCACCTGCGCCAACGCTTTTTCCGGCGGCTGGAACAATGTCAAGCTCTATTTCATGCTCGGCCTACCGACCGAGACGGACGAGGATGTTCTTGGCATCGCGGAGCTGGTGTACAAGATCATTCAGACGTGGAAGTCCGAGGCCGTCAACAAAAAGCGCGGCCTGCGCGTGCACGTGGCGACAGCCTTTTTCGTGCCGAAGCCGCACACACCGTTCCAGTGGGAGCAGCAGATCACGCCGGAAGAATATCTGCGCCGCTGCAAACTCCTTAAGAGCCATTTTTACTCGAAATCCATCGAGTATGACTACCACGCGCCCGACCTGAGCTGCCTCGAGGCAGCATTTGCCCGCGGCGATCGGCGCCTCGCCGCCGTGATCGAGGAGGCTGTGAAAAACGGCGCGCATCTCGACGGCTGGGACGAATATTTCCGCTATGACATCTGGCGCGACGCCTTCCGCAACTGCGGCATCGACATCGCGCACTACACGACGCGCGGCTTCGGCGAAACGGAAGTACTGCCGTGGGACAGCATCGACGTCGGCGTGACGAAAAAATTCCTGCTGAAGGAACGCCGCCAAGCCTACGCAGGTTCGATCACGCCCGACTGCCGCGTCGGCTGCGCAGGATGCGGCGCAAATTGCCTTCTGAAGGAGGTCGAGTGCGATGCTTAGGTTGCTGTTCGAAAAAAAGGGGAACGCCGTGTACATTTCGCATCTTGACCTCATGCGCTTGTTTCAGCGCGCATTCAAGCGCGCGGGGCTGCAGCTGACGCACACGCACGGCTTCAATCCGCGCCCGTCGGTGTCCATCGCGCTGCCGCTGTCGGTCGGCGTGGAGAGCCGGTGCGAGCTGCTGGATTTTGAACTCGACGGGCAAAGTATCTCTTGCGAAGAGATCTGCTCGCGTCTCAACGGTGCGCTGATCGACGGCGTGCGCGTGCTGCAGGTTTATGAGCAGGGGAGGAAAATCAAGGAACTTCGCTATCTCGACTGCGTCGTGACGCTCGAATACGATCGTGCGCTCGAGTCGGATGCCGCCGAAAAGATCGCGGCGCTTTTCCGCGAACCGACGCTTATCGTCGAAAAAAAGGGTAAAAACGGCTTGAGCGAGCAAGATATCATCCCCCTGATACGGCGCATTTCGGCCGTGCGGGAGGGGCAGTGCATACGCCTTTGCGCGCGCGTCTGCTGTCAGGAACCGAGTTTGAACCCGATGCTGCTGGCAAGCGCCGTGCAGCGATATCTGCCCGCGCTGCAGGCGGATCACGCCCGCTGCGAACGACTGGAAATTTATGATGCGGAAGAGCAGATCTTCCGGTAAGGAGCAAATGATGAAGAAATTCTACGAATTGGAAGAATGCCCCATCTGCCGCGGCGCGGGAATGCTGCTGCATGAGGGCGGCTGGAACGTGCAGGTCGAGTGCTGCGATTGCAGCGCGCACACCGTCTATGTCGAATACGAGACAGAACAGGAGCGAGAAAAGGCCGAACAGCAGGTCGTGACCCTATGGAACATGGGCAAAGTCATCCACGGCGAACGCGGCGAATAAAGGCGAAAAAAGAATTGACAAAAAGGGCACGATATGCTACTATGATAAAAATATCGCTTGACGAAGGAGGCGAAGGTCGTGTATAATCGCTTGACAGACAGACAGACAGACAGACAGACAGACAGACAGACAGACAGACAGACAGACACGACCTTGGTCGGCTAAGTAATCGATACATAAATACCGAAATAAACAAACCACCGAGAGGGTAAGTATGCCCTTTCGGTGGTTTTTCTGCATTTTTTGGGCAAAAACCCCGCCCCGATGCTCGCGCCCGCCGAAAACCGTAGGGGACGACGCCCTCGGCGTCCCGCATGAAAATGTCCGTATATGCGGTAGGGGCGGACGACCCTGTCCGCCCGAAAAATTCATAACCAATCGGTAGGGCGGGGACATGTCCCCGCCGCCCACTTCCGCCGCCTGAGCGGCCGAATTTACGCACCGTCCCCCGAAATATGTACTGCCACTGTAGGGAAGAGGCCATGCCTCTTCCGAGCGGGCGACTATCTGCCGCCCGCCGCGCCGCAGGCGCGAAAAGGAACGGATCCTTCGACTCGCTGCCGCTCGCTCAGGATGACATGACTTTACTTTTGGTTATTAGACCGGCTGTGCAATTGTCGTACGGGGGCGGCGGGGACGTGTCCCCGCCCTACCGCGCATCGCCGTGAGGTGGTTTCGCACCCAAAGGGGCGCAGCGCCGTGAGGCGGGCAAACGGGACGCCGAGGGCGTCGTCCCCTACAAGCGCGAGGAAGGCGGGCGGCGGGGACGTGTTAGCGCCCTACCGCGCAGCGCCGAGGGTGGATTTGCGCCGAAGGCGCGAAAAAGAACGGATCCTTCGACTCGCTTTGCTCGCTCTTCGATGACATGGCCTTGCATTTTGCCATGGAGCAGGAAAAAGGCTGCCTCCGAGGTGGAGGCAGCCTTTTTGCAGTTAGCGCTCGTTACGGCTTTCTTTGCAGTTCTCCTTGCAGCCCTCGCTGCGGTTTTCCTTGCAATTCTCGTTGCGGTTCTCGTTCTTGTTCTGATTCTTGTTCTGGTTGTTCATTTTCTTTTCCTCCGAAAATTCATTACGGCAGCGCCGCTGTGCCCAGTTTGCCCGATTTTTCAGGATTTATCCTTCGCCTTGAACAAGAAGCTCGCCAAAAGTCCCGCGAGCACCGCCGCCGTGATCCCGCCGGCCGATGCGCTCAAGCCACCCGTGAAAATTCCGAGAACGCCTTTTTCGTCCACGGCTTTTTTGACGCCCTTTGCGATCAGGTTGCCGAAGCCCGTCAGCGGGACGGATGCGCCCGCGCCCGCGAATTTCACGAGCGGCTCGTAGATGCCCACGGCGCCCAGCACGACGCCGACGACCACGTAGCTGACGAGGATGCGCGCAGGCGTGAGCTTGGTTTTGTCGATGAGGATCTGCCCGATGAGGCACAATGAGCCGCCGACAAGGAATGCTTTCAGATAGTCCATGTCAATCGCCTCCTTGGATCGAAACGGCGTGACAGACGCCGGGGATAGGCAAGCCCTGCTGCGTCGAGGTCGGCGAGAGCAGCGCGCCCGTGCCGCAGAACAAAATGTGCCTGAGTTTGCCGCGCTTGAGCCGCTCGAGCAGGTACGCGCACAGCGTCACGGCGCTGCAGCCGCAGCCCGAGCCGCCCGAATGCACGTCCTGCGATGCTTGGTCGAAAATCAGTGTGCCGCAGTCGGTGAGTTTTCCGCCGAGCGGAAAGCCGTCACGCCGTGCCAGCTCCAGCACGATGTCCCTGCCGAGCTGCCCGAGATCGCCCGTGACGATGAGGTCATAATCGTCCGGCGTCCGTTTCAGGTCGGCAAAATGAGCGCGGATGGTATGGTAAGCCGCGGGCGCCATGGCAGCACCCATATTGTTCGCGTCGCGAATGCCCAGCTCCATGACCGAGCCGATCGTGCAGCTTTCGATACGCGCGCCGTGCCCGCCGCTTTCGACCAAGACCGCGCCTGCGCCCGTGACCGTCCACTGCGCCGTCGGCGTGCGCTGCGAGCCGTAGCCGAGCGGGAAGCGGTACTGCCGCTCGCTGCCGGCAAAATGCGAGGAAGTCATCGCAACGACTTTGTCCGAAAAGCCGCCGCCGACGCTCATGGCGGCCAGCAGCAGCGCTTCCGCCATCGTCGAGCACGCGCCGTACAATCCGAGGTGGGGGATACCGCTGTTGTTGAGCGTGAAGGACGAGCCGATACACTGATTGAGCAGATCTCCCGAAAAAACAAGCCCGAGTTGCGATTTCGAAATGCCCGCTTTCGTCACGAGCGTTTCGAGCGCAAGCTGCTGCATATGCTTTTCTGCCTGTTCCCACGTTTTTTGACCGAAGAGCGTGTCGGTCGATGCATGGTCAAAATAGGGCGCGAGTGGCCCTTCGCTCTCTTTTTTCCCGACGACGCTCGCCCAGTTCGTGATCACGGGCGGCGTCGGCAAAAGGAAACTTTGTTTTCCGCGTTTGTTGCTCATGGCGTTTTCCTCCGTTTTTTCCAGTATGCGCAAAAACGCCGAAACTATGAAAAAAGCTGCCTCGAAATTCGAGACAGCTTTTCGGTCAGAGGATGCGGCGGGCACCGTAATAATGGTTTACATAATATGACGAGGACAGATCGCTGATCGTCACGCCCTTGGAAGAGGAGGCGTGGATGAATTGCCCGCTTCCTATGTAAATGCCCACGTGGGAGATGCCCGCTTTATACGTGTTCTGGAAAAATACCAGATCACCCGCGCGCAGATCGCTTTTTGCGACATAGCTGCCGTGAGCGTACTGCGTGGCGGCGGTGCGATTGAGCGAGATGCCGTTGGCCTTGAACACATACTGCACAAAGCCCGAGCAGTCGAAGCCGCTCGGCGTCGTGCCCGCCCAGCGATAGGGGACGCCGATGTATTCTTTCGCCGTGGAAACGATGGCCGCGGCGCGGGAACCGCTTGCGGCGGAAAGGTAATTGGCGCTGTTTTTCAGTGCCGAGACGCTGACGGCGGTGCCGGTGGAGTTTCCTTTGCGGAAAAACAGCGGCGATTTTGCCGAGGCGCGGTTTTCGTAGGGCACTTCGGTCAGCGTCAGGTAGTCGCTGCGGATGTAGCAGATCTGCTCGTTCCAGATGACCTTGTACCACTGCTTGTTAAAGCCGATGATATACGCAAGGTCGCCTTCGCTGCTTTTCCCGACGGCGGAGTAGGATGTGCCCGGGCCGGAGCGCATATTGACCTGCTTGTAATTGACCTTCCCGTAGCCGAGCTCGACATTTTTGACCGTGGAGACCGTAAGATAGGAGCTGTGCATATATCCTTCGGTCAAATTGTAGAGCACCTTGTACCACGAGCCGCTTTTGCCCAGCAAGACCACGACCTCGTCCTCGCGCGCAAAGGTGCGTGTGGAGGAAGTGTCGGATGGGGCGGAGCGCAGACGCAGAGAGTCGGTGCCGACGTAGGCGACGCCCGTCTTGAGGCCGCCGCTGTCGGCGGCGGAGGCGGGGGCGCACAGCACGAGCGCAGCGAGTACGACGAGCAGAGAAAGGCCGAAAATGTGCTTGAGGAATTTCATGGGGATCACCGAAAAAAGGGCTTATTTTCCGGCAAGTGCCCGCTCAAGCCACACACTGCCCAGATCGAGCGCGGTGTAAAGTCCGTCCTTTTCGCTTTTTTTGACCACGCGGTCGCGGCTGCGGACGGCAGGATCGGTCAGCTGCAGCTGGATGGACACCTTGCTGGCGACATCCTCGCCGTTGACCTTTTGCGATTCGAGAATTTGCAGCATGACAATGTGCGAGTCGGCCATGGAGCCGTAGTAGATCAGATTGTCCTTGCGCATCAACGGATGTCCTTTGTACATCAATACGGCATTTTCTTCAGCCATGTTTTGTTACCTCCTTGGATTTTTATGCTTCGATTGTAACACACGCTTGAGTTTATGTCAACCGATTTGGAGAATATGGCAACATTTACCAAACGTGCTTGCCTGAAAACAGCTCCGGGAGGAAGATATCCCCCCGGAGCTGCGACAAAGCTCATTGCTCGAACAGATAACAGCGCACAAGCTCTTGCAGCAGCTCGTCGCGGTCGATCTTGCAGATGAGCGCGCGGGCGTTGTTATAGTTCGTGATGTAGGTGGGATCCTCCGACAGAAGGTATCCAACGATCTGATTGATGGGATTGTAACCCTTCTCGTTCAGTGAGTCGAATACGCTGCGCAGGATCAGCCGCATATTGGCCTTATCGTCGCAGGGGACTGTAAATTTTATGGTTCTATCCGTCATTTTGGGTTACCTCCTTATGCTGATATCGGTATTATAGCCCAAAAATGTTCCGCTGTAAAGACCTTTCTTGTAAATTTTTATCAGCGGAGGGTGGCACCGCACTGCGTTTCGAGGGCGGCGAGCACTTTCGTGATGACCGGCTCGGTGTCCGCGTCCGTCAAGGTGCGGTCGTCGGCGCGCAGCTCGAGGGAGAAGGCCATGCTCTTTTTGCCGGAGGGCAGATTGCTGCCGCGATAAATGTCGAATAGGCGAATATCGCGCAGCAGCTTTCCCGCGGCGGCGGTGATGGCCTGCTCGGCCTGCGCGACGGTGAGGCTTTCGTCGCAGACGACGGAAAGGTCACGCGTAACGGCAGGATATTTCGGCAGCGCCGTATAGGTGGCGGCGGGGCGCAGATGTGTCAGAAGGCGCGTGAAGTTCACCTCGGCGCAGTAGACTTCGCCGTCAAGACCGTAGTTGCGCGCGACGATCGGATGGATCTGGCCGAGGTAGCCGAGCATTTCACCGTCGATGCTGACCGCGGCGCAGCGACCGGGGTGGAAGGTGGGATGGTCGGAGCGGGCGGCGTATTCCGCTTTGTTCGTACGCAGCGCGGCAAAGACGGCTTCGAGTTCGCCCTTGAGCGTGAAGAAGCTTTCGCCTGCACCGTAGCTGCCGAGCACGAGCATTTTCGGCTCCTCGGGGAGCACCTGCCCGTCAACGGGCAAATAGACTTTGCCGATCTCGTAGAGCTTCGCGGCGCGGTTATGATAGGCGTTGTTACGCGAGAGGATGTCGAGCATCGAAGGGAGCACGGTGGTGCGCATGACGGAAGTATCTTCGCCGAGCGGATTTTGGATCTTCAGGCAGCGGCGCAGCGGCGAGTTTTCGGCCACACGGATGAGGTCGAGCCCGGAAGGGGAGACGAACGAATAGGTGATGATCTCGTTGTAGCCCATGGCGCGGCACTGACGGCCGGCTGCGGCTTCCTCGGCCATGCCCGCGCTGTAGCCGCCCTGCGTGGCGGTCTTGAGCACGGTGGTGGGGATCTCGTTGTAGCCGAAGGAGCGGGCGACTTCTTCGGCAATGTCGGCCATGTGATTGAGGTCGGGGCGGAAGGAGGGGACGAGGATATTTCTGCCCTCGACGGGGATCTCCAGCCGCTGCAGATAACGCACCATGTCCGCTTCGGGAATGTTCGTGCCGAGCAGGCGATTGATCTTTTCGGGCTCGAGCAGCACGCTGTGCGGCTGCGGAACATAGTGGATGATGTCGATGATGCCGTCGAGCACGTCACCGCAGCCGAGAAGCTCGACCAGCTCGCAAGCGCGCTGCACGGCGGGCAGGGTCAGCATCGGATCGATGTTTTTCTCGAATTTTCCCGACGCGTCGGTACGCATACCGAGCGAGAGCGCGGTCTGACGGATGGAAGTGCCGTTGAAGTTGGCGGACTCGAAAACGACGGTGACGGTATCGTCCTTGATCTCGGAGTTTTCGCCGCCCATGATGCCCGCCAAACCGATGGGCTTCGTTTCGTCCGCAATGACGAGCATACCGCGCTTGAGCGGACGGACATTGCCGTCGAGCGTGGTCAGGCTTTCGCCGTCTTCGGCCTCACGCACGACGATCTTGCCGTCGCCGACGTAGCGGTAATCGAATGCGTGCATCGGCTGGCCGTATTCGAGCATGACATAGTTGGTGATGTCGACGATGTTGTTGATCGGGCGCACGCCGTTGGCGCGCAGACGCTGACGCATCCACTTGGGGGAGGGCGCGATCTTGACATTGGCGACCATACGCGCGGTGTAACGGTTGCAGAGCGTTTGCGCGGGAACTTCGACGTCGAGTTTGTCGAAGATCGTGCCAGCGTCGCTGCCGTGCACGCACGGCTCATGGTGGCGCATCGGGCGGTCGAAGGCGGCGGCCGCCTCACGGGCAAGGCCGATGATGGAGTAGCAATCGGGGCGATTGTTGGTGATCTCGAAATCGATGACGCAATCGTCGTTGCCGATGACGCTGTTGATGTCGTCGCCGACCTGACAGTCCTCTTCGATGATGAAAATGCCGTCGGTGACGGCGTAGGGGAAGTCGTTCTGCGTCAGACCGAGTTCCTCCAAGCCGCAGAGCATTCCGTTGGATTTGACGCCGCGCAGCTTGCCTTTCGTGATGTGCACGCCGCCGGGCAGATACGAATTGTGCCGCGCGACGGGGACGAGATCGCCGACTTTGACATTTTGCGCGCCCGTGACGATCTGCACCGTTTCGCCCGAGCCGTCGTCGATCCGGCAGACCCACATATGGTCGGAGTTTTCATGGCGGGTGATCTCGAGCACCTTGCCGACGACGACGTTTTTGATCTCGCCGTCAAGGCGTTCGATGGTTTCGACTTTCTGGCCGAATACGGTCATGGTTTCGGCAAAATCCTTATCGGAGATATCGGAAAGATCGACAAATTCTTCGTTGATCCATTTTCTGTTCAGCTTCATGATCGGTATCCTCCTTAGAACTGATTCAGGAATCGGACGTCGTTTTCGAAGATAAGACGCAGATCGTTGATCTTCATGCGTCCCATCGCCATGCGCTCCAAGCCCATGCCGAAAGCGAAGCCCGAATACTTCTCCGGGTCGATGCCGCAGCCGCGCAGCACGTTCGGGTGCACCATGCCGGCGCCCAGCAGCTCGATCCAGCCCTCACCGTGGCAGGTCGAGCAGACGCTGCCGTCCGTTTCGCCCGTGCCGTGGCATTTATGGCACTGCATATCCATTTCGCAGCTCGGCTCGGTGAAGGGGAAGTGGTGCGGACGGAAACGCATCACGGCATCCTGCCCGTAAATTTTGCGCATGACCGTCACGAGTGCGCCCTTGAGTTCGCCCATGGTGATGTTTTCCGCCACGACGAGGCCTTCGATCTGGTGGAACATCGGCGAATGCGTCGCGTCCGCCTCGTCCTTGCGGAACACGCGGCCCGGAGCGAGCACGCAGATAGGCGGCTTGCTGTTTTCCATGACGCGCACCTGCATGGAACTGGTCTGCGTGCGAAGAAGGACGGAATCGTCGTCCGTGAAATAGAAGGTATCGCTGCGGTCGCGCGCGGGGTGGCCTTCTTCGGTGTTGAGTTTGGTGAAATTGTACTCGGAAAGCTCGACCTCGGGACCTTCGACGATGGTGTAGCCCATGCCGATGAACATCTCTTTGATTTCCTGCAACACCTGATTCATCGGGTGCTGGTGACCGACGCTGACGGCCGTTCCGGGGATGGTCACGTCGACGGCCTCCTCGGCCAGTTTTTGCTCCAGCGCGGCGGCCTCGGCGGCGCTGCGGCGCTCTTCGAGCTTGGCCTCGATATCGGCGCGCACCTTGTTGGCCAGCGCGCCCATGGTCGGCCGTTCCTCGGGGGAGAGCTTGCCCATCTGCTTCAAAACGGCGGTCAGCTCGCCCTTTTTACCCAGCAGCCGCACGCGCAGTTCTTCGAGCGCGGCAGGCGTTTTCGCGGCGTTGAGTGCCTCGAATGCCGCCTGACGGATATTTTCCAATTGTTGCTTCATAACAGATCCTCCTAAAAGGTTAGATAAAAAATAAAGCCCTTCGTCCCACATTCGGGACGAAAGGACATACCTTCCGCGGTACCACCCGCAATTCGCTCGCATGAGCGCAGCTTTTAGGCGCATGACACGCCGCAGACCCTTAACGCAGTCACCCGTCCGTGCCTACTGAAAGTTCAGCCGGAAGCTCCCGGGAGAAGGCCGAATATCGCATTTCGGATGGCTCGCACCGTCCCACCCTCGCTGCGGAAACAAAACCGATATTTGACAGCCCGTTCGTCGCCTTTGCATATCGTTGAGATTGTAGCACGCTTCGCCGAAAAATGCAAGTGTTTTTTCGCAAAAAGCGCAATGTCTTCTTGACGAGGCGAAAAAAGGATGTTATGATTATCAAAACATATTTTCGAGAGGAGTGGGGCTATGTATCAGCCTTTGGCGGATCTGCTGCGCCCGACGACACTGGACGAGGTGTACGGGCAGGAGCATATTCTGGGAAAAGACGGCATTTTGCGCCGTCTGGTCGACTCGGGCAATATCCCCAACATGGTTTTTTACGGCCCGAGCGGCACGGGCAAGACCACCGTCGCCAACATCATCGCCAAGCAGACCAATCGCACGCTCTACAAGCTCAATGCGACCACCGCCTCCACCGCCGACATCAAGCAGATGGTCGCCGAGCTCGATACGTTTATGGCGCCCAACGGCATTTTGCTGTATCTGGACGAGATCCAGTCCTTCAACAAAAAGCAGCAACAGACCTTGCTCGACTATATCGAGACCGGGAAGATCACGCTCATCACTTCCACCACCGAAAATCCTTATTTTTATGTATTCAACGCCATTCTCAGCCGTTCGACGATCTTCGAGTTCAAGCAGCTGGACGAGTCGGCTGCGCTCAAAGCCATTGATCGCGCAGTCGCCTTCATGGAAGCACGCACCGCGCTCAAGGCCGAGGCCGAAGCGGGAGCACTCGAGCACATTGCCGCCTGCTGCGGCGGGGATGTGCGCAAGGCGATGAACGCCGTGGAAGTGCTTTTCTCGGCGGGACGGCCGCAAAACGGCGTCCTGACGCTGACGCTCGACGATGCCAAGCTCGTAACACAAAAATCCTCCATGCGATACGACCGCGGGGGAGATGATCAGTACGACTCGCTCTCGGCGCTCATGAAATCCATCCGCGGTTCCGATCCCGACGCGGCCATTCACTATCTGGCGCGTTTTCTGGAGGCGGGGGATCTGCCGTCGTGCTGTCGGCGCATTTTGTGCTCGGCGTGCGAGGATATCGGCCTTGCGTATCCGCTGGCGATCCCCATCGTCAAAGCCTGCGTGGACAGCGCGCTGCAATTGGGGCTTCCCGAGGCGCGGTTGCCGCTGTCGGACGCGGTGATCTTCCTCGCGACCGCGCCGAAATCGAACTCTGCCTACATGGCCTATGCCGCGGCGGCGGAGGATGTAAAAAACGGTAAGGGCGGCGATTTTCCGCGCCATTTGCAGAACAAGCACGCCGACACCTATTCCATGGAGCGCGAGCAGGGCTATCTTTATCCGCACGATTTTCCGAATCACTGGGTGCAGCAGCAGTATTTGCCGGACGATCTTCTCGGCAATCGTTATTACGAATACGGCCCGAACAAGGTCGAGCAGGCGGCCAAGCAATACTGGCAGAGCATAAAGGGGAAATGATATGGACGTTCGCATCGGGGATATCCTCGTGATGAAAAAGAAGCACCCCTGCGGCGGCGAGCGTTGGCTCGTCAAACGCGTGGGAGCGGACTTTCGGCTCAAATGTCTGCAATGCGGGCACGAGCTGATGACACCGCGCGCCAAGGCGGAAAAAAATATCCGCAGCATCGAACGGGAAAATACTTCGACATGACCGACGGCAGCCGCTAAAAACGGCTGCCGCTTTTTTGCGCCATCGCACGCAACGACGACGCAAGCGCGGGGAAAAACGCGCAACTTCGTGCGTTCGGACAGCCCTCTTGCGACCGACTTTTCGTTTGCGAAGGGTTATACTTTTCCCAACGACACGAAGGAGGCAGGGCGATGGAGATCTATCTGGATGTGGTGATCGTGCTCAATTTTCTGGTGGATTTTTTGCTCCTTCTGGGGACAAACCGTCTTGCGGGATTTGCGCAAAACGGCAAGCGCTGTGCGCTGTCCGCGGCGATCGGGGGAGGGTACGCGGCGATCTGCCTCGTGCCGCGATTTGCCTTTCTCGGGAGCATTTTCGGACGGATCGCCTGCCTTGTGCTGATGGCGTTCGTCGCTTTCGGGCGCGGCAACGGTGCCGTGCGCAGAGGGATCCTCTTCATTTTTCTGAGTATGGCGCTCGGCGGCATCGCGCTCGGGCTCGGAAACGGCGGATTTGCTGCGATCGTGCTCGGCGCGTTGGGCGTTGCGATCCTCTGCGTGCTGGGCTTCTGCGGCCGCGCAGGACAGCAGCAATATGCCCAAGTCGATATCACACATGGCAACCGCAGGTTGCGCCTGACAGCGCTGCTTGACACGGGAAACACGCTGCGCGACAGCGTCAGCGGCGCGCCCGTACTGGTCATCGACGCCGCATCCGCCGCGCAACTGATGGACTTATCGCCGCAGGAACTGGCCGATCCCGTGCAAACGCTTGCGCAAAAGCGCAACCGTGGGTTGCGTCTTGTGCCGTATCACGCGGTCGGGCAGACGGCGGGCTTCCTGCTCGCGACCAAGGTCGACGAGATCCGCATTGACGGCAAAAAGGAGAATATGCTCATCGCCTTCGCTCCGCAGCAGCTCGGGCGTGGGAAGGCATATCAAGCATTGGCAGGGGGAAATTTGCTATGAATAAACTGATGATTTTTTTGCGCAGGATCGGTCTGATACGCGACGAAACGATCTTTTACATCGGCGGCAGCGATATTTTGCCCCCGCCGCTACGCGGGCAGGAGGAAAACGATGCGCTCGCCGCGCTCGAACGGGGGGATGAAAACGCCAAGCAGCTGCTCATCGAGCACAATTTGCGCCTCGTTGTCTACATTTCGCGCCGTTTTGAAAATACGGGCGTCAATCTCGAAGACCTCATTTCCATCGGCACCATCGGCCTGATCAAGGCCATCGGCACCTATCGCGCGGACAAAAATATCCGCCTCGCGACCTACGCCTCACGCTGCATCGAAAACGAGATCCTGATGCATATCCGAAAGATCTCCGGTCAGCGTGCGGAAATTTCGCTCGACGAGCCGATCAACATGGACTATGACGGCAACGAATTGCTGCTGTCGGACATTCTCGGAACGGATGACGACGTCGTCACGGGAAGGCTCGAAGATGCGGTCGACCTGCAGTTGCTGCACGAGGCGCTCGAAAGCCTTTCCGAACGGGAACGACTGATCATCGATATGCGATTCGGCCTGAACGGTATGCAGGAGCTGACGCAGAAGGAGGTCGCCGAAAAGCTCGGCATTTCGCAGTCGTATATTTCGCGCCTCGAAAAGCGCATCATGGCGCGGCTGAAAAAAGAAATGCTCAAACAGACCGCTTGTGTCTAAAAAACACTTGCAATCTTTTTTTATTCGTGCTACAATTCGATATGGAAATATATCGATAGAATTTGCACGAAAGTGAGGTATCCTATGGAAAAAAAGGAGATATCCAAATCCGTTCTCAAGCGGCTGCCCGTGTATCTGGCCTATCTCAAGGCTCTGCCCGAGGATGCGCCGCCCAATATTTCCGCCACGGCGATGGCCAATGCCTTGGGCATGGGAGATGTGCAGGTGCGCAAGGACCTTGCCATGGTATCCGACGGCGGACGGCCGAAGATCGGCTACTGCCGGGAAGAACTTGTCGACGATATCGAGCAATTTCTCGGCTGCGACAATACCAATAACTGCGTGCTCATCGGCGCAGGCAAGCTGGGGCTTGCGCTGCTCGGATACAGCGGTTTTGACGAATACGGCCTGAATATCATGGCGGCCTTTGACGTCGCGCCCTCGCTGCAGCAAACGGACACGGGAAAGCCCATCTATCCGATGGACAAGCTCGAACACTTTTGCCGCAGCAACAAAGTCAGCATGGGCATCATCACCGTCCCTGTGGCGTACGCGCAGGAGGTGTGCAATCGCCTCATAGACGCGGGCATCAAGGCGATCTGGAATTTTGCGCCGACGCATCTGGAAGTTCCCGCGCACATTCTGGTGCAAAACGAAAATATGGCAACATCGCTTGCGGTGCTGAGTATGCACCTGCAGGCGCAGATGAAGGAGAAAAAATAACATGAAATACAGAGAACTCGGAAAGACCGGCCTGCGCGTTTCCGTGCTGGGCTTCGGCGGCATCCCCATCCAGCGCATCGACGCGCCGCGCACGCGGCAGCTGATGCTGCGCTTGTCGGAGCTCGGCGTCAATTACATCGATACCGCGCGCGGCTACACCGTCAGTGAGGCGTTTTTGGGCGAAGCGCTCGAGGGCATCCGCGACAAATTCATCCTCGCCACCAAGTCCATGGCGCGCGACAAGCAGTCCATGGCGGCCGATATCGAAACGAGCCTGCGCAATTTCCGCACCGACCATATCGAGCTTTACCAGATCCACAATCCCAACGCCGAACAGCTCGCGCAGGTCTGCGCCCCCGGCGGCGCGCTCGAGGCACTGCGCGAGGCGAAGGCGGCAGGGAAGATCGGCCACATCGGCGTGACGCTGCACTCGGCGGATCTGTTCCGCGAGGTGCTCGCGTACGACTGGGTGGAAACCGTCATGTTCCCGTACAACATCGTCGAAACGCAGGGCGAGGAAATGATCGCTTCCTGCGGACGCAAAAATATCGGCTTCATCTGCATGAAGCCCTTGGCCGGCGGTGCGATCGACGATGCGAATCTTGCCATGCGCTTTATCGCGCAAAATCCCGACGTGACCGTCACCATCCCCGGCATGGCCGAGCTCGAAGAGGCCGAGCAAAATGTCCGCGCCTACTGCGACGATACCCCTTTGACCGCGCAGGAGCTGGAAAAGATTGACGCCATCCGCGCCGACTTGGGCACGAATTTCTGCCGCCGCTGCAATTATTGCCAGCCGTGCAGCGCGTGCATCGGCATAGCCAATGTCTTCGTCGCGGAAGGCTATTACAGCCGCTACGGACTGAAATCTTACGGCGTGTCGAAATACGAAATGTCGGGCGCACCCGCATCGAGCTGCCTCGACTGCGGACTGTGCGAGCAGCGTTGTCCGTACCATCTGCCCATCCGCGAGATGCTCAAGCGCGTGGTCGGCATCTTCGGAAAATAAACCCTTCGGGAGCGGCGAAAAGTCGCTCCCGATTCGCACGCATTCGGCTATTGACTTTTACGCATGGAGTTGCTATACTGAGCAGCGACTATTATTTAGGAGAAAGAGAATGAAACGCAACATCCAATTATCGGATCATTTTACCTATGCGCGCTTGCTGCGCTTTACGCTGCCGTCGATCGGCATGATGATCTTTTCGTCGATCTACGGCGTCGTGGACGGCTTTTTTGTGTCGAATTATGCGGGAAAGGAAGCCTTTTCCGGCATCAATCTCATCATGCCCTTCCTGATGATCCTCTCGACGGTCGGACTCATGTTCGGCACGGGCGGCTCGGCGCTGGTGGCCAAGGCCTTCGGCGAAGGCAGAAATGACCGCGGCAATCGCTATTTTTCCCTGTTCGTATATGTTTCGGCGGCACTGGGCGTCGTTTTCACCGTGCTCGGTTATCTGATCACGCCGTGGATCACGAGATTGCTCGGCGGGGAGGGCGCGATCTACGACAGCGCGGTTGCGTATGCACGCATCATTTTGCTCGGCCTGCCGTTCAACATTTTGCAGATGCTCTTCCAGTCCTTTTTCGTGACGGCGGAGCGCCCGAAAATGGGACTGTACGTCACGCTCTCCGCGGGCGTGACGAATATGGTGCTCGACGCGGTGCTCGTGATACTGCTGCCGCAGGAATATAAGCTGGCCGGCGCCGCCATCGCGACCGTGGCAAGCCAAGTGGTCGGCGGCGTGATCCCGCTCCTTTATTTCGGGCGGAAAAACAGCAGCATCCTGCGCCTCGGCAAAACGCGCTTTGACGGCAGGGCAGTGGCCAAGGCCTGCACGAACGGCTCGTCGGAGTTCATGAGCAACATTTCCATGAACCTCGTGGGAATGCTATACAACGTGCAGCTGCTCAAATACGAGCCCGAGAACGGCCTCGCGGCCTACGGCGTGATGATGTACGTGAGTATGATCTTCTCGGCGGCATTCCTCGGCTATTCCATCGGTTCGGCGCCGATCGTCGGCTACAACGACGGCGCGCAAAATCATGACGAACTGAAAAGCATCCTCAGAAAGAGCCTGCGCATCATCGGCGTTGTCGGTGTGGGCATGGTGATCTCGGCGGAGCTGTTGGCGCAGCCTTTGGCGCGCATCTTTATCGACGGTTCGGACACCGCGCTGATGGATCTGACCGTGTCGGGCTTCCGCATTTTCTCGCTCTCGTTCGTGTTTATGGGCTACGCCATCTACGGCTCGAGCTTCTTCACCGCGCTCAACGACGGCCTGACATCGGCGCTCATTTCCTTCCTCAGAACGCTCGTGTTCCAGCTCGCGTCCGTGCTCATTTTGCCGAGCATCTTCGGCATCGACGGCGTGTGGTACTCCATCGTGGTCGCAGAGGTCATGGCGGTGGCTTTCACCGTTATTTTCCTGATCGTAAAGCGGAAAAAATACCATTATTGACATTTTCACCAAAACGGAGGGGCTTTTCCCCTCCGTTTTTGCGTCCTATCGAGCAAATTCTACAAATTTCTGCCGAAGCTTGAAAAAATGCTTGACTTAATATATATATATATATATTATATAATTGCCCTGACATCGGGCGCAGCCCGAAGGTCAAGACTTTATTTTTTGGAGGAAAAAACTACTTATGAAAAAACTCAACAAAAAGGGCTTCACGATCGTCGAGCTCGTCATCGTCATCGCGGTCATCGCGATCCTCGCCGCCGTGCTGATCCCGACCTATACCAGCGTTGTGGAAAAGGCAAATCAATCCAAGGCTCTGCAGGAAGTGAAGGCTGCTTACACGGTTTATCTGGCAGATGCGCTGACCGATGACGACACGACCCCCGTCGAAAAGCTTTATGTTGCATATAAAATCAATGATAAGACTTACTATGTCCAAGTCGAAAACGGCGAAGCCAAGATCGTGGATAGCGAGCCGACTGGTTATACGAAAATGGAAATCAAGACAAACAAAGAAAACGACAAGACTTTGGCAACCGTTGCTTCTTCCAGCAACGGCGGCTCCAACGAAGGTAGCAAGAGCTAATAAATCTAACCGTTTCTTCTATTGAGTTTCTTTTAGGGCTGAGGGGCGCATTTGCGTCCCTCGGTTCTTTTTTGCGTCGCATATCCCGCCATCGAACACTTGACCGAAATCGCCTTTTGTGCTATAATGACAAAAAAATCGAGGGGGATCGTTATGGCAAAAACGAGATCGGTCTTTTTCTGCAGTGAATGCGGTGCGGAGTCGCCGAAATGGCTCGGGCGCTGCCCCGGCTGCGGCGCGTTCAACACGATGACGGAGCACGTCGAAAAGCCCGCCGCCGTCGGGAAAAGCAAACCCGTCGGCGTCGGCAGCGGCCGAAAACCCGATTTGATCGCCCGCATCGAGCAACGCGATGAGCTGCGCTTTTCCACGGGCATGGGCGAGCTCGACCGCGTTCTGGGCGGCGGCGCGGTGCAGGGGAGTCTGGTGCTTGTCGGCGGTGCGCCCGGCATCGGCAAATCGACGCTGCTGCTGCAGATCTGCAACAGCCTTTGCCAAGGGCGTCGCGTGCTGTATGTCTCGGGCGAGGAGAGCGAGCGCCAGCTGAAAATGCGCGCGCAGCGCCTCGGCGTGCAGCCGGACAGCCTGTACATATTCTCCGAAACGCGCCTTTCCGACATCGTCGACGCCACCGAGGAACTCAAGCCCGACATCCTCATCGTCGACTCCATCCAGACGATGTACAACGAGGAAAACGACTCCATGCCCGGCAGCGTTTCGCAGGTCAAGGATTGCACGCTTTCGATGATGACCCTGAGCAAAAGCAGCGGCATCACCGTCTTCGTCGTCGGTCATATCAACAAAGACGGCAATATCGCAGGCCCGAAGGTGCTCGAGCACATGGTCGACTGCGTGATGTATTTCGAAGGCGACCAAAATTCCTCGTATCGGCTGCTGCGTGCGGTGAAAAACCGCTTCGGCTCGACCAACGAGATCGGCGTTTTCGAAATGGGCGACAGCGGCCTGATCGAAGTCCCGAATCCGTCGCAAATGCTGCTCGAGGGACGCCCCGAGGGCGCGTCGGGCACCTGCGTCGCCTGCGTCATGGAGGGCACGCGCCCCGTGCTGACGGAGGTACAGGCACTCGTGAGCCGTACGGCGCTGCAGGTGCCGCGTCGCACGGCGGACGGCTTCGATTTTAACCGTGCGGTGCTGCTGATGGCCGTCGCGGAAAAGCGCGCGGGGCTGAAATTAAGCGCCTTTGACGCGTATATCAACGTCATCGGCGGCCTGCGGCTCGACGAGCCCGCGGCCGATCTTCCCGTGGTGCTGGCCGTGGCGTCGTCGTATCGCGATGCCGTGATCGCGAGCGACACGGTCGCCATCGGCGAAGTCGGTCTGACGGGGGAGATCCGCTCCGTTTCGCACATGAATCAGCGCTTGGCCGAGGTCGCGCGGCTGGGCTTTCGGAAGGCAATCATCCCGAAGTTCGGCACGGAAAAGGCGGAGATCCCGAGCAGCCTGACCGTTTATCGCGTGAAAAATCTGCGCGAGGCGATCGAGATGGCTATGTAAGCGACGCCGTGCGAAAGTGAAAATGCTGCTTGACATCGGGCGGAAAATGTGCTAAAGTAAAGACGGCCAAAGTGATGATATGAATCCATAGGGCAAAAAAACGAACCCCTCAGAAGCGGCTCTTCTGAGGGGTTCCGGTCTATTTCGGCAGACCAAACCTTTGGGGTGGCTGCTGTGCTATTTCTCTCGCTCCACCCACTTGCAGATGAAGTGGCTAATTACATCTGCCAATATGGAGAGAAGAAAAGTGATGATACTGGCCATGGGGCTCACCTCCATTCTGCCGGAGGTACACAGCCAGATCATAATAGCAAAATTGCCGAAAAATGCAATATGTAATTCAAAAATCGGTTCGGAGGGCATTCCATGGAAGAGAAAAAGAGAACACAAAGCGCTGCCGTGCGAGAAATTCTGTCGCTCTACGGTTTGGAAACCGCATTTGACGAGCAAACAGAGTACATTCACTATGTCGGCGAGGACGATTTGATCAAGATCATTCTGCCGGTAAAGCTCGAAAGCGGCGATCGTGTCGTCGTGAAGATATTGCGCGAGGAAAACGATCTTCTGCTTGACCGCGAAAAAATCGAAAAGCAAAGTGCATTTTCGGAATTTTTGCGAAAAAACGGTATCCTTACGCCCAAACGTTACGCCGCAAACGGCCGTTACTGCAACGAGTATGTTTATCATGACCTGCGCTGCAACGTCACCGTGGAGGACTGGTGCGGCGAAGAACTTCGCTACATCGACACCGATATCGCACGCAAGCTCGGCGCGCTCATGGCGCGTATGCACGAAATTTCCCTGCAAAACGATCGCCGCATCGGCTGCGGGACACTCTTTTCCGCCGCGTATTGGAACGATGTGGACGCGTATCCGAGTTTTTGCAAGCTGACGCAGGACGAAAAACTCGATCAGGCGATCGTCGAACGTATCAAAGCGCTGCACGACGAGAAACTGGAAAGCCTGCGCGCCGTCTGGGAGCGGCTTCCCAAGGCCGCCGTGCAGGGCGATATCTCCATCAACAATCTGGTGTACGCGGACGATACGCTGCGCGTTTTCGATTATAACAACGCGGGCGACGAGGTGCTCGTTTCCGATCTCGTGATGGAAGGACTTCTGACCGCATACGAAATGGAACTGCCCGACGGCACGGACGAACGCTGCCGCGAGGATATCTTTCCCGCGCTGCTGCGCGGCTACCTGTCCGTCAGGCACTTATGTGACGCCGAGGCGAGCGCCGCGTGGACGATCTACACGCTTTATCATGCATTGTGGTTCACGCGCGTGATCTATAACGAAAATTCCCTCGAAAAAATGCTCGGCAGGGGAGAATACGACGGCGCGAACCGCCTGCTTGCCCAGATGCTTGCCGATATATCGGAAGTCGACGACGGTCGCTTCCGCGCCTGATCGGATACGCAACCGTCGGTTTGATGAAGACGAATACGCGGCCATTGTAAATTGCTCGATTTTTTGCTAAGCTATGCTTGCAAGCTTGCAGAACGATCAAGGAGGATATACCATGGAAATCGGAAATCAAATCAAAGCGCTGCGTCTGCGTCGCGGTATCTCTCAGGAAACCGTGGCACAGCATTTCGGCATCACGCCGCAGGCCGTCAGCAAATGGGAGCGCGGCGTCGCCACGCCCGACATCGGATTGCTTCCGGAGCTTTCCGCTTACTTCGGCGTCAGCATCGACGAGCTGTTCGCACAGTCCGACGATACCCGCATGGAGCGCATTCAGAATATGCTCTGGGATGTGCGCTATCTTGACGACGCAGATGTCGAATCCGCGCGAGAATTTTTGCTGAAAAAAGGCGCACTCGAGCCCGAAAACGGGCGCGTTTACGAGCTGCTGGCCGATATGGAAAACCACATTGCCCGCGAGCATACGTCCAAGGCGGCCGAGTATGCCAAGGAAGCGCTTTTGCGCGATCCGACGCTGCGCGGAGCGCACGGCGAGCTGGTCAATGCCATGAACGGCCATGTCGCCGACTGGAACGCTTCGAGTCACTACGCGCTCATCGAATTCTACGAAAAGTATTTGGCGGAGCATCCCACGTGCAAAAGCGGCTACCTTAGCATCATGGAACAGCTGATCGATGACGACCGCTTGGAGGAAGCGTCGCAATATTGCGAAAAATACGCCGCCATCGACGAAACATACCGCGTGCCGCTCTACCGCGGCAAGATCGCGTGGAGATCGGGAGATCGGGAAGGCGCCTTCCGCATCTGGACGGAAATGGAGCGGAATTTCCCACACGAATGGTGCGTTTATCACAACATCGGCGACTATATGACGCGTGACGGGAAATACGCGCAGGCCGAGCAGTACTATCGCAAGGCTGTCGAGGTGCAAAATGCGCCGCGAATGTGCGATCCTTTCGATGCACTCGCGCAGCTTTACGAACGTATGGGAGTTTTTGACAAAGCCGTTGCCGCGCTGCAGGAGGAACTGGAAGTTTTCGATAAAGAATGGAATTTCACGACCGGGGAATCGGCAGATGTCGTCCGCCGCGAGATCCAACGCCTGCAGCTGCAAGCACAGCGAAATTAAAGAGATGGGAGGAAGCGCCGCAGCGCTTCCTCCCAATTTTCTCGGATTCGATCCGTACGCGAACACAGTCCGCACGATGCCATTACGGCAGCCAGCTCTGTTCAAAATCATTGTAGAGCTTCTCGTATTCGGCAAGCAATTCTTCACCGCGATTTAAGGTATATATATAATCGTTCGTACCGAATTTTTCGACATATTGCACTTCATAGGTATATTCGCCGTCATTCAGGTCGGACACGGCCTTGTTTGCCAGCGCCTCGGCATTTCGGATGATCTCCACGAGGAAATCCGTGCCGTCCATGTTCAGATCTTCTGCTGCCTTGACCAAAGAATCGAAGTAGCCGTCTACATAGCCGTAGTGATATTGCGCACCGTCCGATTCAAGGAAACGCAGCGCGTCGGAAGCGTACAGATAATAGCCTGCATGGAGTTTTCCTTTCTCATCCGTATAGCTGTTAACGAAATACTCCGGCCAATCACAGACGAAGTGCAGATAGTTGAACATATTGTTGATGTCCGTCATGATACCGGAGGAAGCGATCTTTTTCATCAGTTTCATTTGCTCGGTGACTTCGGATTCCTTCATTTTTCGGTAACTCGCCTTGACGATCCGGAAGCAGAATTCATAGCCGTACTCATCGGAAAAAGGCGCATTCTCGCTCTCGGCGACCTCCAGTGTGCCCAAAACGAGGATGGGTACGCTGCTGTCGGTAAACTTGAAGCTCCTGCCTTTTTTGGGATAAACGGCCATGGTATTGGACAGTTGCGAGGTGTTCGGCAGACAGAACGGGCAACTCTGATCCGGCAGATTCATCAGGTACATGAAGCTGCCGTCAACGGGGGAGGACTGACACATATATCCGCAGATATACACTTTCTGCCCGTCGAGTTTTTTCAGATCTTCGAATTTATTTACGGATTTGAAGCTCAGCTCCTGAGCGTCCGATGTGCCGTCTATCGGTTCGTCATCTTCGGTCGGCGCGGCCGTTGTCGGAACATCACCGTCGGTCGGCGCAGCCGTTGTCGGAACATCACCGTCGGTCGGCGCAGCTGTCGTCGGAACATCGCCGTCGGTCGGGTCGCTGCTCTCGTCCGGTTCGGGGTTGGCGGTGGTCGATTTGGTGGCTTTCGGCTTGCGTGTGGTGCTTTGCTCCGCCTCGGAACTTCCTGTGGGGATAATGCCGCAGGCCGTCAGGCTGAGGACGTAAAGAAGCACCAAAAGAAGCGCGAACAGCTTTTTTGTTCCTTGTTTCATGGATACGAACCTCTTTTCTTATTTTTTGGACGCTTTCATTATACTACATTTTGCCTATTTGTCAACAAATTGTGTACAAACGCATTTCCCGATAAAAATTTGTCGATGCAGGGGCGAACCTGCATCGACAAAGAGATTTACTTGCTCGGTTTGAAGCCGTCTTTGAGGCTGACGCTGCGGTTGAAAACGAGGTGATCGGGGGCAGAATCCTTGCTGTCGGGCGTGAAGTAGCCCTGACGCATGAACTGGAAGGACTTGCCTGCGACCGCATCGCGCAAAGAGGCCTCGACCTTGCAGCCGTGCAGCACGGTCAGCGAGTCGGGATTGAGGCAGGCAAGGAAATCCTTGCCTGCGGCATCGGGATCGGGGTCGTTGAAGAGGTTGTCGTACTGGCGTACCTCGGCGTCGCAGCAGGTGGCGGCGTCGACCCAGTGGATCGTCGCGCCCTTGACCTTGCGGCCGTCCGCGGGGTTGCCGCCGCCGGAGGCGGGATCGTAGGTCGCGAGCACTTCGACGACCTTACCGTTCTCGTCCGTGACGAAGCCCGTGCAGGTGATGAGGTAGGCACCTTTCAGGCGGCACTCCGGCCCATTGGGGAACAGACGCTTGTATTTCGGGATCGGCTCGGCAAGGAAATCGTCCGCTTCGATCCAGAGGTTGCGCGAGAAGGACACCATACGGTTGCCCGCGGCGGGATCGTTGGGATTGTTTTCGACCTCGAAAAGCTCGCTTTTCCCCTCGGGATAGTTGGTGATGGTCAGCTTGATCGGATCGAGCACCGCCATGACGCGCTCGGCTTTTTCGTTCAGATCCTCGCGCAGACAGTGCTCGAGGAAGCCGTACTCGATGGTATTCGGCGATTTGGCAACACCGACGCGGTCGCAGAAA
Organism: uncultured Oscillospiraceae bacterium; assembly: GCA_964408545.1. Classification (GTDB taxonomy): domain Bacteria; phylum Bacillota; class Clostridia; order Oscillospirales; family Oscillospiraceae; genus Faecousia. Next base: position 7,867 of record CAYOZT010000011.1, on the reverse strand, counting down.
TTGCGGATGGCGGTCGGCGTGTAGCCGCGGCGACGCAGGCCGCACAGTGTCGGCATTCTCGGATCGTCCCAACCGCTGACATAGCCGTTTTCGACCAGCGCGCGCAGTTTGCGCTTGGAAAGCACGGTGTGGTCGATACCCAGACGCGCAAATTCGATCTGGCGCGGATGATGGGGGACGGAAACATTTTCGACCACCCAGTTGTACAGCGGGCGATGGTTTTCAAACTCGAGCGAGCACAGACTGTGCGTGATCCCCTCGAGCGCGTCCTGAATGGGGTGGGCGAAATCGTACATCGGGTAGATGCACCACTTGTCGCCCTGACGGTGGTGGTGCATATGGCGGATGCGGTAAATAACGGGATCGCGCATATTGAAATTGCCGGAGGCAAGATCGATCTTGGCGCGCAGAGTGTAGCGGTTGTCCTCAAATTCGCCCGCACGCATCCGCGCGAACAGGTCGAGGCTCTCCTCGATCGGACGGTCGCGATAGGGGGAGATGGCAGGGGTATTCAAATCGCCGCGGTATTCCTTGAACTGCTCGGGCGTCAGCTCGCAGACATAGGCCAAGCCCTTTTTGATCAGTTCGACGGCGTACTCGTAGTCCTTTTCGAAATAATCCGAGCCGTAGAAGAAGCGGTCGCCCCAGTCAAAGCCCAGCCAGTGGATATCCTCCTGAATGGCATCGACATACTCCGTGTCCTCCTTGGCGGGGTTTGTGTCATCCATACGCAGATTGCACATACCGCCGTACTTCTCCGCGGTGCCGAAGTCGATTATAAGTGCCTTGCAGTGACCTATATGCAGATAGCCGTTGGGTTCGGGCGGGAAACGGGTGTGAACGGTCATGCCCTCACAGCGTCCGCCCTCGGAAAGATCCTCATCTATGAAATTTTCGATAAAATTTTTGCTGAGCTCGTCCATAATAATTTCTCCAAAACAAAATTTGAATGGATATTATTATATATGAAAAGTGTTTTTATTACAACAAAAACTTATATTTCCGCAATCGAAAATGCTTATCGGATTTTATTGCCGCAGTCGGCAGCGCCCCACCGTCCCCTACGGTGCCATTTTTGGTAGAATTAAAGCTCTTGTCTCAGACAAGAGCTTTTTAGATTCATATCGAATATTTTTTGCCGTACTCCTCGTAATACTCGTCGAAGCCGTGGCTGTGTGCGGCGGCAAGGCTGTTTATATACTCATGGGTATCGAAAGAGTCCGATTCGAGTTCTATCATCGCGACGGCGATATTGGAGCAGTGGTCGCCCACACGTTCGAAGTTGGTGAGCAGATCGTCGAACACGAATCCGTGAGACAGAGTACATTCGCCCTGCTGGAGACGGGCTATGTGGTGAGATTTCATCTCGTCGCACAGATTATCTATAAGCTCCTCGAGAGGCTCGACACGATAGGCAAGCTCGAGGTCGTTTTCGACGAAAGCCCCGACCGCGATCGTAATGATCTCCGTGACCGCACCGGTCAAAACGGCGATCTCCTTTGCCGCGTTCTCGGAGAACACGATGCGCTTTTCGTGTATCTCCTTGGCGCACTCGGCAATGTTGAGCGCGTGGTCGCTTATACGTTCGTAGTCGTTTATGGTGTGCAGATACTTGCTGACATCCTCCCGCTGTTCGAGATTCAGTTCCTTGCCCGTTACGCTCATGAGGTAGGTGCCGATCTTGTCCTCGTAACGGTCGATGATGTCCTCGGTGCGTGAGACGTTTTCAAATCCGTCATCCGAATAATCTTTCAAAAGCGCAAAGGCGTCGAACAGGTTTTCCTTTGCTTTCTCCGCCATTGCATTGACGGTAAGTCGGCTCTGTTCAAGCGCAAGTGCGGGGTGATCGAGGAAGCGTTCTTCGAGTCTGTCCATATCTCGCAGGGCTGCGGTATCTCTCTCGTCGTCCTTTATAAGCACCTTGCCGAGTTTTTCGAGCTGGGGAATAAACGGCGCAAGCAGCAGGACTATGATAAAGCGAAAAACGGTATTCAGCAGCGCAAGGCTGACCGTGGTCATCGTCATGGACATGAACGAAAAGTCGATTATCGCATCCAGCGTGTAGAATATTGCGGAGAAAACCACAACGCCGAGAGTGTCGACCAGAAGATAGGACAGCGCGGTGCGCTTGCCGTTGCTGCCCGCACCGAGGGCGGAAAGCAGAACGGGAACGGAAGCGCCGATGGCGATACCCATGATGATGGGCAGCGCGGTGTCAAAGCGGATGGCGCCGGTTATGGCAAGTGCCTGGAGAATACCGACGGCGGCGGATGCGCTCTGGATGACCGCGGTAAAAACAAGACCGAGCAGGATGCCGAGCAGCGGGTTGGAGAATGTGGTCAGCATATCTATGAAAAGTTTACTTTCGCGGAGGCCCGCGACGGAACCGCTCATCGTGTTTATGCCGAACATCAAAACGGCAAAGCCGAGCATGATGTTGCCGACGTGCTTTTTCGTGGCGTTTGATGAGAACATTCTGAACACGATACCGACAACGGCGATGATCGCGGTCAGCGTATCGGTCGAAACGATCTCAAGCCAGCCGGAACCGCTGACATCGGAAAGACAGATGATCCATCCCGTAATACTCGTGCCGATGATCGCGCCCATGACAACGCCGATGGCCTGTCTGACCTTCATCATGCCGGAGTTTACGAAGCCGACGACCATTACGGAAGTCGCCGATGACGACTGGATGACCGCGGTAACGCCGGTACCCAGCAATATTCCTTTGAGCGGAGTGCTTGACAGGCGATAGAGAATTATTTCAAGCTTATTGCCCGCAACGAGCTTCAGACCGTCGCCCATTAAAGCCATGCCGAACAGGAAAAGCGCGACTCCGCTGAGCAGCTCAAACACATTAGAAATACTCAATATTATTACCTCTCAGTTATTCTCGGGTTAATAAATTGCGGAAACTTCTTCAATTTAAATGTAGCTTAAAACAAACTCAAAATCAAGCGTCGTTTTCATATTCTCGGTAATGAACAGTTTGACGCTGCGGCGTCGGACGTTTTTTGTTTACTGTGCGGAATTTTTGTGCTACAATTAAATAAACAATATTATTATGGGGGATAAGTTCATGTGCGTAAAAGATACGGAAAAACTTAAAGAATGGGTCGGTAATATCTGCACCGCAACGGGGAAGATTCTGGAGTTTCTCGAAACGGCGTCGATAAAGCTCGACCCCTTGGTCAAAGTGCCTTTCGTGGGGGACAGTATTGCCGAAGCGCAGGACATAGTATATATGCTCAACGACTATTACAGGGGCAATTACAAGCACGTTCCCGTCACCGCCATACTCGGCGGCGCGGCGATACTTATTTATCTCGCAAGCCCGTATGACCTGATCCCCGACAATGTGCCGATACTCGGTTTTATCGACGATGCGCTTATCATAAACCTCGTCGTCAGCCTTTGCCTCGAACATGAGCTTGAGGAATACCGCCGCTGGAGGAGTGAGAACGGTGAAGTACGGCAGTTCGCTTAAAACAGGTGCGGCATTCGGCCTGATGCTGGGGCTGATGATCGTCGGAATAAAAGCCGTCGGCGGAGGTGAGCTCGCCGAAGCACTACCCACGGCGGCGGTCACGGCGATCTTCGGCGGCATTTTCATGGGGCTTTACATGAGGGCGCACAATCGCAGGCACTCGGATGCACTCGACTCCGTCGGCAAAACGCTCTCGGAGCGAAGTACGATACTTCTCTCCGACGCGGCAGGCCACTATCGCGGCGGCGAATGTATAGGCGGCAAGCTCTGGCTCACGGACAAAGAGCTGCACTTTGCATCCTTTCCCGGCGAAATGAACAGTCACAGCCTGAGTATTCCCCTTTCGGACATAAAATCCCTCAGCCCGCTCAAAACAGCCGGAATAAGAAACGGATTTTCGGCGGAAACTGAAGAAGGGATCGAGCGCTTTGCCGTCAGCAGATCGGCAAAGTGGCTCGAAGCTGTCACAACGGAGGCAAAACTATGAAAATCGGATTTACCGAAACGGTACTCAGAGACGCAAATCAGTCTCTTATAGCAACGAGAATGTCATACGACGACTTCGAGCCGATACTCGAAAAAATGGACTCTGCGGGATTTTACTCCGTCGAGTGCTGGGGCGGTGCGACATTCGATGTCTGCCTGCGCTATCTGAATGAGGACCCTTGGGAGCGGCTTCGCAAAATAAGAGCGAAAATGCCGAACACGAAGCTGCAAATGCTGCTTCGCGGTCAGAACATCCTCGGCTACCGTCATTATCCCGACGATATCGTGCGCCGTTTTGTGAGAGCTTCGGTCAAAAACGGTATCGACATCATACGCATATTCGATGCATTAAACGACCCGCGCAATATAAAAGTCGCCGTCGAGGAAACCTTAGCCTGCGGTGCGGAAGCATCCGCGGCAATATCGTACACGACAAGTCCCGTACACACGCTGCAAAAGTATGTTGAGCTCGTGAAAGAATTTGACCGCATGGGCGTCGACACGATATGCATAAAGGACATGGCGGGCATACTGTCACCCAAAAACGCCTATGAGCTTGTGAGCGCGATAAAGGACGCCGTCGACAAACCCGTTATCGTGCATACGCACTGTACGACGGGGCTTGCTTTCATGACCTGCCTCAAAGCCGCGGAAGCGGGTGCCGATGTTATAGACACGGCGATATCGCCGTTTTCGGGCGGCACCTCTCAGCCCGCCACCGAAACGCTGGCTTATGCTCTTTCGGAGCTCGGATACGACACGGGACTTAATACAAAAACGCTCGACGAGATGGCAACTTTCTTCAAGGGCATACGCGGTGACGCACTGGCAAAGGGACTTTTAAACCCCATCTCGATGGCGACCGATACGCAGTGCCTCGGCTATCAGATACCCGGCGGTATGCTTTCGAATCTTTTAAGTCAGCTCAAGGCGATGAACGCGCTTTCAAAGCTCGACGAGGCACTGCTCGAAACGCCCAAGGTCAGAGCGGAGCTGGGTTATCCCCCGCTCGTCACGCCGACAAGTCAGATGGTCGGTACTCAGGCGGTGCAGAATGTGCTTTCCGGCGAGCGATATAAAAATGTCGGCAGTGAGGTCAAGGCCTACTGCCGCGGCGAATACGGTACGCCTCCCGCACCGATAGACCCCGAAATCAGAACGAAGATACTCGGCGACGACAAGCCCGTAGACGGCAGATACGCCGACACTCTGCCCAAGGACACATTCGACAAAGCGGCCGCCGCTCTCGGCGATACCGCAAGATGCGAAGAAGATGTTCTCAGTTACATTGCTTTTCCGCAGGTGGCGGAGAGCTTTTTTGAAAAACGCAGCGAGCTTGAGGAAAGAAAAGTCCGCTACACGATAACGGAGATATGACTATGGTATCGCTGCTGCAAATGCCGATAGGCAACGCCGTGCTGACCGCCGTTTTGGGCTATGCGGTGGTCTTTGCGGGGATAGCGTTTCTGCTGCTCATCATCACCGTGATGGGCAAAATAATGTCGAAAAACGCCCGAAAAGCCCCCCAAGCCCCGAAAGCCGAAGCCCCGAAAGCACCCGGGTCTGCCGGCGAGCTTAAACTTTACGATACCGATCCCAAAGACGCCGCCATGATAATGGCGATAGTCGCGGACACCCTGGGCAAGCCCTTAAATGAGCTGCGCTTTATTTCGATAAGGGAGGTCGGAGAAAAATGAAATACAGAGTTACCTTGAATAACAGAGTGTACGAAGTCGAGGTCGAGGCCGGTGAAGCCGTGCTTCTCGACGAGTATGAGGCAACACTGCCCGAAACGAAGCTTCAAAACACCGCCCCCGTCGAAGCCGCAGCACCCAAAGCCTCAAATACCACGGCCGGCAGCGGCGATGCGGTAAAATCTCCCATGCCGGGCACCGTTTTGAAGATCGCCGTCGCCGTCGGGGACAAGGTAGACGCAGGCGCTCCTTTGCTTGTCATCGAAGCGATGAAGATGGAAAACGAGATAACATCCGATAAAAGCGGCACCGTCACGCAGATACTTGTTCAAAAAGGTCAGACGGTCGAAACGGGAACTCCTCTCCTTGTTGTAAATTGAGGGGGACTGCGTATGGATATTATCGAAACACTGCAAAAGCTTGCGCTTGAATCCGGCTTTGCGGCGTTCTTCACCACCGAGGGCGGTTGGAAAAACCTCATAATGATAGCGATAGCTTTTTTGCTGCTCTACCTCGGAATCGGCAAAAAGTTCGAACCGCTTCTGCTTTGCGGTATCGCCTTCGGCTGTCTGCTTACCAATCTCAGCTACTTTGTCGGTCAGGGCGAAAATGCCATGTATCACCCCGAAATATGGGAAGCCTTCGTTGACGAAAGCAGCCCCTATTACCACAGCTACGGCTACATCATGCAAAACGCGGGGCTTTTGGACTTCTTCTATATCGGCGTCAAGGCAGGCATATATCCCTCGCTCATCTTCCTCGGTGTCGGCGCGATGACGGATTTCGGGCCTCTGCTCGCAAATCCCAAGAGCCTGCTTTTGGGTGCCGCGGCACAGCTCGGTGTGTTCGTCGCATTTTTCGGCGCGGTGCTGCTCGGTTTTTCCGGCGGCGAAGCGGCGTCGATAGGCATAATCGGCGGTGCGGACGGCCCGACGGCAATATTCACCGCCTCAAAGCTCGCACCGTGGCTTTTGGGCCCGATAGCGATAGCGGCGTACTCGTATATGGCGCTTATCCCCTTTATCCAGCCGCCTCTTATGAAGCTCATGACAAACGATAAAATGCGCAAGGTCAAGATGGAGCAGTCCAGAGAGGTGAGCAAAAAGGAAAAGATACTGTTCCCCATCGTTGTGGCAACGGTCGTTATTTTGCTGCTGCCGTCGACCGCACCGCTGATCGGCTGTCTTATGCTCGGCAATCTGTTCCGTGAATGCGGTGTTACCGACCGCCTTTCCGATACGGCGCAGAATTCGCTGATGAACATCGTCACGATATTCCTCGCCACCTCGGTCGGCGCTACGATGGTGGCGCAGAGCTTCCTCAACTGGGAAACGCTGAAGATAATCGCACTCGGTCTTGCGGCCTTTGCCGTGTCCACCCTCGGCGGGCTTATAGGCGGCAGGATAATGTACAGGCTCTCCGGCGGCAAGATAAACCCGCTCATAGGCTCGGCAGGCGTATCCGCCGTGCCGATGGCGGCAAGAGTGGCGCAGGACGTCGGCAAGAGATACAACAAATCAAACTACCTGCTCATGCACGCAATGGGTCCCAACGTCGCGGGAGTCATCGGCTCCGCAATAGCGGCGGGCTTCCTCCTTTCCGTATTCGGATAACGGTATAGTTCCGATCACCGTCACATTCAAAATCGTGGCGGTGATTTTCTTTCCTTTTATTCCCATGCCAATAGTCGTTTTGCACAATTTGTCATGTTAATTTGATGACAATTCGTGCTTGTTTAGTTAAAATGCAACAAACAATCCCGTCTCGGGGGCGTTTTTTCAAGCTTCCTACAAAATCTCGATTTTTCTTGATAATCGGCTTTTCGGCAGTTATAATTACATTAGAACATTAAAGTGAAAAGGAGTACCCTCATGCCGGAAAAGACCTTCAACAAAGTTCTCGCCGCAAACAGAGGCGAGATCGCAGTCAGAATTTTCAGAGCTTGCTATGACCTCGGAATCAACACCGTCGCCATGTACTCAAAGGAAGACACCTACAGTCTGTTCCGCATCAAAGCGGATGAGGCTTATCTCGTCGGTGAGAATAAAAGCCCCCTCGGAGTATATCTCGACATTCCCGAGATCATCAGTCTTGCAAAACGCAGAAATGTCGATGCCATCCACCCGGGCTACGGCTTTTTGTCGGAAAATGCCGACTTTGCCCGCGCCTGTGAGGAAAACGGTATCACTTTCATAGG
>CAYOZT010000010.1:0-35303 GCA_964408545.1 uncultured Oscillospiraceae bacterium | reverse complement strand
TGCGTCGTCATCTTCATCAATCAGCTGCGTATGAAGATCGGCGTGATGTACGGCAACCCCGAGACCACCACCGGCGGCAACGCGCTGAAATTCTACGCTTCCGTCCGTTTGGACGTGCGCCGCGTCGAGTCGATCAAAGAGGGCAGCAATGTCATCGGTAACAAAACGCGCGTCAAAGTCGTCAAAAATAAGGTCGCGCCCCCGTTCCGCGAGGCCTATTTCGACATTATGTACGGTCAGGGTATCAGCAAATGGGGCGAGCTCGTCGATCTGGCGGTCGAAATGGACATCGTGCAGAAAAGCGGCAGCTGGTTCAGTATGGGCGACGAGCGCATCGGACAGGGCAAGGAGAGTGTCAAGACCTTCCTGATGGCCAACCCCGAGATCGCCGCCGAGGTCGAGGCGAAGGTTCGCGCGAATCTGCTCAAGCCCGTAGCGGCACCCGCCGCGCCGGCGAAAGCGGCGGAACGCGGTGTCGTCGTCAGCGCGGACGATTTCGACGATGCGGATTGAGCGCATCGCCGCCAAGCCCGACGGCGTCGGTCGATACCGACTGGAGTTTGAGGGCGGCGAAATACTGCGGCTGTATCGGCAGACGATGGAGGAGCACCGACTGTATGTCGGGCAGGAGTTGACGAGCGAGGAATATACGCAGCTTTGTGCCGCGGCCTGCGCCATGTCCGCGAAAATGCGCGCGGTGCGCATCGTGGCCGCCACCAACGTATCCAAACAGGATCTGCAGCATCGTCTGCTGCAAAAAGGGGAGGATCCCGAGCAGGCGAAACAGGCGGTCGAATGGTTGGCCGAGCTTTCGCTCGTCGACGATGCCGAGACCGCCCGTCAGACAGTCGAGCGCTGCATCGCGAAGGGATACGGCCTCGCGCGCGCCAAGCAGGCGCTCTATGAAAAGAAGATACCGAAGGAACTTTGGGACGAGGTGCTCGCGGATTACCCCGAGCAGACGGATGCGATCACGGCGTACCTGCGTTCGCATTGGGACGCGGATATGGACGAGCGCGCGAAAAATCGCCTCGTCAACGCGCTGCTTCGCCGCGGACACGCTTACGAGCAGATCCGCAAAGCCTTCGATATCGTCAGGCAAGAACAAAACGAGGAGGACTCGGAGGGATCATTATGGCAAATATAGGTTTTATTTCTCTCGGGTGCGCAAAAAATCAGGTCGACTGCGAGCGGATGATGTTCCGCGTGCAGGAGGCGGGACATCAGGTCAAGGCCGACATCGTCGGCAGTGACGTGGTCGTCATCAATACCTGCGGCTTCATCGACTCGGCCAAGGCGGAGGCCATCCGCTTCATTTTGCAGGCCGCGGAGCTGAAAGCGCAGGGACTCATCGGCAAAATTCTCGTGACGGGCTGCCTTTCGCAGCGCTATCAACACGAGGTCATGACCGAGATCCCCGAGGTGGACGGCGTTTTGGGCACGGGCAGTTATACCGAGATCGTCCCCGCCATCGAAATGCTGCTCGCCGACAAAACCGTCAGCGATTTCGGCTCTATCGATGCGCCGGAAGAGGAAACGGGGCGCATTTTGACTACGCCCGAGCATTATGCCTACTTAAAGATCGCCGAAGGCTGCGACAATCGCTGTTCGTACTGCATCATCCCGTACCTGCGCGGGCGCTACCGCAGCAGAAGCTTGGACGACGCATTGTACGAGGCGCGCACGCTGGCGGCCTCGGGCGTCAAGGAGATCATCGTCGTCGCGCAGGACACCAGCCGATACGGCACCGACCTCGGCGACGGACGGCGCCTGCTTCCGACACTGCTGCACGAGCTCTGCGCCATCGAGGGCTTTCACTGGGTGCGGCTGCACTACCTGTACCCCGACGAGATCGACGATGAACTCATCGACACCATTGCCTCCGAGCCGAAGATCGTCAAGTATCTCGATATTCCCATCCAGCACTGCAACAGCAAGATCCTCGACCTCATGAATCGCCGCGGCAACGGCGAATATCTCCGATTGCTCTTTGCCAAGCTGCGCGAAAGGATCCCCGACCTCGTGCTGCGCACGAGCATCATCACGGGACTGCCCGGCGAGGGCGAGGAGGAATTTGCCGAGCTTTGCACCTTCCTTCGCGAAATGCAGCTCGAGCGCGTGGGCGCGTTTGCCTTCTCTGCCGAGGAGGGGACACCGGCCGCGAAAATGGAATTTGTCGACAATGAGATCGCGCAGCAGCGCGCGCAGTTCGTCGAGACCATCCAGTCCGAGATCATGGACGCATACAATGCCAAGCTCATCGGCAGGGAGCTCGAGGTGCTCATCGACGGTTACGACGAAGAGTTCGGTCAATATTTCGGCCGCAGCTATGCCGACTCGCCCGATATCGACGGCCGCGTCTGGATCGCCTCGGACGAGGATCTTTCCGAAGGAGAATTTGTTTGGGTACATATCGACGCCGTGATCGACGGCGATCTGTCCGGTTACGTAGTGGAGGAAGCACATGACACTGGCAAGTAAGATCACAATGGTTCGGGTGGCATTCATCCCGATTTTTATGGTGTTTATGGATCTGAGCGAGGGGCAGAGCAATCTGTGGATGTGGCTCGCACTCGCGGTCTTTATCGTCGCGAGCCTGACGGACTATGTCGACGGGCAGATCGCACGTCGTCGTAATCAGGTCAGCGATTTCGGCAAATTTCTCGACCCGCTGGCCGACAAGCTGCTCGTCATCTCCGCGATGGTCATGTTCTGCCAGTGGGGGATGATGCCGGCGTGGTCGCTGATGCTGGTGCTCGCGCGTGAATTTGCCGTGACGGGACTGCGATTGATCGCTGTCGGCAAGGGCAAAGTCATCGCCGCCGGCTGGAGCGGTAAGATCAAAACCGCCGCGACGATGATCGGCTTGTGCGTGTGGATGGTATTCCCACATATCACATGGCTTTCGTGGACGATCATCGCCGTCATCGTCCTGACCACCGTCTATTCCGGTATTGAATATTTCGTCCGCAATTGGAATTGCCTCTGGGACGACTAAAAAATGCGATCCGCCTGCTTGCTTGTTTGCAACAGGCGGATCAGTTTTCATCGGGGATATAGCGCATGATGTCACTGACTTGGCAGTCGAGAATGCGACAAAAAACATCAATGGTGTGCGTACTGACACTTTCGTTGCGCTTTAAGCGCGTGATCTGCGCAGGACTGATGCCGTGCTTTTTGATGAGCGTGTACTGCGTGACGCCTTTTTGTTTCATGGTTTCCCACAGCTTGTCATAAGAAATCATGTGTATCCCTCACTTTCCTACTTGACATGATAATCGATTTAGGTATATAATCATATTGACCAAAATCGGTTATTAATTTCAAAAAAGAAAGGAAAGAAAGTATGAAAAAATGTATGATGATATCCTTGTTGCTTCTGCTGGCGCTTCTGATTGCGGCTTGCAGTGCGAATCCATCTGCTACCAAAGCGGAAAGCACACAGGGAACGACGGCAACCGATGCGAAAGCCGAAACGCCGACGACGGGAAGTGCACCCGATACCGAGCCGATGCGCTACTCTTTGCGGACGACAAGCTCGACAGACGATTATGGTGTAGCGGGAAGCTATACGCAGATCAACGATCGGTTTGAGACGGGAAAAACGGTGCAACTGGAAGCGTCGGTCAATGCCGGATATAATTTTGTCGGTTGGTTTATCGGACAACGCTGCGTCAGCACCGAAAGGCAATATACCTTCACGACGGGACAGACCGACACGATCCTTGAAGCAAGATTTAACTATTACACAGTCGAAACGAAGTCCTACACCGATGATTACGAAAAGGCGGGAACGTATACACAGCTGAAACATAACAAAGTTTCGCCGGGCGAGCAAGTAACGGTGGAGGCGAGCGTCAACCCCGGATACAATTTTGAAGGCTGGTTTATCAATGACATATGCGTCAGTAGCGAAACAAGCTACAGTTTTACGATGAAAGAGCAAAATGTGTCGTTGGAAGCGAGATGGAACTACTATACGGTCTCGACCGGGAGTTGGAGCGACGATAGCGGTGTTGCCGGAGAGTATACCAAGCTGAATAGTCAAAAGGTCAGCGTCGGCGAGACTGTAACGGTAAGCGCAAGCGTCAACAAAGGATACAATTTTGAAGGCTGGTATGTTGACGGGACGCTGATCTGCGCGGACAGAGAGTATTCTTTTGTTATGAAAGAAAGAAACGTCAATCTTGAGGCACTTTACAGCTGTTACACGGTTTCAACTTGGTGCTGGAGCGACGATAGCGGTGTTGCCGGAGAGTATACCAAGCTGAATAGTCAAAAGGTCAGCGTCGGCGAGACTGTAACGGTAAGCGCAAGCGTCAACAAAGGATACAATTTTGAAGGCTGGTATGTTGACGGGACGCTGATCTGCGCGGACAGAGAGTATTCTTTTGTTATGAAAGAAAGAAACGTCAATCTTGAGGCACTTTACAGCTGTTACACGGTTTCAACTTGGTGCTGGAGCGACGATAGCGGTGTTGCCGGAGAGTATACCAAGCTGAATAGTCAAAAGGTCAGCGTCGGCGAGACTGTAACGGTAAGCGCAAGCGTCAACAAAGGATACAATTTTGAAGGCTGGTATGTTGACGGGACGCTGATCTGCGCGGACAGAGAGTATTCTTTTGTTATGAAAGAAAGAAACGTCAATCTTGAGGCACTTTACAGCTGTTACACCTTAACGGTCGAATGCTGGGATAACGATGAAGGAATGGCGGGAACTTATCCGCAAAAACAAGATGAAAGAATCAGCGCGGGAGAAATTGTCCGGTTGACGGCAACGGTCAAGGACGGTTACAATTTTGAAGGCTGGTACATAGGCGGCATCTGCGTATGCAAGGATTTGACTTACGAATTTGTGATGGAAAAAGCAAATAAAACAGTTCGTGTGGAATATTCTTGGTATCGGCTGGACGTAGTCGGCCTAAATGGATATTGGGATACGGATCCGTATTTAGACTCCGAGGGCGCCTATACAAAGTATGAGCAGCAGAAGGTGTCGGCAGGGGAGACCGTCACCTTGATCGCAACGCCGCCGGAAGGCTACACATTCGTAGGCTGGTACATCGGCGATGTCTGTGTAAGCACCGAGTTGGAGTTTACATATACCATGACAAAAGAGGATGTATGCATCCGTGCGATCTTTACATATTATATTTTGAATGTTGAAGGCTACCTCGTGACAGAGTTTTGGGCATGGAACTGCTATTCATGGATGGAGTTGGAAGATAATATGGGTAGCTACACGCACTACAGTGAGCAAAAAGTGCGCGTCGGAGACACGGTGACCCTGACTGCCGTCGCAAAGGAAGGCTATCGATTTGTCGGCTGGAAAAGAGGAAACGGTGAGGTGCTGGTCAGCACGGATGCGACCTACACTTTTGTTATGGGCGCGGAAGACTGCTACTTGGAAGCAATATTCGTAAGAGACGATTTTGAAGAGATATAATGTGGCGGCCGCAGGTGCAAAAACACCTGCGGCTGCTTTTTCGAGGCAGCTTCTTTTGCATTTGCACTGGATTTTTTCGTGTGGGCGTGGTATAATGTCGGGGAAATTTTACGAAGGAGCGCGAATGCGATGAATAAAAAAGAAATCGCCGAGATCAAGCGCCGCCAAAAGCGCGATCGCAGCAATATGACCAAGATCTATGGATGTTATGTAAACGACAAAAAGGAGATCATCACGGACTTTTCCCGCAGCACCGCCGTGATGTCGGAAAACGAGGCGGAAAAGTATTTTGCCCTGCTGCGCCGCAGCTTGGGCGGCACTTTGGGCAAAAATCTGCTCGACATCACCTTTCGCACGGCGCAGGTGGCCGACAGCGTCGAGCATAAGCGCCTGATGGCGCTGCGCGGGCAGGGGATCGCCGACGACGAGGCGCGCAGCGCCTTTTATCGGCAGATCGTCGAGAGCGTCGATCTGGAAGGGAGCTACCTCATCGTGCTCGGCGCGGACAGCTATGATGTCCCCTTCAAAAGCCGTGACGACGAGTCGCTTCCCGACAATTCCGACGAGAGTTACAGCTACATCCTCTGCGCCGTTTGCCCCGTGAAGCAGACCAAGGCCGTGCTGCACTACGAGCCGCAAAGCAAGGATTTTCAGGATGGCAACATGGTCAACGCTGTCGGCGCACCGGAGCTGGGATTTTTGTTCCCTGCCTTCGACGGCCGCGCGACGAATATCTACAACGCCCTGTACTACAACAAAAGCCCCAAGGATAATCACGAGGAATTTGTGACGGCGGTGTTCAACACGCCCGTGGCCAAGCCCGCGCAGGAGCAGAAGGAGTGCTTCGAAAGCCTGCTTTCCGATGCACTGGACGAAGAGTGCGATCTGCAAGTCGTGCAGACGGTGCATGACCGGATCTGTGAGCAGATCGCGCTGCACAAGGAAAGCAAGCTGCCCGAGGCGCTGACGATCTCGTCCGAGCAGGTCGAGCAAATGCTGCAGCAGTGCGGCGTTTCGGAAGAAAAGCTCGCCAAATTCCGCGTTGATTTCGAGCAGAATTTCGGCCTCGACGCCGCTGTTTATCCCGACAACATCATCGACACGAAAAAGATCGAGATCAAGACCGCGGACGCTTCCGTCAAGGTCGCGACCGATCGGGGAGACCTCATTCAGACCCGCGTCATCGGCGGCGTGAAGTACATCCTTATCCAAGCCGACGATCAGGTCGAGGTCAACGGCGTGCGCATCCACATCGAAGAATAAGCGCGTGGCACGACATTTCGCCGTGCCGCGTTTTTCATAAACGCGGCCGCAAGTTGGAAATGTGTGGTAGACGATTTCACCCGAAATGTCCGCCACAAAAAAACACTTGACTGCAATTAGAATTTATGATAGTATATTGATGCAAAGTATACCCACAATAACGCAGAAGGAGGCATTTTTATGAAGAAATGGACACTTGCACTCGTATCCGTTTTGCTGACTCTTACGTTACTGGTCGGATGTGCGCCGGCGAGTACGCCCAAGACCGATGTCGCTACGACCAATACGACGACCGACGCGACGATCGCTACGACCACGGGCGCGCAGAGTGCGAGTTTTGCGCCGGAGGAACAGCTCATTAAGGAATTAATACAATTTATGCGTTTGTCGGAAAGCGGTACCACCAAAAAACTTTCCTACAAGATCGATCGGCTCCGGGAGGGACGGCAGGCGCTGTATGTCAAATTCAGCGCGACGAGCTATTATTTCGTTTGTGCCTACGCCGAGAATGCATCGTGCGATCTGTCGGATCCTGATCAATGTACATGGGTCGCTTTCCGGACGGAACGCGCGATCCCCGAAACTTATCAGGGTCGACAATTCATTTGCGCCTTCCAGATCAACCGTGCGGAGCATTGCTGGGACATTGCGGACGAAGCAAAAACGGCCGTCCCACTCGAGCACTATAAAAAATATTTGACGCATTTTCAAAACGGATATAACACCTATTCCGCGCGCGTATTTGAGGAAACGTTCATCTATTCCAAAATGGACGATCAATATTGCAGCGTGGATCACCCTGACCATGAAAAGTATGACATCCCCTGTGTTGAGATAAATGGGCAGCCCTTTATTCTGCAAAAGGTGGAGCTCAAAGACACACAGCTGGATACAACGAGCCTGAAAAATGAATTGGGGAAGTACTACGGCTGTTTCATGAGCGTCAAGCAGGAATTTCTGTACACCGTAGACAGGAAAAAATTTGTCAAGGTCAAGCTTGAGGATATGGATACGCTGCTCAATTTTGAGCCACCCAAGGGAGGCCGTTGGCCGGATACGCAGCTGCTTGACGAGATAAACTTTTTCTTGAGTAAGTACTATGGTCGGACAGGTTCATTCCCGCAAATGTATTCGCTTAAAGAAAAGCTGCAATGGATCGAAAGCGGTGAGGCAACAAAAGCACTGTACGTAGAATTCGACCCGGAACAGTACTATTTCCTCTGCGGATACTATGCAGAACCGGATGAAAACGAAATGCTCCTCCATGACAATACGTATTCGTATCTTTGGGTCGCATTTGACGACGGGAGGGACATTCCGGAAAGCTATCAGGGGTGCGAATTGACCGTTGTTGTGCAAATCAACAGATCCAAACGGTGTCGGGACTTGCAGGACGAGAGCAAGACGGTGCAGTTGGAAAACTATCTCGTACTCGATCTGCCGAAATTTGAAAACGGTCAGTGCGTCTGCGAGCCGGCCGAAGTGGATGATGCTTTGATCTTTCTATCACTGTATGAAGCTCGACAATACAGCGACATAGGCTATCAATCCAATAAGCAATATGATATTCCGTGCATCGAGCTGGAAGGACAGATGTATATTCCGATCCAACAATATGTCCTATATGCCGACGGAACACGAACCGATACTAAACTGAAAAACCAGCTCGGCAAATACTATGATGCGATCATGGCCGTGCTCATCGACGATCAATACAGTGTCACCAACGCAAGAGGCAATGAGCAGCACTACGGCGTGCTGAAATTGGAGGATTTCTTTGCTCTGTTCGGGAACTGAAAAACGCATAAATCGAGCCGTGCGGAGATCCGCACGGCTCGATCGATTTACGGGCTTTATTTGACAAGCGAAAGGATGATCTCCACGCAGCGGTCGATGCCCAAATGGCTGCTGTTGAGGCAGATATCATAGTTTTGCGCGGCACCCCAGACCTGACCGGTATAGTGCTGGTAGTTGATCTGGCGGCGTTTGTCCTTTTCGGCAAGGCGCGTCTCGGGGCTTTTTTCGCTCTCTCCATACAGGCGCACGATGCGGTCGGCGCGGAAATCATCGTCCGCGCAGACGAAAACGTGCAGGCAATCCTTGCGATCTTTGAGAATGTAGTCGGCGTTGCGCCCGACGATGACGCTCGGCCCTTCCTCGGCCAGTTGCATGATGGTGCTGCACTGGATGCTCCACAAAAAGTCGGCGGTGGACATACCGTTCATGACACCGGGGACTCCCTGATGGGCAAAGGCGTAGGACAAGCGCGTTTTGCCGGGGGCGTGCTCGCCGTGCTCTTCGACAAATTTCGGCGCAAAGCCGCTCTCCAGCGCGATCTTTTCGACCAGCTCCTTATCGTAAAAGGGAATACCCAGACGGTTCGCGACCTCTCTGCCGATGCTGCGGCCGCCGCTGCCGAATTCGCGGCTGATGGTGATGATTTTCTTTTCCATTCGGAAGCCTCCTCTCATTTATTCATTTTGATTATAGCAAATCCAACGGCAAATGTCAAACACAAAAACAAATGACTGTCTCAAAAATACGCTCGTAAATTCCGAAACGCCGACTGCGCTCGACAGCTTTTTTCGCCCGCATCGGCTAGGATGTATGCGGGGTGATACATATGACACAATATCAAATCGAACGCATCCGAAGGCTCTGCATCGGCGCACTTTTGCCGATCTTGCTCGTGTCGATCGTGATCTTGCTCAGCCGCGACGAAAAACCGCAGCAGCTCGTCGATCCCACGCAGACGCAGCCGAGCACCGCGGGGCAGACGCAAAGCGAATTGCGCATCGATGTCCTCTTTGGCGACGAAAAACGCGAAATGCTGCTCGATGATTACCTCGTCGGCGTCGTGCTCGGGGAACTGCCGTCGACCTTCGAGACGGAAACGCTGCGCGCGCAAGCGGTCGCGGCGCGCACCTACACGCTCAAAAAGTGCACGGAGGGCAGCCGCCACGGTGAAAACACCGTCTGCACGGACTACCATTGCTGTCAGGCCTACACCGATCCCGACGAATACCTTGCCGCAGGTGGGCAGACCGCGTTTTATCTGCGCGTCAAGCAGGCGGTCGCCGACACGGCGGGGCAGGTCATCGTGTACGACGGGGAGCTGATCGTGGCGACCTATTTTTCCTGCGCGGGCGGTCAGACGGAGTCCGCCGTTGCGGTTTGGGGGCAGGATTATCCGTACTTGCAGTCCGTTGCCAGCCCCGGGGAAGAGGATGCGGCGCATTACACGGACTCTCTGACGTTTTCCGCCGCGGAATTTCAGCAGGCACTCGGCATTCGCCTTGAGGGCAAGGTCGAAAACTGGTTCGGCACGCCGAGCTATACCGACGGTGGCGGCGTGGACTCGATCTCCGTCTGCGGGATCCCGTACCGCGGGACGACGCTGCGCACGCTTCTGGGCTTGCGCTCGACGGATTTTACCGTCAGCGTGAAAAACGGCAGCATCACTTTCTACACCAAGGGCTTCGGCCACCGTGTCGGCATGAGCCAGTACGGCGCCAACGCCATGGCCAAAGCGGGGAAAAGCTACCGCGAGATTTTGACACATTATTACACGGGCGCACAGATCGTGCAATATGAGGCGGAAGGAGGAAATTTTTCTTGAATTTCGTCGGGGTATGTGCTATAATTTATGATTAATAAAGACAGAAAGGGGGTTTCAGCATGAAACTCACATTTGACGGACATTCGATCGAAACGACCCCCGGCGCCAGCCTGCTGGACTTGGTCAAGCAACTGGGACTGAACGGGGGCTGCTTGGCAGATCGCCCGCTTGCCGCGAAGATCGCCGGCGAGGTGTTCAACTTGAATTACATCCCCGTGCGGGAAAAAGATACCGACTCCGACCGTCCCTCTATCCGCCGCGCCATGGCTGCGTCGGGCGGAGAAGTGCACCTGCTGCATTACGCCGACCCCATCGGACAGGAAGTCTACGCCCGCACGGCGCAGTACGTCGTTTTCCTCGCCATTCATCGCCTCTGGCCGAAGGCACGCGCGAAAATGAATTGCACCGTCGGCGCGGGACTGTTCATCGCCGTGTACAGCTGCCCCGATTTTTCCGTGCGTCAGCTCAAAGCGGAGATGCAGCGCCTTGTGGAGATGGATATCCCGCTGCGCCGCCAGCGCCTGACCACGCAGGAGGCCATCCGCCGTTACAAAGAGAGCGGGCAGGAGGACAAGGCGACCCTGCTTTCGTGGCGCAAGGAGGATTTCTTCGACGAGTATATCTTTGAAGACTACGGCGATTATTTCTACGGCGAACTGGCTCCGTCGACCGGCTACCTGCAGGTCTGGGATATCCAGCAGAAGGCGGGCGGCTTCATGTTCATCTATCCCGACGCGCACGACCCCAATCAGGTCGCCGATTACAAGGAGAGCCCGCACTTTTTCAATATGTTCTCCGAGGGCGAGCGCTGGGGCTATCTGATGGAATGCCAGACCGTCGCCGATCTCAATAAGCTCACCGATTCCGGCAAGATCCGCGAGCTCATCCGCGTCAACGAGGCGCTGCACGAGAAAAATTACTCTCGCGTGGCCGATATGGTTTGCCAGCGCGGCGCGAAAGCCGTCATGTTGGCCGGGCCGAGCTCCTCGGGCAAGACGACATCTGCCAACCGTTTGGCGACGCAGCTGCGCGTGCACGGCAAGAAGCCTATTTTGATGAGCTTGGACGACTATTATCTCGACCGTGACCAAATTTTGCCCGGCCCCGACGGCAAGATCGACCTCGAGCACATCAACACGCTCGATACCGAGCTCTTCGGTCGACAATTGTCGGCACTTTTGGGCGGCGAGGAAGTCGAGATCCCCGTGTTCAATTTCAAGACCGGTCGGCGCGAATGGCGCGGACACAAGATGAAGATGGATAAAGAAACGGTATTCGTCATCGAAGGTCTGCACGGTCTGAATCCGATGATGGTTCCCAAGGGACTCGACAGCAACCTCATTTTCCGCCTCTATGTCAGCCCGCTGCTGCCGCTGAACTTGGACGACCACAATCGCATCCCGACATCGTACCTTCGTCTGCTGCGGCGTATCGTGCGCGACTATGAGAGCCGCGGAACGAGCGTCGAGCGTACCATCGGCATGTGGGACAGCGTGCGCGCGGGTGAGGAGAAGTGGATCTTCCCGTATCAGGAGAATGCGGACGTCATTTTCAACAGCTCGACGCTTTACGAGCTTGCCGTGCTGAAAAAGCACATTTTCCCGCTGCTGACGGCTGTGCAGCCGGAGGAGGACTGCTACGACGAGGTTCGATCCATCGTCAAGGTGCTCAATTTTGTGCAGGAGGCCGATGTCGACGACGAGATCCCGCCGACGAGCCTTGTGCGCGAATTTATCGGCGGCAATACTTTCTACAGATAATTTGCTTTCCACGGGCGTGTTGCAAAACGGCAACACGCCCGCTTTGCTTACGAAAAAACGCTTTGCGGTGGATCGTCCGCGAGTCGAGGTCGATTGCGGTGAGTTTGTCCGCCACAAAAAAACGCTTGACTTTTTAACGGAAGCGTGCTATTCTTATTGTGCAAGAGTATTTTGATGGGAGGGGATCGATCATGTTTCCGCTGACCGCCGTACCCGTTCTATTTTACCGCAAGGATCCGCTTTAGGATGCTTGCGATCCGAAACTGTCGGGTCGCAAATGTAATGTACGTGTAATCGGAAAGTAAATATGTTTAGGAGGAAAACAATATGTTGAGAAAAGTATGTAGTATTCTAATAGCTGCCATGCTGCTTTCGACCTCTGTTCTTTCAGCTTCGGCAGTTTACAGCTATGATGTTCCGTTGACACCCGATGAAAACGCCGTATGCCTACCGGAGAGCAATCTGACAGCGGATGTATCCTCTTTGCCGGAAATAACATCCGAAACCGTTTGCACACGCGATGCGAACGGAAACATAACGTATACCGTTTACCCTTTGGCTTCTAGTCAAAACCTCGTGCCGGGTGGCGATGAAATCGAAGTTGTATCGCATTTGCCTTCTATGGAACCGATCGATGACTCAATATTAGATCCCGGTGACGAGCATGGGCGGACGCAAGTTAATCCTGCGGATAAGCGGATAGGCACTATTGTCTGTGAATTTGATACGGATGGAGACGGGGAGCCGGATAGTGGATTTTATGGCACAGCAAGTTTGCAGAGCTACGACATCTTGATTTCCTGCGCGCACGTTCTTTGGAAGCCTGAGTATGCCAATTCGAGCAACGGAGGTTGGGCATCTACAATCACCTTCTACGCCGGCAGGAATGGACGTAACACATATGCGGCCGTTGCGAGCTATGTCAATGTTTCGATAAGCGTGGATTTTATGAATAATTCCGACTACCATATAAATGAAAACGGCGACATTGAAACTTACCCGGATTTCAATCACGACTGGAGCATCATTCAAATCAATCAAAATTTGGGCGGAGAATACGGATGGCTCGGACTTCATGGGTGCGGAGAGAGCGAACTGGGTAAGTATATCCATGTCATAGGCTATCCCGGAGACAAAGCTTCCTACACACAATGGAGATCACCCGGGAACATTACAGGATTTGATAATAATAAGATGCAGATTTCTGCCTTTGCGACACATGGCAATAGCGGAAGCCCCATCATATTTGGTGGCTATGTTTATGGAATTCAAACATACATTAGACTGGACGATACAAAAGCGTGGATGTATACGGGCGGAACGCGAATGTATGACATCTTGTTTTCGATAATCAGAAGCGTAAGGAATCAATCCGTTGAAAGGTGGGAAAACCGACAATGATCAACATGAAGAAGATACTTACTGTTTGTACATCCTTGTTAGCTGTTTCCGTACTGCTTTGCGCTTGCGTTTCGTCGAATAGCCCCGACGTGGTGCCGACCACTATCGGTGTAACATCCGGTGCTGCGAACGGGACAAGTGCCGCTGAGACATCCAACGCTGCGGAAGAAACAACAGCAGCCCCTCCGATGACTGCAGATCCCAACTATGTGCCCGAAACGCGGGATGAGACGGCATATGAGATACCTATGCCGTCCGAGGAAAGAGATGTTTGGAATATTGAAATCAAGTTCCTTGAAGTGGATGATAGAGGTATTTGGATCACTATCTACGACTATGATAATCTGGGCTGTTGGTTTAACGACAAATATTACATTTTAGAGCGATACGAGGACAACACTTGGACGCAACTGACAAAAACAAATGAATCGGAATTCGGCGGGGAACGCTGTTTTACGATTCCCAGTAAGAAACGATCGTATATCACTTCAAATTGCTTGAATTATTTTGCACATCTTCGGTCGGATGTCACTTTTTCCGCGGGACACTATCGCTTGACCAAGGTGCTCAGTGGCAGAGAATTCTCCGTTGAGTTCGACTACACACCGGAATAAGCCCTGCCTTTTCCGAACGCCCGATATTCGGGTAACAATGCATAATTTTCTGCCGCAAAGCATTCGCTTTGCGGCAGAACTGCTTTATCGAGTGTTCGGCACATCCCGATTTGGGCAATTCGGCAAAAAAGTTCCGAGAAATACTTGCGCAAACAGGAAAATCGTGGTATACTACAGTTGAGAAATTGGCTAAGCTGAGGAGCGAGACCATGGGTGAACCGCGTTATCGTCTGGAGGGCATCGTCCATACCCGCACGGAAGAGATGGAGGATTTCGACGGCCCGCTGGATGTCATATTCCTGCTGCTGAGCAAGAATAAAATTGCAATTGAAGATGTGTCGATCACCGCGATCTTGGAGCAATACCTCGCTTATCTCGATGAAATGAAGCGCATGGACATGGAGATCGCCAGTGAATTTATCACCATGGCGTCCCATTTGATGCTCATCAAGACGAAAATGCTCCTGTCCGCCGCCGAGCAGGCGGAGGCGCAGTCCGAGCTCGATCAACTGCGACAATCGCTCATCGAGCGCCAGCGCAAAGAGGCCATCGAGCAAATTCGTCTCGCCGTCTCCTTTTTGGAGCCGCGCAACGAGATCGGCCGCAACCTCTTTACGAAGGAGCCCGAGCCGCTGCGCCGCGAAAAAGGCTACCGTTACCGCCACGAAACGGCGGATCTGACGAAGGCGCTCGATCTGATCGCCGAGCGAAATCAGCAGCGTTTGCCGCCGCCGACCGTGAACTTCAAGGGCATCGTCGGCCGTGAGCCGTATTCGATCAGCAAGAAAACGGGCGAATTGATGCGCCATTTGCTGCTGCGCGGCGTCGAAAAACTCAAAAATCTTTTCAAGGGGAACAAAAGCCGCTCCGAGATCGTCGCGACCTTCATCTCCTTGCTCGATATGTGCAAAAACAATACCGTTACGCTCGAAGACGATGTCAACGGCGACAACCCGACCGTGCGTCTGATCGACAGAAAGATCCCGAAGGAGGAATGACCATGGACAAAGACGATCTGCAGCGTGCCATCGAGGCCATCCTCTTTGCTTCGGGCGAGCGGGTGGAGATCGGTCGACTGGCATCCGCGCTGCAAGCCGATCCCGCCGACATTGCCGCGGCGGCGGACGAATTGGCCGACCGGCTCGCTTTTGAGCGGCGCGGCATTCGCATTTTGCGGCTGGAAAAAGGCTATCAGATGGTGTCCTCCGGAGAAATGGCGGACTTCGTCGCGCAGGTGCTTGAGACGAGAAAGCCGCCCAAGCTTTCATCCTCGCAGCTCGAGGCGCTGACCATCATTGCCTATTATCAGCCCGCGACCAAGGCAATGGTCGAGCAAATTCGCGGGGTGGACAGCTCGTATTCCGTGTCCGCGCTGCTGAACAAAAAGCTCATTACGGAAGCGGGCAGGCTCAACGTCCCCGGACGGCCGATCCTGTACCGCACGACGCCCGATTTTTTGCGTACTTTCGGCATTTCCTCGCTTGAAGAGCTTCCGCCGATCGAAAAAATCGATTTCGGCGAGCCGATCGTAACCGTGGCCGAGGAGCCGAGCGCAGCGAGCGAGACGGAGGCGTGAGCACATGGGATGGTTGATCGCACTCGGCATTTTGGTGGTTTTGGCGCTTTTGCCCATCGGCGTGTCGATCAAATACAATGAAGAGGGCTTTTTCCTGCGCTGCCTTGTCGGATGGATCCCCATCCGCCTGATCGGCGGCCCCAAAAAAGAAAAAAAGCCCAAAAAGAAAAAGGAAAAAAAGCCGAAAAAAACCGATGACAAGAAGAAAAAAGCTTCCGCCGAGCCAAAGAAAGAGAAGGGCGGCTCGATCACGGACTTTCTTCCGCTCGTCAAGATCGGCCTTGATTTTCTCAATGCCTTCCGTCGCAAACTGCGCATCCGCAGGCTCGAGATGAAGCTCATCCTCGCTTCCGACGATCCTTGCGATCTCGCCGTCAACTACGGCAGGGCGTGGGCGGCGCTGGGAAATCTCATGCCGCGTCTGGAGCGTTACTTTGTCATCAAAAAGCGGGATCTGGAAGTCGAATGCGACTTCGAAGCCGATCAGACCGTCATCCTCGCGCGTTTCGATACGGTCATCAGCCTCGGCGGTCTAGTGTGGATCGCGGTCAAATACGGCGTCAAGGCCATGTCCGCGTTCCTGAAAATACGAAATTTAAGAAAAGGCGGTGCCTCTAAATGAGTAAGAATCTTCCCAATATGCTGGAAAACACCATCTCGAAGATCCGCGAGATGGTCGATGTCAATTCCGTCATCGGGGATCCCATCACCACGCCCGACGGCGTGACCATCATCCCCGTGTCGAAGGTCAGCGTCGGTGTCGGCGGCGGCGGTTCGGATTTTGTGTCGAAAAATCTGAACAAGCAGGAAAATCCCTTCGGCGGCGGCGCAGGCGGCGGCGTGAAGGTCACGCCCGTGGCTTTTTTGGTCGTCAAGGAGGGGAATGTCCGCGTTTTGACCATCCCGACGCCCGCCAACACCACGGCCGACCGCATCGTCGAGCAGGTACCCGATGTGCTTGACCGCATTTCCGATTTCCTCGACTCGAGAAAAGAGAAAAAAGGCGAATAATTTTCCTTTGCCCGACGCATACTGCCTTCGGGTGAAAATATGAAAATGCTTCTTGCCGGGACGGCGGCTGTACTGGCTGCCGTCCTTTTCCTATCGTGCTCCGTCGGTGCCGTTTCGGCGCAGAAGGCGCTGCTGCTGGATGCGGCGTCGGGCGAAGTGCTCTACGAAAAGCGAGCGGACGAAAAAAGCCTGATCGCGAGCACCACCAAGATCATGACGGCGCTGCTCGTCTGCGAACGGTGCAATGTGCTCGATATCGTTCCGATCCCCGACGAAGCCGTCGGGATCGAAGGCTCGTCCGTGTATCTGCGCGCGGGCGAAAAATGGACGGTGCAGGAGCTGCTGTACGCGACGATGCTCTGCTCCGGAAACGACGCGGCGACGGCACTTGCCGTTTACTGCGGCGGCAGTGTCGACGCATTCGTGCGGGAAATGAACGAAAAAGCGCGGCAGCTTGGGCTGAAAAACACGCATTTTGCCAATCCGCACGGGCTCGACGCCGCCGAACACTATTCGTCTGCGCGCGATCTGGCGATCTTGGCGCGTTATGCCATGGAAAACGTGCTCTTTGCGCAGACGGTGTCGACAAGATCCGTGCGCATCCGTGATCGCGTGCTGAGCAATCACAATAAACTTTTGTGGCGCGTTGAGGGCGCGGAGGGCGTCAAAACGGGCTACACCCGCGCCGCAGGGCGCATTCTCGTTTCGAGTTGCCGCCGCGGCGGCAGACGCCTGATCGCCGTCACCGTAGACGACGGCAACGACTGGGTCGATCACGCGGCGCTTTATGCGCAGGGCTTTTCCGCCTTGCACGAGGAATGCATCGTCCATGCAGGCGACATCGTCGGCACGCTCGATGTTTTCGGCGGCGAGCGCGAGAGCGTATTGATCGTCGCAAGTGAGGATTTTTCTTTCCCGCTGCGGGCGGGAGAAAACGTGTCGCTGCGATTGTCCGCAAAAATCGCCTTTGCACCGCTGGCCGAAGGTGCGGCGGCGGGACAGGCGTATATCCTGCTCAACGGCAATTGCATCGGGAAGGTGCGCGTGGAATACGCCGAAACGGTCGAATTTCCGCCGCAGAAACCAAGAAAAAGCGTCCGAGAACGCCTTTTTGGAGATTGACATGAAAGAAAGATTGCAAAAGATCCTCTGCGCGCGGGGCGTGGCATCGCGCCGTGCGGCGGAGGAGATGATCGCGCAGGGACGCGTCCGCGTAAACGGCGCACCTGCGACACTCGGGCAGTCCGCCGATCCGGATACGGACGAGATCCTGCTCGACGATAAACCGCTTCCGCAGTGCCGGGAGCGGGTGTACATTTTGCTGAATAAACCGCGCGGCTTTGTCACGACGCTTTCCGACGAGCGCGGACGCCGCACGGCCGCGGAGTTGGTTGCCGACTGCGGCACGCGGGTCTATCCCGTCGGGCGGCTGGATGCTTCTTCGGAGGGGCTGCTGCTGTTTACGAACGACGGCGCGTGGGCGCACGCACTGATGCATCCGCGCCATGAGGTCGAAAAAAGCTACCTTGCATGGGTGACGGGCTTCTCGGACGAGGGCTTTGCAAGGCTTCATAAGCCTGTGACGCTCGACGGCTATACCATCGGCGCGCCGCAGCTTTGCTGCCGCAAGCGGCAAGGGGAGCACGCGCAGCTCGAGATCACCATCCACGAGGGGCGCAACCGACAGGTGCGCCGAATGTGCGAGGCCGTCGGGATGCACGTGACACGCCTTCGCCGTATCCGCGAGGGCACACTGCAGCTCGGAACTTTGGAGGTCGGAAAATGGCGCTATTTGAGCGCGCAGGAGGTCGAGCTGTTGCGGACGGTGGGGGAGAAGCATGGAAAACTATGATGTGATCGTGATCGGCGGCGGCCCTGCGGGAATGTTTGCCGCCATTACGGCAGCGAAAAACGGCAGGCGCGTGCTGCTGCTCGAGCGCAACGACCGACTCGGCAAAAAACTGCTCATCACGGGAAAAGGCCGCTGCAATGTGTGCAACGCCTGCTCGGTCGACGAGGTGCTGAAAAATGTTCCGCGCAACGGCCGATTCCTGTATAGCGCCCTGAACGCCTTCCCGCCGCAGGCGGTGATGGACTTTTTTACAGGCGCAGGTTGCCCATTGAAAATCGAGCGCGGAAACCGCGTTTTTCCCGTTTCCGACCAAAGTCGCAGCGTTTTGGACGCCCTGCGGCAGCAACTGAAAAGTGCGCTCGTGCGCGTGCAGACGGCGCGCGTGTGCGAAGTACTGAGCGCCGACGGCGCCGTTTGCGGCGTCCGCACACAGACCGCAACCTACGGTTGCCGGTGCGTCATCCTCGCAACGGGAGGCCTGAGCTATCCCGCTACAGGCTCGACCGGCGACGGCTATGCCATCGCCCGCGCACTGGGACATAGCATCGTGCCCGCCGAAGGCTCCTTGGTCCCGCTGGAGACGTTGGAGTCCGACGCCGCACAGATGCAGGGACTTTCGCTGAAAAACGTGCAGGTGACACTCTTCGACGCTAAGGGCAAAAAGTTGTTCGGCGATTTCGGCGAGCTGCTTTTCACGCATTTCGGCCTTTCCGGGCCGACTGTGCTCTCCGCCAGTGCCCATCTCAAGGGCGAAGGCTGCCGCCTCGTCATCGATCTGAAACCCGCGCTGGACGAAAGCAAGCTCGATGCGCGCATCCTGCGCGACATGGAGCAGTACAAAAATCGCGCCATGGAAAACGCGCTGACCGATCTGCTGCCGCGCAGCATGATCGGCGTCGTGCTCGAACGATTGAAGATCGAGCCGACCATGCAGGCCAATTCTCTGACACGCGCGCAGCGCCATGCGCTTTTGACACTGCTAAAGTCTTTTTCCTTCACCATTCGCGGCAAACGCCCCGTGGAGGAGGCCATCATCACGAGCGGCGGTGTGAAAGTATCCGAGATCGATCCGAAAACCATGCGCTCGAAGATCGTCGACGGGCTGTATTTCGCCGGCGAGATCATCGACTGCGACGCTTACACGGGCGGATTCAACCTGCAGATCGCTTGGTCGACCGCTTACGCTGCCGGCTCTGCCGTCTGAATGCACGAAAACGACAAAAACGGGACTGCCTCTTTCGAAAGGCAGTCCCGCTGTGCATTCTTAAGCTTCTTCGCGGACGATCCGCGCCATGGCGTCCCATTGCTTTTGCAGGTCGGCGGCGAGGCGCAGCTGCGTGCGGCAGCGATCGAGATTGTGCGTCGGATAGGCGACGGAGTAATAGCGATCGCCGTCGAGATAGTCGGCAAGGAAACGAGTGCCGCACTCGAGCGTCATCAGCAGCGCGCCGAGTGGCAACGCGTCCCGCTCGGCGGCGGTCAGATCGGGGCAGGCACACAAAAATCCACGCGAAAAAACGCGGAATTTCTCCAAATCGAGGCGCATTTTCTCCAAATCGCGCTCGTCCTCCGCGGCGGTCGCCGCGCCGAAACGGATGGAGTCGCCGAAATCGTAAGCGCTGAGGCCGGGCATGGTCGTGTCGAGATCGACGACGCACAGCGGCGTGTGCGTGTCCGCGCGGAGCATGACGTTATTGAGCTTGGTGTCGTTATGGGTCACACGCAGGGGAAGCGTCCCCGCGCGCAGCTGCGCGAGCAGACGGTCGGCGTCCGCTTCATACGAAAGCGCCCAATCGATCTCACGCTGCACGCCGTCCGCACGTCCCACGCGATCGCGTGCGATCGCTTCTTTCAGCTGCGTGAAGCGGTGCGGCGTATCGTGAAAACGGGGGATCGTCTCGTGCAGCGACGCGGCAGGGAAGTCCGCCAGCTGCTGCTGAAAACGGCCGAAGGCGATGGCGGACTGATAGAAATCGTCCAAACTTTCCGCCCGCTCGAGGCAAACGGCGTTCTCGATGAAGTGAAATACGCGCCAATCGCTCTCGGGCGCAAAATGCAGCCACGATTGCCCGCTTTCCGTGAACACGGGCGTCAGCACGGCGTTCGGATCGCTCGTTTTGCGCCGCAGATGCGTCGTGACGGCGACGATGTTTTCCTGCAAGGCGGCAATGTCCGAAAATGCGCGGTTATTCATTTTTTGCAGAAGATACCGTCGGCCGCTTTCCGTGACGACGAGGTAGCTGCGGTTGATGTGGCCGCTGCCGTGGTTTTGACAGCGGATCGGCGCACTGTCGAGCCGAAAGGCGTGCAGGATCTGCGAAAGTCGTTCGTCCATGCCTGCCTCCGATCAGGAGATGCCTGCATCCAGCAATACGACGACCACCACGACGATGATGACGACCACGAGCACGGCTTTGACCGCGTCTTCACTCAGGATGGGCGTTTCTCCCTCACCGGGATTTTCGCCTTCATCGGGATTTTTACCTTCGTCGGGATTTTCGCTGCCGGTGTCGGGGAGCTTTTCGATGCTTTGCGTTTCTTCCAGACCGCAGCGCGTGCAGCTGTGGCTACGTTCGCCTTCGAGCGTTACGGTCGGCTCGCGTGTGATCTGCCATTCGCCGAAATCGTGACCGAGCGCTTCGCCCTCGGTCGCGCCGCAAACGGCGCAGGTTTTTGCGCTTGTGCAGGTGGCGTCGCGCCAGTCGTGGCCGAGCGCTTCGCCCTCGGTCTCACCGCAAACGGCGCAAATTTTTGCGCTTGTGCAGGTGGCGCCGCGCCAGTCGTGGCCGAGCGCTTCACCTTCGGTCGCGCCGCACAGGGTGCAGGTTTTCGGATCGGTGCAGGTCGCGTCCGTCCAATTGTGTGCGCATTCGGTCGAAAGCGCGGTGCCGCAGCGGTCACAGTTCCCGTCACCGTCTGCATCTGTATGGCCGAGCGCTTCGCCTTCGGTCTCACCGCACAGGGTGCAGGTCTTCGGCGCGGTGCAGGTGGCATCCGTCCATTGATGATCGCAGGCGCTTTCGACCTTGGAATACTTATAGACGACCGCGGCAGCGTAGGTAGAGGTACTCAAATTGCTTATTGCATAGTTTTTGAAGCGCAGATCGTCCGAGGTTTCCTGCAGGAAAAGCGCGCGGTCGCTCGTGCTGCTGACACGATCGGTGCTGACGGAAAAGGCTGCGCCGCTTGCGGATACGGAAAGGTTGGTCTTGCTGACTTTCAGTTGTCCCTGCTCGTTTTCCAGATAGAATTTTCCGTCGCCCGCGTCGCGCAGCGTCCAAGCGAAATCGGAAATATTCACGTTTACGGGTACACCGTTCATAGTCTCGACCTCGATCGCCGCGGCGATGGAGCTCGAAATGCTGTTGCTCATGGCGTAGTATTTTCCGCCGTATTCGGCGACGAGAATGATCTTGTCCCCGTCGGCAAAGACATCCGCGGTCTCCCACTCGGTCGTCGGCTCCTCACGGCCGCAAACTTTGCAGCAGCCGTTTTCATAATCGTGCTTGCCCGTCGCGGGAACGACCACGGCGGAAAGGGAAGTCGGGACGGTGCACTCCTTGTTCGAGAACATCCGCCCGCAGTCTTGGCAGGTGTAGTAGGCATCCGCGCCTTCGTACACGCAGGTGGCGTTTACCGCCGGCGTGTAGACGATGTTTTCGTGTGCGCAGGATACGCCGCCGCTTTCGCCGGAGGGCGATTGATAATCGGCGGGGACTTCGCGGCCGAACAGCAGCCATGCGTACTGCGGATAGTCGACGAAGACATTGCGCGTGCCCGTGATGGACTCGACGGCGTCGTTTCTGCCCATTTCCCATGTGTCAACGGGATCTTCTTCCATCCATTTGAGCAGAATATCCAAGCTTTCGATGACGCCGTTGCTGCCCCAAGTCGAATAATCCCCGTTGCCGTCCGTGATCTGCCAACGAACATACATATACAAGAAAACGCGGGCGCAATCACCGCGGACATCCACACCCGGATCGCAGTAGCCGGAGGATTCACCGTAAGCTTTGTTGCCGCGACTGCCGTTTTCGCTTGTAAGCGCAGGGCGCAGCATCATGATATCGGTGCTTTCATCTTTTGTGTTGTTGTTATGACCCGGATTCAGGCATTTGGAGGACGGCCAAGTGTGCTCGCGGTTCCATGTTTTACCATTATCCCATTCGCCGGCAAAGGAAACGCCGGAATAGAACGAAAGAATGGTGTCGGTCTGGCTGAGTTGGCAGTCGGTGTACTTGAAAAGATAGCGGGAATCACCGTAGGAGTTCAGGGTTGTGTGATTGTCGGCCATCAGGTCGTGCAAGGCTTCATAAAGCGCAGTGCCCGGCGCGTCGTACTGCCCGCTGCCGCCGACGAGCTCGGAAAGCGTGGCATAATCGTACTCGTCGGTGTAAAATGCGTTCGCCATCGGGGATAGGAAGCTGCAGGTCTCCCCGCGGTAGCCCCAGTTGGCAACATATGTACCGACTTTTACATACTGCACATCCTCTGCACAGGTGTAGCCCGAGCCGATCCCGTCGGCAAAGGCGATCGGCGTCAGTCCGTTTAAGAGGACCGAGATCAGTAGCAGCGCGACCAGTGCGATGCTGCCGCAGCGTTTGAATTGCTTCATGGTAAAACACTCCTTTTAGATCGTTATGCCGTAATCATGGCACAAATGCAGAGAAATGCGGCGCCGTTTATCGCTTCCAAGCGAGAATGGCGCGCAGGCCGTCCAGCAAGGCGGCAATGTCGGCCGAGGTGGTATCGCGGCCGAGCGAAACGCGGAAGGCGCCGTCGATCACCTCGGGCGCAAGGTTCATGGCGTCGAGCACATGGCTGCGGTGCCCTTTGGCACAGGCCGAGCCGGCACTGACATAAATGCCGCGATCTTGCAAAATGTTGATGGAATTTTGCGTCGGTACGCCGGGAATGGACAGGCTCAGAATGTGCGGCGCCTCGTGGCAACCGTTGACGACGACACCGTCCATATCGGAAACACCGTCCAAAATGTCAACCAGCAGTTGCCTCTCGCGGGCGGTGTCCGCCTGCATCGTCGGAAAAACCTCGGCGCAGGCGGCGCCGAAACCGAAAAGGGCGGGCGTAGCCTCCGTGCCGCTGCGGTAGCCGCTCTCCTGACCGCCGCCGTGCAGCGCGGCGGGGAAGGACTTCAGCCGCGGGCTGATATACAGCGCACCGCAGCCTTTCGGGCCGTGTATTTTGTGCGAGGACACGCTGATGAGATCCGCACCGAGCGTTTTCGCGGAGAAGGGGATCTTCCCGAATCCCTGCACCGCGTCCGTATGAAAAACGGCTTCGGGGCTGAGCCGATGCGTCAAACGCGCCATCTGCGCGATGGGCATGACCGAGCCGACCTCGTTATTGACCATCATGACGGACACGAGGACGGTGTCGGGGCGCAGCGCATCACGTAGCGCATCGACGCCGACGCGCCCCATGGCGTCCGGCTGCAGATAGGTGACTTCGAATCCCTGCGATGTGAGCTCGCGCAGCGTGTGCAGCACGGCGTGGTGCTCGATGGCGGTGGTGACGATGTGGCGACCGCGTTTGCCCTGCTTTTTCGCCGTGCCGAGGATCGCCCAGTTGTCGGCATCCGTACCGCCGGAGGTGAAAAATACGCGCTCGGGCTCGGCGCCCATGGCGCTTGCCACACGGTTGCGGGCAAGGCGCAGCTGCTTGGCCGCATCAAATCCGAGGCGGTAGAGCGCGCTCGGATTGCCCCAAGCGTTCGTCATCGCGTCGGTCACGGCCTCGAGCGCGGCGGCACAGGGCTTGGTGGTGGCGGAATTGTCCAAATAAATCATGCTATTTTCCTACACAAAATCGTTCAAATATGCGGGCGGTGATATCTTCGCGCACCGTGCCGCCCGTGACTTCGCCCATGGCCTGCATCGCCTGTTCGATGTCGGTGAGCACGGCGTCGGGCGTCATGTGCGCGTGCAGAGCGTCGAGCGCACGCTCGACGGCGTCCTTTGCCCGACGGATGGCATCGACCTGACGGGCGTTGGTCAGCAGCGAGCCGTCGCAGGGCGCGCCGCCTTCAAAGATCATATCCACGGCCTGTGCCAGCAGCTCAAGCCCTTCGCCGCTTTTGGCGCAGGTTTTGACCACGTACAAAAACGGCAGCTCGCTCGGCTCGACGGCGCAGCCGATGTCGCACTTGTTCAGCACGGCGATGGCATTTTCGTGTTCGGCGCAAAGGTCGATGATCGCGAGATCGTCGTCCGAGAGGGGGACACTTGCGTCACACACGAAAATGACCAGCTCGGCATTTTGCATCGCTTGTTTGGAGCGCGCGATGCCGAGCGCTTCGACCACGTCCTCGGAATCGCGGATGCCGGCGGTGTCGATCAGGCGCAGGCGCGTCGAACCGACGCGCACGCTTTCTTCGACCGTGTCGCGCGTCGTGCCCGCGACCTCCGTGACGATGACGCGCTCGTAGCCGGCAAGGGCGTTCAGGAGGCTGCTTTTGCCGACATTCGGCCGCCCGATGATGGCGGCGCGCACGCCGTCGCGCAGGATGCGCCCCTGCGAGTAGCTTTGCAGCAGTTGCTGCAGCAGTTGCACGTCTTTTTGAAGGGGCAACGCATAGTTGACAAGACCGAAATCCTCGATATCCTCATCGGGATAGTCGAGCACCGCGTGGAAATGGCTGCAAAGGTCGGTCAGTTCGTCGTAGATCGGTTGCAGCTTGCGCTGCAAAACGCCGCCGACCTGCCCCGCGGCATTCGCGGCGGCGTCGGCCGTGTCCGCTTCGATCAGGTCGATGACGGCCTCGGCCTGCGTCAGGCCGAGTTTCCCGCTGAGAAAGGCGCGTTTGGTGAATTCTCCGCGCCGCGCGGGTCGTGCACCCGCCTGATAGAGCGCCTCAAGCCCCGCCGCGAGCACGGCAGGGGAGCCGTGACATTGGATCTCGATCGTGTTTTCCCCCGTGTAGCTGTGCGGAGCGCGGCAGTAAATTGCGCAGCAATGATCGATGACGCGATGCTGCGCATCGTGCAGCGTGCCCAAGATCAGCTTGCGATCGGGTGCGTCGCAGAGCGTTTTCCCGTTGCTCGGGGTAAAGACGGCGCCGGCGATCGCGGCGCAGTCGTCGCCCGAGAGTCGCAAAATGCCGATCGCGCTGACGCAGTTGCCGGTGGAAAGCGCGGCAATGGTATCCGACATGGTCTACCTCCGTTGCGTCTTACATTTTTTCCGGCGCGCTGAAGCCGAGAATGTCGATGCACTGCTCCAAAATGCGCTTGGCCAGCGCGATGAGCGCAATGTGCCCGGCTTTGACCTGCTCGTCC
The DNA here is from genome assembly GCA_964408545.1 of uncultured Oscillospiraceae bacterium. Classification (GTDB taxonomy): domain Bacteria; phylum Bacillota; class Clostridia; order Oscillospirales; family Oscillospiraceae; genus Faecousia. Next base: position 9,466 of record CAYOZT010000010.1, on the reverse strand, counting down.
TCCTCTTTGAGGATGGGCGTTTCGTGGTAGAATTTGTTGACCGCGGCGGCCAGATCGTAGATATACGCGCAGATCATGTTCGGTGCGGAGTTCGCCAGCGCCGACTCCATGGCAGGCGCGAGCTTCGTGACGGCGAGCATGAGCTCCTTGCCGCAGTCGTTCACGGGCGCTTGGATGGGAAGATTTTCCCACGCGCCGTACTTGGCGAGGATGGATTTGATACGCACGATGGTGTACAAAATGTACGGGCCCGTATTGCCTTCGAATGCGGCAAAGCGCTCCATGTCGAAATTATAGTCCTTGGTGGGCTGATTGCTCAGATCGCCGTATTTCAGCGCGGCCATGGCGATCTTTTCCGTAGTCGCCTCGACATCGGCTTCTTCGACGATCTTGTTTTCCACGACCTTCGTGCGGACGAAATCGGTCATATCGCGAATGAGCTGCTCGAGCCGCAGCACACCGCCGTCGCGCGTTTTGAAAGGCTTGCCGTCGGCACCGTTCATCGTGCCGAAGCCGACGTGCTCCAGCGCGGTGCCGTCGTTTACGATGCCCGCTTTGCGTGCGGCACGGAATACCTGCTCGAAGTGCAGATTTTGCCGCTTGTCGGTAACGTAGAGGATCTTGTCGGGCTGCCAGTCGCGCATACGCTGCACGATGGTGGCAAGGTCGGTCGTCGCGTAAATGGACGAGCCGTCACTCTTGACGAGGATGCACGGCGGCATTTCCTTTTTGTCGCCCTCCTCGGCCACGGGGATGACCCACGCGCCTTCGGACGCGACGGCGATGCCGCGGCGCTTCATATCCTCGACCATGGCGGGGATGAGGGGATCGGCGTCACTCTCGCCGAGCCATTTTTCGAAATGAACGTTCAAACGGTCGTAGTTTTTCTTCAGATCGGCGACCGAAACGCGCATGATGTGCTCCCACAGCGCACGGTAGCCGCGCCGCCCCTGCTGCAGCTCGAAGGTCGCCTGATGTGCCTCGTGCGAAAACGCGGGGTCGGATTTTTTGGCGGACGCGGTCGGATAGATCTCCTCCAACTCGTCGACCGTGAAGGGAGACTCGGCGGGATACTCGCCGCTGAAATCGGGGTCAAAGTAGGGAAGTTGCGGCTGCCGCTCGTGAAGCTCGGCGATGATCAGACCCATCTGCAGTCCCCAGTCGCCCAGATGCACATCGCCGATGGAGTCGTAGCCGAAAAAGCCGTGCAGGCGCTTGAGCGTTTCGCCGATGATGGCGGGGCGCAGATGGCCGATGTGCAGGGGCTTGGCGACATTCGCGCCGCCGTAGTCGACGACGATGGTCTTGCCCTCACCGCATTTTTCAATGCCGAAATCGGGCTCGGTGCGCATTTTTTCGAGATATTCCCGCAGGAAATGCCCGGAAAGTTTCAGATTGATAAAGCCCGGCATGACCGCTTCGATCAGACAGTAGTCGTCGGCGTTCAGCTTTTCGACGACGGCGTTCGCGATCTGAATGGGCGCGCACTTGTACTGCTTGGCCGCAGCCAAAGCGCCGTTACACTGATATTCGCACAGGTCGGGACGGTTGGAGACGGTGACGCGTCCGTAGGAAGCGTCATAGCCTGCGTCGGCAAAGGCCCGCTGCATTTTTTCGGTGATGATGTCCAATATTTTTTGCATGGTTTATCCCTCTTGATTTTTCCGTTCGGCGTTCCACGCGAGGTAATCGTCATAGGTGCCGTATTTGTCGATGATCGTGCCGTCGGGTTGGAACGCGATCACGCGGTTACAGGTGGAGGTGAGCATCTCGTGGTCGTGCGAGGCAAGGAGCACCACGCCGGAGAATGCCTCAAGCCCTTTGTTCACGGCTTGGATGGACTCCATGTCCAAATGGTTCGTCGGCTGATCGAGCAGCACGACGTTCGCGCCCGAGAGCATCATTTTCGAGAGCATACAGCGCACTTTTTCGCCGCCCGAAAGGACGTTGACCTGCTTGAACACATCTTCGTTGCTGAAAAGCATCCGACCGAGGAAACCGCGCAGGTAGACATCGTCTTTTTTGGCGCTGTATTGACGCAGCCAGTCGACCAGTTCCATTTCATTGCCGTCGAAATAGGCGGAATTGTCCTTCGGCAGGTAGCTGCGGATGGTGGAAACGCCCCATTTGACGCTGCCCTCGTCCGGCTCCAGCTCGCCCATGAGGATCTGGAACAGTGCCGTCTGCGCCAGCTCGTTTTCGCCGACGAAAGCGATCTTGTCGTTTCGCCCGACGGAGAAATAGACCTTGTCGAGAAGCTTGACGCCGTCGACGGTAAGGGAAACATCCTTCACGGTCAGGACATCCTTGCCGAGCTCGCGCTCGGGCATGAAGCCGACGAAGGGATAGCGGCGCGTGGAGCAGGGCATTTCTTCGACCGTCAGTTTGTCGAGCAGCTTGCGACGGGCGGTAGCCTGCTTGGCTTTGCTCTTGTTGGCGGAGAAGCGCTGGATGAACAGCTGCAACTCTTCGATCTTTTCCTGATTTTTCTTGGTTTTGTTGCGGATCATCGCCTGCACCATCTGCGACGACTCGTACCAGAAGTCGTAGTTGCCGACGTACATCTTGATCTTGCCGTAGTCAATGTCGACGGTGTGCGTGCAGACGGTATTGAGGAAGTGGCGGTCGTGCGACACGGCGATGACCATTCCGGAAAAGTCCAGCAGGAAATCTTCCAGCCAGTTGATCGCCTCGATATCGAGGTTGTTGGTCGGCTCGTCGAGCATGATGATGTCGGGCTCGCCGAACAGCGCCTGCGCGAGCAGTACCTTCACTTTCAAGCGCGGATCGGTCGAATCCATCATGTCGTAGTGCAGTTCCGTTCCGATCCCCAGACCCTGCAGCAGACGCGAAGCGTCCGACTCGGCCTCCCAGCCGCCCAGCTCGGCAAATTCCGCCTCCAGTTCGGCGGCACGCAGACCGTCCTCGTCGGAGAAATCCTCCTTTTCGTAGATGGCGTCTTTCTCCTTCATAACATCATACAGATGACGGTTGCCCATGATAACGGTGTCAAGGACGGAGTATTCGTCGAAGGCGTTCTGGTTCTGCTTCAGAACGGAAACGCGCTTGCCGGGCTCGATGCTGATCGAGCCGTTCGTCGAGTCCAGCTCGCCCGTCAGGATGCGCAGGAAGGTGGATTTGCCCGCGCCGTTGGCGCCGATGATGCCGTAGCAGTTGCCGGGCAGAAATTGCAGGTCAACGTGCTGAAACAGCCATTGCCCGCCGAATTGCATACCGAGATTGGTGACAGTGATCATGTCTTGCTCCTTTAATCATTCCCAAATAATCAATAACTGTGCCATTGGCGCATAAAAATACATGATAAGTATATCACAAATTCCCAAATAATCAATGCCGATTTTGGCAATTTTTCGCAAAATCCGCGAAAGGATGCCGCTCGCAGGTGTATTTGTGAACAAAACGAGAACATTTCAAAAAGGGGCTTGCAATTTTTTCTGCGTGCGTTATAATATTAGCACTCAAGCAAATAGAGTGCTAAAAACAACGAAAGAAGTGTTTTGACTTATGGAAAAAATGCAATTCAAGGCGGAGTCGCAGCGGCTGCTGGACATGATGATCCACTCGATCTACACCCATCGCGAGATCTTCCTGCGCGAGATCATCTCCAACGCCTCCGACGCCATCGACAAGCTGGCCTACACCGCGCTGACCGACGATCGGGTCGGCCTGAACCGCGATGATTTTGCCATCACCATCACGCGCGACGAGAAAAACCGCACCCTGACCGTTTCCGACAACGGCATCGGCATGGACAGAGCCGAGATGGAGGACAATCTCGGCACGATCGCCAGATCCGGTTCTCTGGGCTTCAAACAGGCCATGGAAAAGGATGAGCAGATCGACATCATCGGTCAGTTCGGCGTGGGCTTCTACTCGGCATTCATGGTCTCGTCCAATGTCAGCGTCATTTCCCGCAAATACGGTGAGGATATCGCTTGGAAGTGGACCTCCGACGGCGCGGACGGCTACACCGTCGAACAGACGACGCGCGAAACTCCCGGCACCGACGTCATCATGACCATCAAAGACGACACGGAGGAAGAAAAGTTCTCCGAATTTTTGGAGGAATACGAAATTCGCTCCCTCGTGAAAAAATACTCCGACTATATCCGATACCCCATCCGCATGGAGATCTCCAAATCCCGCAAAAAAGACGATGACGACGGCTACGAGTCCTACACCGAGGAAGAAACGCTCAACTCCATGATCCCGCTGTGGCAACGCGCGAAAAAGGATGTCAGCGAGGACGAATACGATGCGTTCTACCGCGAGCATTTCTTCGATTACAACAAGCCCGCCAAGGTCATCCACACGAGCGCCGAGGGCAGTGTGTCTTTTAAGGCGCTGCTGTATATCCCGTCGAAGGCGCCTTTCGATTTCTATTCGCGCGATTTTAAGCCGGGGCTGCAGCTGTATTCGTCCGGCGTCATGATCATGGAAAACTGCGCCGATCTGCTGCCCGACCATTTCCGCTTTGTGCGCGGCATCGTCGACAGTCAGGACTTGAGCCTCAACATCAGCCGCGAAATGCTCCAGCACGACCGCCAGCTGACGATCATCGCCCGCAACATCGAAAAGAAGATCAAGTCCGAGCTCAAGTCCATGCTCGAAAACGAGCGTGAGCGCTACGAGCAGTTCTACGCCGCCTTCGGCCGTCAGCTCAAATACGGCTGCGTCGCACAGTACGGCGCGCACAAAGAGGCGGTGCAGGATCTGCTGCTGTTCTACTCACACAAGCAGGCAAAGCTCATTTCTTTGCGCGAATACGTCGACGCCATGGCGCAAGGGCAGGAGAAGATCTACTACGTCCCCGGCGAGAATGTCGAACGCCTTGCCAAGCTCCCGCAGGTCGAAACGCTCGACGCCAAGGGCTATGACGTGCTGCTTTGCAGCGAGGATGTGGACGAATTCATCCCGCAGACGCTCATGACCTACGCCGAAAAGAGCTTCTGCAACGCCGCAACGGACGATCTCGGCCTGCGCTCCGACGAGGAAAAGAAGGCACTGGAAAGCAAGACCGAGGAAATGAAGGGGCTCATCGATTTCGTCAAGGAACGTCTCGGCGAGCAGGTCAAGGAGGTTCGGCTTTCGGCCGATCTCGGCAGCCATCCCGTCGCAATGGTGCCCGAAGGCGGCATGAGCTTCGAGATGGAAAAGTATATGAAGAAGGCCAACCCCGAATTTGCCTACGATCTGGGGCGGATCTTGGAGCTCAACCCCGAGCACGAGGCGGTCAAGGCGCTGCAAAGCGCCATGGTCAGCGATCCCGTCCGCGCGCAGGATCTGGCGCAGCTATTGTGTTACCAAGCGCAGCTGATGGCGGAGCTCCCGCTTGCCGATCCCGTGGCGTATACCGAGCTTGTGTGCAAGCTGGTCGTTTCATAAACAGTTTGCTCCCGGAGGTGTGAAGACCTCCGGGAGCCGTCTTTTAAGCAGTTACAAAATAACGATCAGGGCGATCGCAATGGCGAGCAGCAGTGTACCGACGAACAGCCCCCAGCCGATGGCGGGCTTGACAAAGTCGGCACTGCCTTCTTTTTTACCGAGCCGCTTGTTCCAATCGCATTTTTTACCATCCGCATGTTTGGCGGCGGGATGCTTGGATGTGTAGCGGATCCATTTGCCGATGCCGTAGAAGGTGTTGATGAGCATGGCGATCTCGGTGACGAGCAGGATGTACATTCCCGAGGAAATATCCATGAACAGATAGAGAATGACGGTGATGAGCCATGCCAGCCACTGCTCGCTGTAGCGCATCAGCAGCAAAATGCCGTTTGCCATGCCAACGGCGGAGGCGAAGGCGTCGAGATAATTATCGGCCGTGCCGGGAATGAGGCGCAGCAGCGAACCGACGAGTAGTCCCCAGCCGACGATCGCGACGACCGCCAGTGCGGATTGCCACGGCTTCAGACGCTTGACCTGTGTCAGATTATCGTCCTCGCGATCGGGGTGCTTGTTCCAGCGCAGGAAGCTGACAACATCGATGGGCATCCAAAAAAGCACGATGGTCGTTGCGACGGCGTACCAACCGAAATGCAGATTGATGACAAGCTCGGGAATTTCGATGAACACGAGATCGACCACGAAATTCCACTTGCTCTGCTTGGAAATGAGCAGCTCACACAGCGGATTGGAAATGGTGCTGATGACGGCGCTGCCGACCAACACGATTCCCTTGTAATCGCCGAGCACATCCTCGGGGAAGAAAATAACCAGAACGGTCGTTGCCGTGACGACGGCGACCAAATAAATGATCTGGTAGGGAGTAAAGGACTTCATAAATTGCTTGAATTTTGTCTCTTTCATGGGAAACCTCACTTCTGCAAATAATCGTTCAGGCGCGGGAAGGCGCGCAGAGCGTTTTGATAGTAGATGTCCGCAAACTGTTCGGGCGGGAAGATGGCAGCGATGGTCTCGTCATACTCTTCGATGGCGGAAAGATTGATCGGTGGGCAAAAATCCGTGCCGTAGAGGACCTTTTTGTATGCGTCGGGGCGCTGACGGATGGCGTGGGCAAAGGTGTCGATCGCCCATTGCATATTTGCGCCCTCGGGCGTACCGGGCTCGTAGGCACCGGAAAAATCGGTGTACATATTCGGTGTGTCGCACACGATGGGGATGCAGGTGTCGTAGCGCGGATCGTCCATATGCGCGACGATGAAATTGACATCGGGGAAGCGCCGTGCGACATTTTGCACATAGCGCGCGTCGGATCCGGCGAGATCGTTGTCCGTCGGCAGGACGAGCGAGCAGGAGCCTGTGTGGAAGGTGATCGACAGACGATGGCGGGAGGCAAAGGCGTAGATGGGCAGCATTTTTTCGTCGTCGGCGCGGCCGCGCTGATAGGTCAGAAAGATCTTCAGACCGACGACGCGGTAGCGCTCGAGCTGCGGCTCGATAGCCGCTAGCTGCGCGGGAATATCCCCCCAAATGTCGATGCAGGGACAGAAAAACAGTCGCGGCTCCGCGGCGACGACTTCGCGCGAGGTATCCGGCAGCGCTTCGGTGCGAAATTTCGGCAAAAATTCCATCACGAGTGCGTAGCCGTCCGTGCGGCGAAAGTATTCCTCGCAGATCGCATGGTTTACTATGTGCGTATGGCAGTCGATTTTTTCCATGGGGCACCTCTCAAAGCGTGACGAGTCCCGCATCGGCCATTTTTTGCAGGCTCATGAGAATGCCGAGTTTTGCGTGATACCATGTCAGGCCGCCTTGAAAATACACGGCGTAGGGCGGGCGAATGGGGCCATCGGCGGAAAGCTCGATGGACGAGCCTTGCACGAAAGCACCTGCCGCCATGATGACCTGAGAGTCGTAGCCGGGCATATCCCCGGGGATGGGGGTGGCGAAGGCGTCCACGGGAGCGGCCGCTTGAATGCCTTTGCAGAAAGCGATCATGCCCGCTTCGCTTCCGAGCTCCACGGCCTGAATGATGTCGTGGCGGCTCTCCGTAGCGTTCGGAACACAGCGGAAGCCCAGCGGCTCGTACAAATTGGCGGCGAAGATCGCGCCCTTTTCCGCACCGGCAACGACTGTCGGCGCGAGGAAAAAGCCTTGGAACAGGCTCGTCATCAGCCCGAGGTTGGCACCGACCTCCTTGCCGAGACCGGGCGCGGACAGGCGGTAGGCGCAGCGGTCGATGCACGCCGCCGTACCTGCGATGTAGCCGCCGATGGGGGCAAGACCGCCGCCGGGATTTTTGATCAGGGAGCCGACGGCCATGTCCGCGCCGACGTCGGACGGCTCAATGGTCTCGACAAATTCGCCGTAGCAATTGTCCACCATCACGAGCACGTCGGGCTTGACGGATTTGCAAAATGCGATCAGCTCGCCGATCTGCGTCACGGAGAATGTCGGGCGCGTGGCGTAGCCCTTGGAGCGCTGGATGGTGATGAGCTTCGTTTTTTCGTTGATGGCGGCGCGAATGCCGTCGTAATCAAAGCGGCCGTCGTCGAGCAGGTCGACTTGGCGATAGCTCACGCCGTATTCCGCCAGCGAGCAGGGCGAGGGGCGAATGCCGATGACTTCCTGCAGCGTGTCGTAGGGGAGACCGACAGGGGACAGCAGCTCATCTCCCGGCAGGAGATTGGCACTCAGCGCAACGGTCAGCGCGTGCGTGCCGCAGGTGATCTGCGGGCGGACAAGCGCGGACTCGGTGTGGAAAACATCGGCGTAGACACGCTCGAGCGCGTCGCGCCCCATGTCGTCGTAGCCGTAGCCCGTGGAGGGGGCGAAACAGGCGACGGAAACATGGTTTTTCTGCATGGCGGAAAGCACCTTTGCCTGATTGTATTCGGCGATTTTGTCAATGGCGGCGAAGCGCGTTTGCAGCCGCTCAAGTACAGCCTCGCCGCGCTGATACACCGCCGGGCTGATGCCCATATCGGAATAGATCGTTTGTAATGTGTCCATATTCAATCCTCTTTTTTGATCGTGTTGATAAGCTGCTCGGCCAAATCGTTCAGCGCGTCGGGTCGGGAGATGATCAGACCGGCTTCCGCCTCGCCGAGAATGAGCAGCGTGTCCCCCGGGCGAATGCCGAACATCTCGCGTGCCTCCTTGGGGATGACGATCTGCCCGCGGTCACCGACCTTGGCGGTGCCGAGCACGCGGCGGGCGTTGGATTTTCCGAGGATATGCTTGCCTGCGCCCATGGCGATCTCCTTTCATATTTTTCATACTTTTCACACCTGCGCTATTATAACGAAATTCGCCTCGGTTGTCAATACCGAGGCGTAAACTTTTGCGGGAAATGTCGGATCGCCGAGAAAAAGGGCATGAATTCAGCTTCGCTCGAATTTCAGAAATCGTGTGCCCTGAAAGGTGAGGCGGCCGCGGTCGCCGTCGACGAGATATCCGTATTCGTTCGCGGGCACGGAAAGCTCCATGCGGTCGCCGCTGATGACTTGGAAGGTGGCGTAATAATTCGTGTGGCTGTGGTCGCCCCAAACGTGTATTCGTTTGGTAACGAGCGTCGCTTCCACGGTCAGAACAGGGGAGCGGTCGTTCGCGCGATCCTTCCGAACGGATCGGACGATCGTATAGATAAAGAAGAGGAAAAAGAGAAAGAACGCCGCCGCGAAAAGCAGCGGAAATATCGAAAACATGGCAGGCATAAACTTCCGTCCTCCTTTTTCCTAAAGAATACCACGCCGTACACCGCTTGTCAAGGAGGAAACACCATTATGAACACATCCCTGTCATGGCTTTCACCGTGACGGGGATTTTCTGCATCATTTCGGGGCAAATGTCCCAAAAGTATATTCAGCCGAGCATTTTCTGCCCATTCGTACGCAGCAAAAACGCCAAAAGGTATTGAAAATAATTCCTTTTTGTGGTAACATATATGCCAGAATGCAAATCACCGGAGAAAACAAAGGAGTTTTGAAATATATGAAATTAGGTATCGCCGTCCGCGCAGCCTGTTTCATATCTCAATATCCTT
>CAYOZT010000009.1:15072-36337 GCA_964408545.1 uncultured Oscillospiraceae bacterium | reverse complement strand
ATTTTTGTCCAAAAAACTGTACCATTTTCAGCGACAGCGAGTCGAGAAATCTACTATTTCATGGGACATTTTTCGTAAAATAAGGGGACGGATCCTTCGACTCGCTGCGCTCGCTCAGGATGACATGGTCTTGCATTTTACTATTGTCCGGCTGTGCAATTGTCGAACGGGGCGGCGGGGACGTGTCCCCGCCCTACCGCGCACCGCCGTGGGTGGTAGGGCGGACCGTCGAGGACGCCGGTCCCTACCGCGCATCGCCGTGGAAAGGGCGGACAGGGGCGGTCAGGTTTTTTTCTGCTCCCACGGTTTGACCTGTTCGGCCTTTTCGTACAGGCGCAGGTAGCTACCGTAGCGCGTCGGCTCGATATCGCCGCGCTCGACGGCGGCACGAACGGCGCAGCCGGGCTCTTTGCGGTGTGTGCAGTCGCGAAATTGGCATTTGCCGAGATAGGGCGCCAGATCCGTGAAGGCATACTGCAGGTTTTCCTTCAAGATCAGCTCCATCCGATCGGTATCGAAGGAGGAAAAACCGGGCGTATCGGCGACATAAGTCTGCTCGTCAAGCGCGTAAAGCTGCACGTGGCGCGTGGTATGCCGCCCGCGGCCGAGCTTTTCGGACACTTCGCCCGTCGCCAACGCCAAGTTCGCGGACAGGCGGTTGAGAATGCTGCTCTTTCCGACGCCGGAGTTTCCCGTGAAGGCCGTGAGTTTTCCTTGCAGCAACGCGCGCAAATCGTCTACGCCCTCGCCCGTTTCGGCACTCGTCTGCACGACGGGAAAGCCCGCGTTGCGGTAAATGCGCGCCAGATCCGTGCCGCGGTCGAGGTCGCATTTGTTGACGCAGATGCACACCTCCACGCCCTGATCGCCGGCGATCGCCGCCACGCGGTCGATGAGAAACGGCTCAGTCACGGGATTGACGTTCGAGGCAAACACCACCAGCATATCCAGATTTGCCACGGCGGGGCGCACGAAACCGTTCTTTCTCGGCAGGATCGACTCGATCATGCCCTTTCCGTGCTCGATGCTGACCGTGACCATGTCGCCCGTGAGCGGACAATCCGCGTCATGGCGCAGGTGTCCCCTGCCGCGGCAGGTCACGACGCCCTGCGCCGTCTGCACATCGTAAAATCCGCTCAGCGAGCGGATGATGCGCCCTTCTTTTCTCTCATCCTTCTGCATTGGCATCAAAATCCACCGTTATTGTATGATATAGTTTTCCGTCGACATAGAGGCTGCACTGCTGCTTCCCCCGACCGCTGAGCGAAACGCTCACCGTCGCGTGATACGGCTCGATGCGCATTTCGCCGAGCACGGGTCGACCGTCCAAGAAAATGCTCAAATAATACGCCTGCGTGCGGATGGGAATGTCGAAGGTGCACGAAAGCGTCGTCGCGCCTGCGGCGCAGGTGATGCGCAGCGGCGCAGAAAGCGCCGTACGGCTTCCCGGCTCGACACTCTGTCCGATGACCGTGCCCGCGGGGAGCATTTCAAGCTGCTCGATCCACGTGACGTCGGAAAATCCGCACGCAAGGAGCAACTGCTCCGCCTGCTCGCGCTCCAAGCCGACAAGTGTGGGCATATCCGCCTCGCGCGCGGCCGTGCTCGCCGCTTGCACGCGCGTTTCGCGTGCCGTCGGAAGGCTCGGGGCGTACGTCGGCTCCTTCCCCTGCGTCGGCGCCGCGCTCAGCTGCAAGGCACTCGTGCGCGTGGGCGGCTCGGAGGAAAGCGTCTGCGCGCTGCTCGTCGCGGGCGTTTCCAAGGAGAAATAGTCCTCATCCGTCAGCAGGATCATCAGCACGATGATCGCCACGATGGCAAGCACGGAGCAGAGAATGACCGCGATCGTGGTCGTTTTGTCTTTTTTCCGACCGTCGAGCATATCCGTTTTGTCCTTATCCCATGTGGCCTCCTGCCGCGGCGGACGCTCGGTGCTCGCCGCGGGCACATCGTCGCGTTCGGTGGGCTTGACGCCGTGCAGATGCAGCGCCGATCGCGGTTCGTTGACCACGGGCAGCTCCACGGTGTGGAATTTGATATCGGGATTTTTGCGGAATGCCTCAAGATCCTCCAGCAGCGCAGTCGCGCTGATGTAGCGATCCTGCAGGTCGTGCGCCATGGCCTTCATGATGATCTGCTCCAAGCCCTTGGGGATGCTCGGATTGATCGAAGACGGGCGCGGCGCGCCGCCGTTGATATGCTCGATGGCAACGGCCACGGGCGTTTCGCCGTCGTAGGGCGTTCGTCCCGTGATCATTTCGTACATCACGACGCCCAGCGAGTAAATGTCCGAACGATTATCCACGCGCCCGCCCTTGGCCTGCTCGGGCGATATGTAGTGCACGGAGCCGAGTGCTTCCTTGGTCTGGGTGTTGTTGCTTTCCATCATGCGGGCGATACCGAAATCGGTGACCTTCGCCGTGCCGTTTTTGAGCACCATGACATTATGCGGCTTGATATCGCGATGGACAAGTCCGCAGCTGTGTGCGTGCTCGAGCGCGCGGGCGATCTGAATGGCAAAATGCACGGTCTCGCGTGCGTCGAGCACGCCTCGTTTCTCCATATATTGCTTGAGGGTGATGCCGTCGATCAGCTCCATGACGATATAATCGCCGTCATCGGTGTCGGAGGCATCGTACACCGACACGATATTCGGATGATTCAGCCGCGCGACGGCCTGCCCTTCCGCATGAAAGCGGCGGCAGAAATCTTCGTCCTCCAAATTTTCATCTTTGAGTATTTTGACCGCCACCAGACGATCGAGCTGATGGCAGCGGGCTTTATAGACGACGGCCATGCCGCCGGAGCCGATGATCTCCAAGATCTCGTATCGGTTGTCGAGCGTACGCCCGATATACCTATCCATAAACTACGCTCCTTTCCGCGCTCAGGCCTGCAGCAGCATACACGTCACATTGTCCGGTGCGCCGCGATTGATGGCGATGCTCAGCAAGCGCTCGCAGCAGTCGTCCATGTGCTCGCCGTGCAGCACCTCGAACAAAAGCTCCTGCTCGTCGACGAGATTGGACAATCCGTCGCTGCAAAGCAAAATGCACTCCCCCGCCGTCATTTCCAGATGAAACAGATCACATTCGACGGAAGGATCCGTACCGATGGCGCGGGTGATCAGATTTTTCCCGGGATAGTGCTTTGCCTCCTCCGCGGTCAGCTCGCCGCGGTCGACCATCATCTGCACGATGCTGTGGTCGAGTGTGACGGCGCGAATGCCGTCTTGGTTTACATAATATGCGCGGCTATCGCCGACATTGACGATCGTGACACGATTTTGCTCGATCAGTGTCGCCACCAAGGTCGTTCCCATACCGGCAAAATCGGCAAACTGCCCCGCCTGATCGTACACCGCAAAATTCACGAGCTTCACGGCGCAACGCAGCATATTGTCCAACGCTTCCTGATCCATATTCGCGCGGTAGGAGTTTTTCAGCTCCTGCGTAAAGACCTCCACGGCCAGCGAGCTTGCCACATTGCCGCTGCGCGCGCCCCCCATACCGTCGCATACGACGCCGAGAACGCACTCGTCCGACAGCGCTTCGATCCCGAACGAATCCTGATTTTGTGTTCGGACGCAGCCTTGATGCGATAAAGCAAAGCTTTGCACGATCCTCACTTCCTCTTCCCCTTAAGTATTGTCCTGCAAGGCTTGCTTTCTTCGCAGTTGGCCGCAGGATGCATCGATATCGCCGCCGAGCGTGCGGCGGACGGTCGCCGTCACGCCGCCCTGCTCCAAGATCTGTTGGAATCGGGCGACGGCTTTTTTGCTGCTCGGCTTGAGCGGGCTCTCCTCCACGTGGTTGAGCGGGATGAGATTGAAATGTGCGGGGAGCCCCTTGAGTCGGCGCAGCAACTCCATGGCGTCCTCCTCGCGGTCGTTGACGCCGTCGATCATGGCATATTCAAACGAAATGCGCCGCGAAGTCGCCGCGTAATAGCGGCGGCAGGCGTCGAGCAGCTCGGCGCTCGGATAGGCGCGGTTGACAGGCATGATCGTGTCGCGCACGGCGTCGTTCGGCGCGTGCAGCGAAACGGACAGCGTCAGCTGCAGCTTGCGCTTTGCCAGCTCGTCGATCTTCGGCACGAGGCCGCAGGTCGAAAGGCTGATGTGGCGCATGGAAATGTGCATCCCCTGCTCGCTGTTGACCAGCTCCAGAAAACGCATGACATTCTCGAAATTATCGAGCGGTTCGCCGATGCCCATCAGCACGATGTGCGAAACGGGAAGTCCCGAGTCGATTTGTGTAAAGAGCACCTCGTCGAGCATCTCGTGCGGCTCGAGGCGGCGCACGAGGCCGCCGATGGTGGACGCGCAGAAGGCGCAGCCCATGCGGCAGCCGACCTCCGTGGAGATGCAGACGCTGTTGCCGTAGTGATAGCGCATGAGCACCGTTTCGACGCAGTTGCCGTCGGACAAGCGCCAAAGATATTTGATCGTGCCGTCGGTCTTCGACTCCTGACGGCGCAGCACCTGCGGCGTATACAGCGGATGCTCCCGCGAAAGCCGCTCGCGCAGATCGCGCGGGAGATTTGTCATCTCGTCATAGCTGCGCACGCCCTTATGCAGCCATGTATAGACCTGCGCGGCACGAAACTCCGGCAGTCCCTTTTCCGAAAAATAGCTGCGCATTTCGGTCAGCGTCATCGATTTCAGGTGCATAGCTTCCTCCGTAAACGGGCGATGAAAAATCCGTCCGTGTCGTACTGTCCCGTCACGAGCGCGAGCATCCCCGTGTCATTGGCGGGCAGGCTCGGCGGCAACGGCAGCGCTTCGAGCGCAAAATCGGGGTGTTCCTTCAAAAAATTCTCGACGACGCTCTCGTTTTCCTCGCGGCTGAGCGTACAGGTCGAATACAGCAGCATGCCGCCCGCGCGGACGTAACGCGACTGCGTATCGAGGATCTTTTTCTGCAAGGCGGGCAGCAGTGCAGTCTGCGACAGATCCTTATAGCGGATATCGGGCTTTTTTCGGATGATACCGTAGCCCGAGCAGGGCACGTCGCACAAAACGGTGTCGAAGTAGCCCTCCCACGCGGGGACAAATTCGGTCGCATCCTGTTTTTTCGCCTCGATGCACTCGAGGCCGAGGCGTTTCGCGCCCGCGGCGATGAGCGAAATTTTATGCTCGTAAACGTCGCAGGCGACGATCCGGCCGTGTCCGCCCATGGAGACGGCAGCGGCAAAGCTTTTGCCGCCGGGTGCGGCGCAGGCGTCGAGCACGCGGGCGTTTTCCGGTATTTGCGCGCACAGCACGCTCAGCTTCGCCGCAGCGTCCTGCACATAAAAAAGTCCCTCGCGAAAAGCCTCCAGCCGTTCCGGATCGCCCATGGCGGACAGCACGAGGCACGCATCCATCCACGCGTGCGGTCTGACCTCGACGCCCTGCTGATGCAAGCGCTCGCCGAGCTCCTGCGGCGTGGTGCGCAGGGTATTGACCTGCACGACGGTGTCGGGGATGGCATTGTCGGCGCGCAGCAGCGCTTCGATGCGCTCCTTACCGACGTAGCTTTTCAGCCGATCGATCAGTTCCTGCGGATGGCTGTACTTTTCCTGCCACGCGCTCGGCTGCACGAGGGTATCGCGCTGTCGCTCGGCGTTGCGCAGCACGGCGTTGACGAGCCCCGCGGCATAGCCGAGCTTGGGGCAGTACTTTTTCGCCAGCTGCACCGATTCGTTGACCGCCGCCGACGCGGGCACGCGATCCATTTCGTACATCTGATACAGTCCGATGTGCAAAATGTCGCGCAGCGCGGGATGCAGCGTTTTGACGCTGCCCGTCAGCAGCTGCTGCAGATAAAAATCGAGTCGATAGCGGTTTTGCAGCACGCCGTAGCACACTCTGGTGGCGAGCGCCGCATCTCGTTTATCGAGTCGGTCGCGCTTGAGATGCTCTTTGAGCAGTGCGTTCGACCAGCCGTCTTCTCGGCGGCAGGCGATGAGCACGTTCAGTGCCGTTTCTCTCGCTCCCATGCTCATGCCTCCAACGGATGCCCGCGGAAATAATCGGGCGCGGACATCCGCTTGCCGCCCTCGGCCTGCAAAACGCGAATTTCCACCGCGCCCTGCCCGCAGGCAACGCGAAGTCCCGTCTTCGTCAGTCCCAAAATCTCACCGGGAGTCCCCGTGCCGTCGCAGACGACGCTTTCGTGGATCTTAAAAAACGTCCCGCCGAGCACCGCCGTGGCGGACGGCCACGGATTGAGGCCGCGGATCTTGTCGTGCACCTGCCGCGCCGATCTCGTCCAATCGATCGGGCACATACTTTTTTCGAGCATGGGCGCATAGCTTGCCAAAGACGCGTCCTGCGCTACGGCGTGCGCCGTGCCGTTTTCGACGCTGCGCAGCGTGCGGCAAAGCAGCTCCGCGCCGAGCTGCGACAGGCGTTCCAGCAGCTGCCCGGCCGTCTCGTTCTCGCCGATATCGGTCACGCTCGCGTCCAAAATATCGCCCTCATCCACACCCGCGGACATAAACTGCGCGGAAACGCCCGTCTGCTTGCATCCGTCGAGCACCGCCCATTGATAAGGCGCCGCGCCGCGATACTGCGGCAAGAGGCTCGCGTGGATGTTGATGCAGCCGAGGCGCGGGATATCGAGCACCCGCTGCGGCAAAATACGCCCGTAGGCGACGACCGCAATGACGTCGGGGCGAAGCGCGCGCAGCTCGTCCACCACCGCATCGTCGCGGAAGCGTTCGGGCTGGAAAACGGGAATACTCTGTGCGACAGCCAGCTCCTTGACGGGAGAAAAGGCCGTTTTCATGCCCCGCCCTTTCGGGCGATCGGGCTGCGTGTAGACGCCCACCACGTCAAAATGCTCTTCCAACAGTTTTTTCAGGCACACGGCCGCGATATTCGGCGTGCCCATAAATACAAGGCGCATGGCATTGCCCTCCTCGTTCCTATTTTACATCGACTGCAGTTCTTTTTCTGTCAAAAAACGTTCCATCACTTGCGTATAAAGAATTCCGTCCAGATGGTCGATCTCGTGGCAGAAGCAGCGGGCGACGAGCTCCTCGCCCTCGACCTCAAACCATTGTCCGTTGCGATCCTGCGCGCGCACACGCGCGTAGTAAGGGCGCTTGACCAGTCCCCATTTTCCGGGCACGCTCAGGCAGCCCTCCGCGCCGACCTGCTCGCCGTCGGTCGCAAGAAGTTCGGGGTTGATCAGTTCGAGGATCTCCTCGCCCGTGTCGACCAGAACGACGCGGCGCAAAATGCCCACCTGCGGCGCGGCAAGGCCGACGCCCTCGGCATCGAGCAGCGTTTCGCGCATATCGTCGAGCAGACGATGCAGCTTTTTGTCAAATTCCGTCACGGGGCGGCAAGTCTTGTGCAGCGACGGTTCCTTGTCCGTCAATATTTTACGCATTCCCATAGTTGTTTCTCCTATCCGTCATATCCGTTTACATCGATAAAGGCGCTGACGCCGCGATTGGCTGCGTCTTTGCCGAACTGCCGCAGCAGGTGCGCCAAAAGCGCACGAAGGGCTTTGTCCATTCGGCAGCGAAGCGTCAGGCGATAGCGAAAATGATAATTGATCTTCGGCACCGGGCAGGGCGCCGGGCCGAGCACGGTGCAACGCTGCTCGGCATATTGCGGTAAGCGCAGGCACGCGAGCAGGCTGTCGCGGAATTTGCCGCTTCCTTGCAGCACGCGCTGTTCTTCCTCCCCCGAAAACGCAATCGTCACCGCATCGCCGAAGGGCGGGGACAGAAGCGCCCTGCGCATTTCGATCTCCAGCTCGTAAAAGCTGTCGTAATCCTGCCGTGCCGCCAAATTCAGCACCGGATGCTGCGGCACGAGCGTCTGCACGATGGCGCGCCCCGCGCTCTCGCCGCGTCCCGCGCGGCCGACCACCTGCGTGAGCATATCGAAAGTCGTCTCCGCCGCGCGATAAGAGTCGGCATACAGGCTCAGATCGCCGTCAAGTACGCCCACGAGCGTCACGTCGGGCAAATTCAGCCCCTTGGCGACCATCTGCGTTCCGAGCAGGATCGGGATCTTCTCCTGTTCGAATTTTCGCAGGATATCCTCGTGCGTGTTCGCGGCGGTGACGGTATCGGCATCCATGCGCAGCACGCGCAGCTGCGGAAACAGCTCCTGCAACTGCTGCTCGACCTTCTGTGTACCGACGCCGACGCTCTTGAGCGCACCGCCGCAGTCGCAGCGCTTCGGTGCGGCACGCGAAAAGCCGCAGTAGTGGCACATCACGCGCTCGTTGGCGCTGTGATAGGTCAGTCTTGCGCTGCAGCGCGGGCACTCGGGTGCTTTTCCGCACTCGACGCACAGCAGCGCACGGCTGTTGCCGCGGCGATTGAGGAACAGGATGCTTTGCTTATGCTGCCGCTCGTTTTCGAGCAGCGCCTCACGCAGCTCCAAGCTGAAGGCGGTGTCGTTCCCCTCGCGAAGTTCATCGCGCATATCGACCATTGTGACCGCGGGAAGGCGCTTCCCGTTATAGCGCTCGGTCAGGCGATACAGTCCGTAATCGCCGCATTTTGCATGGTACATCGTCTCGATCGACGGTGTCGCGGAGCCGAGCAGCACCAGTGCGCCCTGCTTGGCGCCGCGCCACGCGGCGACCTCCTTGGCGCAGTAGCGCGGGGCGTTTTCCGAGCGGTAAGAATGCTCCTGCTCCTCGTCGAGAATGATGAGCCCGAGTTCCTCGCTCGGCGCAAAAACCGCCGAACGTGTTCCGACGATGACGCGCGCCTCGCCCTTGTGCACTCGCTTCCATTGGTCATGGCGCTCGGCCATGGAAAGACTGCTGTGCAGCACCGCAACAGTGTCGCCGAAATGCCCGGCAAGCAGACTCAGCAGCTGCGGCGTCAGTCCGATCTCGGGCACGAGCAGCAGCGCCGTGCGCCCGAGCGACAAAGTATGTCGAATAAGTGCCAGATACACCGCTGTTTTTCCCGAGCCCGTGACGCCGTACAGCAGTGCGCAACCGGGCTTTTGCTGCGCCATTTGGCGCGTCAGACCGTCGAATGCGCGCTGCTGCTGCGCGTTCAGCTGCAGTGCCTGTACCTGCATCGGGGCGATCTGCTTGCAGCGCAGCACGGGGCGCTGCGAAAGCTCGATATAGCCGAGATTTTCCAGCCGACGCACGGTTGCGGCAGTCGCGCCCGTAAAATAGCATATTTCCTTCACGGAAACGGTGCCCAACGCGCACAATAGCTCCAGTACCGCGCGCTGCACGGCTGCCGATTTCGGCCGCTGCGCGGCCGCCTGACGCACTTCCTCCACGGATGCGGCGAGCGTGGCGATCTGTTCGCTCTTGTCGCCGAGTCGGTGCAGGAAATCCGTCTGCGCATCGATCCATTTTTTGCGCTGCAGGTATGTAAGCGCAGCGTCGAGCCGTTCGGCGTCGGGCAAAACGGTACGCAGAGCCTGTTCGTCGCCGCTGCCGCCGAGATCCTCCAAAAAGCGCAGGATCGTCAGCGCATCTTCCTTGCGGATGTTTTTTTCTTTCCACGAGCGATCGTCAGTCAGGCTGACGGTATTTTTCTGTTTGAAATTCAGTCCCGCCGGCAGCATGATGCGCACGGCGTCATACATCGTGCAAAAATAACGCTCCCGCATAAACGCCGCAAGACGCAGCATCTGCTGCGTCAGGATCGGCGTTTCATCCAGGAGTCGGTCGATCGTTTTCAGTTCCTGCGCGTCGCCTTCTTCTACGCTCAGCACGACGCCCTCCGTTCGGCGGTTCCCCTTGCCGAAGGGCACCTGCACGCGCATTCCCGGCTGCAGGGACATTCCCTGCGCCACGCGATAGGAATAGGGCTTGTCAATGGCAAAGGTGGCCGCGGCAACGGCAATTTTTGCGATCATGACAGTCCCCCCCTTTCCTTTTTTCAGCGCATATACTCCTCTTTCAGGCTCGCGCACAGTTCACCGCGCGCCACTTCCTTCACGGCCTGCGTGACCGGCTTTTCGGTCAGTTCTTCTTCAAATTCCTCGGCCTCCTGCGCGATCTGACGGGCGCGCTGCGCCACGACATTGACCAGCAGATAACGGCTTCCCACATTTTTTAGCATATCCGCTACGGGTGGATACAACATAGATATTTCCTCCAAAAAATCATTTATTCATTTCGTCTCGGATGATATGTATGACCTTTTGCACACTATCCTCCAAAACGTCGTTGACAACGACATAGTCATATTTTCCCATCTGCGTGCTTTCCCATGCCGCACGCTCCTTGCGCAGTTTCATCTGCTCTTCGGAGGTGTCCATGCGGCCGCGCAGACGCTGCTCGAGCACTTCCGGCGACGGCGGCGCGATGTAGATCAAAGTCGCCTCGGGGAAAATGTCGCGCACGCGCAACGCGCCCACGGGCTCGATGTCCAGCAGCATCGCACCGTCTTTCGTTTTGTTGATGATCTCCGATTTGAGCGTGCCGTAATAGTTGCCCATATGGTAATCGTGCTCGACGAAGGCGCCCTGCTTGATCATCTGCTTGAACGCTTCCTCGGATACGAAGAAATACTGCACGCCGTTGGTCTCGCCCGGGCGCGGCGCACGGCTCGTCGCCGAGACGGAAAAGCGCAGCTGCGGCATTTCGGCCATCACCTTGCGCAATATGGTGCTTTTTCCGACGCCCGAGGCACCGGAGATCACGAAAAGGTGTCCGGTCATGGCTCGTCCTCCTTTTGTTCGGTTTCGCGGGCATCCTCCCAGCGCGCGCACAATGTTTCGGGCGTGCCCGCCGAAAGAATGACATGATCCGTGTCCATCAGCACGACGGCCTTCGTCTTTCGGCCGAAGGATGCGTCGATGAGCATACCGCGATCGCGCGCATCCTGAACAAGACGCTTGATCGGCGCGGAGTCCGGCGCGATGATCGCCAGCACCCGCGAGGCACTGACCATGCTCCCGAAACCGATGTTAATGAGCTTCATCTTCCTACCTCTTACTCAATGTTCTGTGTCTGCTCGCGGATCTTTTCGAGTTCCGCCTTGATGTCCACGACGATGCGCGTCAAGCGGATGTCGGTACACTTCGAGCCGATGGTGTTGGCTTCGCGATTCATCTCCTGAAGCAGGAAATCGAGCTTTCTTCCGACGGCGCCGCCGCTTGTGAGCATGGCGTCCATCTGCTGCAGGTGGCTGCGCAGACGCACGGTCTCCTCGTCCACGGCGATCTTATCGGCAAAAATGGCGGCCTCGGTCAAAATGCGGCTTTCGTCGATCGAAGTCGAGGCAAGCACCTCTTTGAGCTTGTTTTCAAGGCGCAGGCGATACTCCGCGACCGTCTGCGGGCTGCCCTGCTCGACCTGCGTGACGAACGACTCGATCGTCGCGCCGCGACTGCGCAGATCCTTTTCGAGCGCCGCGCCCTCGGTCGTGCGCATGGCGTCAAAGCCTGCGAGGGCTTGTTCGACGACGCTCATCATGTCGGTAAGCAGTGCGTCCTCGTCGACCTCGGGCTTATCCATGAGGAAAACATCCGGCAAGCGCGAAAGGAGCGCGACGCCGATATCTTCTTCCCCCGGAATGTGATGATCCCGCGCCATTTGGCGCATGGCGGCAAGATAGCCTTCCACCATGGCGGTATTGAGCGACACGGTCGCCTCCGTACCGCCCTCGGCGCGCACGGTGACGAACACATCCACCTTGCCGCGGGAAATGGCGTTTTTCACCGCCTGCTTCACGGCTTCCTCGGCAAAAGACAGTGTTCTCGGAAGTTTGACGCTGCAGTCAAGGTAGCGGTTGTTTACGGAGCGGATCTCCACCGTGAATTGCCGTCCGTTGACGGTCTGCACGGCGCGGCCGTATCCGGTCATACTTTTGATCAATGGAATTCTCCCCTTTTTCTCTCATTTTCGGTGCTTTTCGCCACGAAAGCGGTAATGGTATAGTTCATTTTCTTTGCCAGCGCGCGATCGACCAAGCGTATCGGGAGCATCCCGAGCGCGAAGGCGATCAGGCTGACCGAAATGCCCCTGCCCCAGAGATTTTCTCCCACGAGGTAGCCGGCAAAGAAGGCCAGCAGCGGCAAAATATACAGCACGGCGGCCGCCTTCAGCACGGGCGCCGAGGCGGACTCGAGCTTGACGACATCGCCCGGGCGGGCGCCGATGTCGTTTTTCGCGCGCAGCACGATGGTCTCACGCGCCGCGCCGCAGCCGCTGCATTGATGGCAGTCGCCCGAGCAGGCGCTCTCGCGCACGCGCACGACATTTGCCATGCCGTCCGGCAGGAGCTCACGGACGAGTACCGTCTGTTCCATTGCTTCCGCCCTCCGATTTTACGATGCTCACGCTGCCGTCCACGCCCCATGTCACACGCACGCGCAGATAGGTGATGTTCCGCTGCGAATCGAGCGCGCGGATCGTGTACACCGCGCCGTTCATATC
This sequence comes from uncultured Oscillospiraceae bacterium, assembly GCA_964408545.1. Lineage (GTDB taxonomy): Bacteria > Bacillota > Clostridia > Oscillospirales > Oscillospiraceae > Faecousia. The sequence continues at coordinate 23,966 of CAYOZT010000009.1, read as the reverse complement.
GGGCTGCAAATTCGACACATTCGCGCAATCCATCGAAAGCCAAAGCGTTTCGATATCCAGATCGCGCACGACGCTCTCCGGCCCGTAAACTTCCACGTGCGCAGTTCCCATGGGGATGATCTGCCAGCCTTCGGGGGCGTTCTCCACGGCAATGTGCGACGCATCGAGGCGGCCTTCCTTGCTGCGCATCGTCGGCACGATGATCTCGACTTTGATCTCCTCTTTACACTTCGCGCCCTCGGGGAGCGTCAGTTTCAGCGTTTGGATCGTGGTCTGTGTAAAGTCGGCCAAGGAAACGGTGAGCGTGTAGCTCGGGTCGACGGAGGATAGTGCCTCATCGCTGCCGATGATCGTGACGGTCTTGTCGTAGAGCAGCTCGACCATGTCGCTGCGCAAGCCACTGTCGGTATAATCGGCCACGATATTCAGCTCGACCTTTTTGACCTTGTTGACCTGCATACGCGCCGTGACCTTGGTGATATCCGTGGTGACGAGCGTCGTATCCATCAGAGGCAGCGCATTGCTGCCGTAGAGCATGACGGGATAGTCGCCGAGGAAACTCGTCATTTTATCGTTGACATTGACTTCGATCGCGGCATATTCGATCTTGTCCAGCACGGCCTGCGTGCCCTTGACCTCCACGGAGGTGTGGTTGAGCTCGGTAACGGTCTTATCCAGCTCGTAGCCGTCGGGGACGCTGCCGGTGTAAATGACCCGCACATCCACGTTCTTGGTCTTCTGCGCGGCCACTTCGATGGAGATCGCCTTCGGCTCCTGAGAAATGATCTCCGCCGTGCCCGATTGGAAGGACACGCTGCAGTCGATCTGATATTTTCCCGCGCTCTTGATCTTGGAAAGATCGGCGAGGATGGTGATGTTGGAGCTGTTGAGCTTGTTGATATCCGAGCGGTTGCCGCGCAGCTTCAGATCCATGGTAAGATTTTTCGTGTCGGAGACGATGATCAGGTCATGCGCCGACAGGTAATCCGAGCCGACCAGCTCCACGGGGATATCATAAAGCGTTACCTCGGACTCGGGGCTGATGACCGTGGCCACATACAGCCACAGTCCGAAAGAAATGAGCAGCGCCAGCAGGAAAGTCAAAAGTTTGCTTTTCATGATCTTTTTCCTCCTTTGCCGCCGAGGCGCAGCTTACCGCGCAGCTTTTCGGTGAATCCCTTTTGTGTTTTCTCGTTCTCGGGCACAAGCTCGGTGTAGAGCAGGCGCTCGAGCATTTGCGGCGCCAGATGGCGCTTGAGCATACCGCCGACGGCGACGGAGATCGTGCCCGTTTCCTCCGAGACGATCACGACCACCGCATCCGACACCTCGCTGATGCCGACACCCGCGCGATGGCGCGTGCCGAGATCGGCGCTCAGGCGTTTGCTGTCCGACAGCGGCAGCACGCAGCCGGCTGCGGATACGCGGCCGTTGCGGATCATCACGGCGCCGTCGTGCAGCGACGCATTGACGAAAAAGAGGTTTCGCAACAGCTGCTCGGACACCTGCGCGTCGAGCTCCGTGCCGGTCTTGCAGTATTCTTCCAGATCGTTGTCGCGCGTGAAAACGATCAGCGCGCCCATGCGATCCTTGCTCAGCTGCTCACAGGCGATGACGGTCTGCGTGATGACGGCCTCGTAGGCCTGCTTGTGCCCGGCCTCCATGCCGAAGATGGAGCTGAACTTGACATTGCCGACATGATCGAGAATGCGCCGCAGTTCCGGTTGGAACAGTATGACCAGTGCGATCAATCCGACGGACAAAATGCTATCGAGCAGATAATGGAAGGTGTGGATCTTCAGAACATCGGACAGCCAGAAAACGGCCAGCACCAACACGACCGCGCGCACGATCTTCATCGTGCCCGCAGAGCGCAGCAACGGCAGCAGCCGATATATCAAATATGCCACCAGAAGGATATCGACATAATCCGACCAACGCATATTGGTCAGCTCATGGATCACGGTATTGTAATAGTCCACCGAAGCACACCGCCTTTTCTTCCGTATCCGAAAATCACATTCGGGGATACTCTGCCTATTATTTTACTCATTATAGCGGATTTCACCGCCGATGGCAATAGATAAGCGAAAAATATTTTGCATAATTTTTCGGCCTTGCGGAGTTTTTCGCGAAAATCGATTGACACAGGCGGCGCGCATCCGTTATAATAAGATCACTGACAGAACACTCTCCTCATCGAGTTCCGATCGCCGGGCGTTTTCTTGATACAAGCCATATCGGCACATCGCATAGATCGATTTTGAGGGAATGCTCAAGTCGATCTATGTTTTTTCATACCGTTGCTGCGATCCGACAAAATCGCGCTCGCGCAAACCGCATTTTTTAAGGAGGAACCATCATGTTAAAACGAAAAATGTATAGTCTGTTCATTCTGTTTGGTGTCGTACTCTTCCTTGCACAAATCAACAGCATAGCCGTTTGATCGTATCCACGCATTATTTGCACGCTTTTTGAGAAAACATTACGAAATAAACAGCAAAATCCTTTTTCGGCGGGCGGCGATGGTCGCCCGCCGATTTTTCCTGTCGCGGTGCTTGCATTCCTTGCCGAATTGTGCTATGATACAGCCACCAACAAACAGGAGGCTTTTCGTGAAAATTTATCTGGAACTGATCGTCACCTTCTTCAAAGTCGGCATCATGACCTTCGGCGGCGGCTACGCGATGCTGCCCATTTTGCAGCGCGAGGTCGTCGAAAACAAGGGCTGGGTGACGGAAGAAGAACTGACGGATTATTTTGCCATCGGGCAGTGCACCCCGGGCGTCATCGCCGTCAACACCGCCACCTTCGTCGGTAATAAGCTCAAGGGCATTTTCGGCGGCATTTGCGCGACGCTGGCCGTAGTGCTCCCGTCGCTGATCATCATTTCGCTGCTTGCGGGCGTCATCGAGGCTTTCTCCCATATCGTGTGGGTGCAGTATGCCTTCGGCGGTATCCGCGTTTGCGTGTGCGTGCTGATCCTCAACGCCGTCGTCAAGCTCTATAAAAAGGCGATCGTCGACATCCCGACCTTCGTCATCTTCGTGCTCGTGGCGCTGGGTGCGTCGTTTTTCGACCTCTCCCCCGTCATTTTCGTGCTGATCGCAGCCGCGGCGGGCATCGTTATCAAGGCCGTGGGAGGAAAAAAAGCATGATCTATCTGCAATTATTCTGGGAATTTTTCAAAACGGGACTGTTCGCCATCGGCGGCGGCGTCGCCACCATCCCCTTCCTGCGCGACATGGCGGACAAGACCGGCTGGTTCACGCAGCAGGAGCTGACGAACATGATCGCCGTCGGCGAGTCCACGCCCGGCCCGATCGGCGTCAACATGGCGACCTATGTCGGCTACATCACGGGCTCGTCGCAGGGTGGCATCCCGCAGGCCATCCTCGGCGCGATCGTCGCGACGGTCGGACTCGTGACGCCGTCTGTCATCATCATCCTCATCATCGCCTCGATCCTCAAGAGTTTTCAGAACAACCGCTATGTCGAGCGCGCTTTCTACGGCCTGCGTCCGGCATCCACGGGGCTGATCGCCGCGGCTTTCATCGGCGTGGTGCTCACGACGCTCTTTTACACCGGCTCGCTGACCGAACTGCCGACGTCCGTCAATTGGAAGGGCATCATTCTGGCGGCCGTGCTGTTCGTGCTGACCAATTTCGTCAAACCGACGAAAAAGCTGCACCCCATCGTTTTCATCGGTGCCTCCGCCGTGGTCGGTATCGTGTTGAAAATGACTTGATTTTCCCTGTTGACATTCCGGCAAATCCGATTATAATTGTAATTGTGGGCGATGCTCATCCAAGTTCATAAGCTGCATATCGTCACCCATCATGACTGCCCCGCGGGGCAGGTGCGGTGATCAGGAAACCCGGTGAGAGTCCGGGGCTTTGCCCGTTGCTGTATGTGCAGGAGCTTTGTATTCATGACGTGAGTCGGTCACTGGAGAGATCCGGGAAGGCGGAATACAGGCGCAGGAGGTTTCCCCTCCCCAATGCACGAGCCAGAAGACCAGGTATGCTCGAAACTGAAGGCCGCACAGGCAATGTGCGGCGGACAGCGTATGGGGCGAGAAGATACGGTCGCGTCGAATGTTCGACGCGGCCGATTTTTTACGACAACCATCCTCGGATGGTACAGATATATCCGGCTTATTCGTGGCAGATGTGCGACCTTCCGCGTGGAAGACACACGATTTCTGCTGAACAAGGGAATTCGGTGCAAAACCGAGACACGGCGGCTCGTGCCGCTGTGCTGTAAGCGCAGAGTCGACTTTCTTTCTGTGAAAACAGGTCATTGGGCGAAAGCCTGAGAAGGCGGAAAGCGGCGTTGGAACAACTGAATGCGCAAGTCAGAAGACCTACGAACCGTGCATTTTGCGCGGCTTAAGCGACACACCGCAAGGCGGTGTGAGCCGGCTGACTCCTTTCTCCGCCGCAAGGCGATCCGATACATATTATAGAATTTGGAGGTAAATCCATGAAGAAAAAGCTTTTGGCATGGCTGATGGTGCTGGTGCTCGTTATGAGCCTGCTGCCCGTATCCGCCTTTGCCGACGAAGGCATGACCGACACGGAAGGTGAAGGCGAAACGACCATCACCCCCGCCGAGGATGCACTCGTTTATCTGACCGTCAGTGTCAAGGGCGTGCTTGCCGCCGATACGAACGGCAATGTAATGGCCTATCGTCCCGTCACCGTCAAGGACCTGAACGAAGACGGTATCTTGACATACGACGAAGCGCTCGTCGCCGCGCACGAGGCTTACTGCCCCGATGGCTACGGCACCGTTTCCTCTTCCTACGGCACCACCGTTACGAAGCTCTGGGGCAATGCGACCTACAACACGCTGTTCATGCGTAATGACGTCGCACTTTCCATGGGCGTCGGCGACAAAACTTCCACCGTACAGGAAGGCGACCGTCTGCACGCTTCCGTCATGACGGACGAAAAAGACTATTCCGACCATTACAGCTACTTTGACCGGACGACCGTCGCGGCCGAGCCCGACGAATCCGTCACGCTGAACCTGAAGGGCTTCCTCGGCATGGGCAATCAGCCCACGGCCACCGCCCTGTCCGACATTCAGATCGGTCTGTGGAAGAACGGCGAATTCGTCGCGCTGGACGGCGCGAAGACCGACAGCGAAGGCAATGTCACCGTATCCTTCAGCGAAGCGGGCAGATATTTCGTGACCGCAAAAGGCACGGTCAAGGCCTCCGTTCCCGATTACACAGCCACGCCCGACGAAAACTGGGTGTATCCCAACAAGCAGGTCGACGCACCCATCCTCGCCCCCGTGTGCGTGGTGGAAGTCGCAGCCGGCACCTGTGGTGATAACGTAACATGGACCTTCTCCTCGCAGACCGGCACGCTGACCGTCTCCGGTACGGGCGCGATGGAGGATTATTCGTATAATGTAAATGCACCGTGGAACGACTATAAAGAGCAGATCTCCACGATCGTCGTCGAAGAAGGCATTACATACATCGGCAAATACGCCTTCAGCAAGACGACTTCCGCCGCACTCGTCTGCCTGCCGTCGACGTTGACGGAGATCGGCAGCAACGGTTTCTCTTCGCAGTATTCTTGGCTCGTGACTCCGGCAGTCGCTTTCGGCGGCACGAAGGAGCAGTGGGAAGCGGTTGATTTCCACTGGTCGGCCATTCAGTCGCAGGTATTCACCTACAACGTCGGGCGCAAGGATGCGGCACAGATCGCCGTTTATCCGGAGAGTAGCTTCTTCTTCATTTCCGATGACAATGCGGACAATGCCCTGTCCGTGACCGTCACCAAGCCCGCCGATCTTGCGAAGATGACCTTCACATGGTACGTCAATGAAAGCAATTCCACCGTCGGCGGCACACCCGTGAACGAGAAGTTGGTTTCCGTCAGCGAGGACGGCTTGACAAGCTACTGCACGCCCGATCTGACGATCTACGGCACGCGCTACTATTACTGCGTCGTCTCCTCCGAGATCGGCGAAGAGGTCGTTGACGTCAATTCGACGATCGCAACGGTCGAAGTTCTGCAGCGTCTGTGGAGTGGCCGCGGCACGCAGGAAGACCCCTTCAAGCTCGCCACGGCAGAGAATCTCGTGAAGTTGAGCGAGCTGGTCGCCGGTGGTTATCCCTGCACAGGCATGTACTTCTCCATCGTCGCAGACATCACTCTGCCCACGAACTGGACGCCCATCGGCGGCCCCAAGGAGGGTCTTACCTTCACGCCCTCAATCGATCGCAAGAATATGAATACCTTCAAAGGCCATATTGACGGTCTGAAGGACGAGAAGACCGGCGAATGCTACACCGTCACCGTTCCCGAAGGCGAGAAGACGATGGTCGGCGCGATCTGCAACGGCTCTATCAAAAACTTGAACATTTTCGGCAAGCGGATCGAAGGCTATGGTGTCGTGGAGTATTACTCCAACATGACCAGTTCCTTCCCGCACGAAATCCTGATCGAGAACGTAACGCTGAAATCCGGAACGCACACCAAGTACGCCGGCTTCATCGGCGGCTACGCATCCGGTGTCAACACCGTTCGAATTCGCAACTGCACCGTGGAAGCGGGCGTTGTCATCGGTGATGACGGCAGCTTCCCCGAATGGGCCGAGGAGCTGAGCGAAAGCTACAGCTATCCGTACGGCCCTGCCGGCAATCCGCAGTATAACGACATGATCGGCTCCTTCGCAGGCGCGTTCAACGGCACGATTGAAAACTGCGTCAGCTACGCGAAGGTCTACGGACGCGACTATGTCGGCGGTATCGCAGGCTATAAGGGGCAGTCCATGGGCGACTGCATCATTCGCAATTGCGTCTTCGCGGGCGAGGTGCACGCCACCGGCGAGCTGGCCGGCGGTATCCTCGGCGCAGGCTACGTTTCCTCCTCCGCTCCCAATACTCCGTGGGTAACGATCGAAAACTGTGCCGTGATCGGCTCTGTCGAAGGTAACGACAAGGTCGGCGGCATCCTCGGCGGTAACACGACCGCAGGCCAGTGCTGGAACAACGGCGTCGGCTACATTCGCGGAAACTACATTTCCGGTTCCCTCAAGGGCAACAGCAATGTCGGCGGCATTATCGGATATCTGAAGTCCCTGAACCGCTACAATGTCATTTCGGGCAACTACTATCTCGACGGCATTGCCGAGCGCGGCATCGGCTTTGTCTTCCAAGTGGACACCAGCTGCGAAACATACAAAACGAGCGAGATCGAGGGCGACACTCTGTATTTCGACACCTCTGCGGGCGGAACGCTCACATCCAAAGGATGGTATGACAAGTTCTATGAGGATCCGATCACCGGTGCGAAGGCCGAAGGTGTCTCCAAGATCAATTGTAACCGCACGGACGATCCGCTCGGCGCGGATGCCGATAAGCTGGCCGCGACCTTCACGAAGGCCGAGCTGAAGAACGGCACACTGATGAGAAAGCTCAACGAGTCCGGTGCAGGCTATGTTTGGACGATGCAGGACGGCAAGCTTGCCGTCACGGGCAATAAGGTCGTCGTAAAGATGAAATGCTCGGATCTAAACGGCAGCAACCCCGCACGCGCGTATAAGAGCAACGGTCTGTCGACCTTCGAAAAATATGTGATCACCGTCGTCTACTCCGACGGAACGACTGAGGAAGTCAATGCCACAGAATGCATCATCGATATCGATCTGACGAAGAACGGCTATATGCTGGCAAGTCTGACCTACGGTGATTACACCCTGTGCTTCGGCATACAGACGGACGCCGACGAGGAGCCTTCCGATGAAGTGCAGGCCAAGGATGTTGATATCATGGTCGGCTGGCTCGGCATCGAGCTTCCCGCCGAACCTTCCTTCGCAACCTACGCTCTGCCCACCGTCAACAGCGGTATCAAGCTGCGCGACAAGGCGCTGATTGAAAAGATTGAGGCCGCGTACGAGGCGCTCAGCGACGACGCAAAGGCGCTGGTCACCAAGACCGCCGAGCTGACTGCCGCAAGCGAGGATCTGGACATCTTGGAAACCGCCGTTCAGGAAGAGATCAAGGATACGGTTGATCTGATCAAGAGCATTGGCGATGTGGATGAATTCTCGGCAGATAAGATCACGGACGCCAGAAACGCATATAACACTCTTTCCGATGAAGCAAAGGCGTATATGGCTTATTACACGCCCGAATACGAAACGCTGCTCAGCGCAGAAGAAGACTATACCGAATTGCTCAAGGGCGACAAGGGTGATAAGGGTGAAGATGGACAAGACGGCATCACCCCGCAGCTGCGCATCAATCCCGATACGAACGAATGGGAAGTTTCCTACGACAACGGCGAAACTTGGACCTCCCTCGGCGTGAAGGCCACCGGTGAAAACGGTAAGGACGGCGCTGACGGCAAGGACGGCGCCGACGGCAAGGACGGCGCCGACGGCAAGGACGGCGCTGACGGTAAGGACGGCGTCGACGGTAAGGATGGCGCCGACGGTAAGGACGGCGTTGACGGCCAGAACGGTGCCGACGGCAAGGACGGCGTCGACGGCAAGGGCGGCGTCGACGGCAAGGACGGTGCCGACGGTAAAGACGGCGTTGACGGCAAAGACGGCGTTACCCCGCAGTTGCGCATCAACTCCGAGACGAACGAATGGGAAGTTTCCTACGACAACGGTGAAACTTGGACCTCCCTCGGCGTGAAAGCCACCGGCGCTGACGGTCAGGGCAGCGCGCAGGGCGAAAAAGGCGACAAGGGTGACAAGGGCGATAAGGGCGAAGACGGCCTGAACGGCGCCGACGGCAAGGACGGCGTCGACGGTAAAGACGGCGTCGACGGTAAAGACGGCGTCGACGGTAAGGACGGCGTTACCCCGCAGTTGCGCATCAATTCCGAAACGAACGAATGGGAAGTTTCCTACGACAACGG
>CAYOZT010000009.1:0-14972 GCA_964408545.1 uncultured Oscillospiraceae bacterium | reverse complement strand
CGCAGTTGCGCATCAATTCCGAAACGAACGAATGGGAAGTTTCCTACGACAACGGTGAAACTTGGACGTCCCTCGGCGTGAAAGCCACCGGCGAAAGCGGTAAGGACGGCGCTGACGGTAAGGACGGCGCGCAGGGCGAGAAGGGTGAAACCGGCGCAGCCGGTGCCGACGGCAAGGACGGCGTCGACGGCCAGAACGGCGCCGACGGTAAAGACGGCGTCGACGGCAAGGACGGCGTTACCCCGCAGCTGCGCATCAATTCCGAAACGAACGAATGGGAAGTTTCCTACGACAACGGCGAAACTTGGACCTCCCTCGGCGTGAAGGCCACCGGTGAAAACGGTAAGGACGGCGTCGACGGTAAGGACGGCGCTGACGGTAAGGACGGCGCGCAGGGCGAGAAGGGTGAAACCGGCGCAGCCGGTGCCGACGGCAAGGACGGCATCGACGGTAAGGACGGCGCGCAGGGCGAGAAGGGTGAAACCGGCGCTCAGGGCGAAAAGGGCGACAAGGGCGATACCGGTGCGGCCGGTGCCAACGGTAAGGACGGCAAAGACGCCCCCACCACGACCGTTACCATTTCCCTCGTTGTAGCCATCGGCAGCATGATGCTTTGCATCGCCATGTTCGTTGTTCTCATGAAGCAGAAAAAGAAATTCTGATTGACCACGCATAGCCATAACCACCGGCCCCGCCGGTGGTTATGGCGCACTTATCCCCTTGCGCCTACGGGCGTGCCGAATACAGAAAAATTCCTTTGGAGGTTTCGACATGAAAAAACGCATCTTGGCGGTACTTTTTGTGCTTGTCATGCTCATCGCCATGCTGCCGATGCGCGCCGCCGCGCAGGAAACGACCGCGGCGCTTTCCGAACATGAAAACGAAGTCCGCGTGATCGTGGAAAACACCACGTGGCTCATCGACGACGAGTCCACTTGGCTCAACGGTGAAAATGGTGATCCGCCGACGCCCCCCGCATGGGACGGCGTGCTTGTCGACGAATGGGTAACGATCGACGACGGCTCCTCGATCGCGACCTGCGTCGTGGACGCACTCACGCGCAACGGATACGAGCAGGTCGGCGCCGACACCAACTACATCGCAACGATCAACGGCATCGGCGAATTTGATAACGGCTTGATGTCCGGCTGGATGGTCACGCTGAACGACTGGTTTATTAACGAAGGCGTCACAATGTTTACCGTCACAAACGGCAAGTTGCGCGCGGGCGACGAGATCCGCTTCATGTACACCAGCAGCGGCTACGGCGAAGATATCGGCGGCAGCTGGTACAATAGCTACACCACCGTCAAATCGGTCGAGCCGAGCGTGGGAACGCTCTCCCCCGCCTTTGATAAAGATACGTACAGCTACACCCTGACCGTTCCCGCGGGCACGACGTCGCTGACCATCCGTGCGACCGCAAGCAACAAAAATTACAAAGTCGCGACCATGAGCAACGACGACGCGGAAGCGATCTGGTACCGCGCGAACGATCCGATCGCCGTCACGGACGGCACGGTGCTGAGCGTTGTGTGCAACGATCCTTCTTTCGGCAGCATGAACGAAGGCGACACACAGCAATACGATTTCACCGTCTGCATCGAAAAAGCCCCGACTCCCGCGTATTTCACGGTCACTCTCCCCGTCGCGGACGGCTACACCCTCGCATCCGATGATGCTACCACGGTCGTCGAGGGCGGCAGCTTCCGCTTTACGCTGAAAATCGACGGCAACTACAAAAAATCCGACGACTTCGCGGTCAAGGCCAACGGCGTAAGCCTGACGGAAGAAAACGGCGTTTACACCGTCGCAGATATTCGAGAGAATATCCTCGTCACGGTCGAGGGTATCGAAAAAATCGACGACTCGGGCGATCCGGGTGACTCCGGCGACCCGGGTGACTCCGGCGACCCGGGTGACACGGGCGACACACCGATCATCCCGCAGCTGCGTATCGATCCCGAGCGCAACGAATGGGAAGTCTCGTATGACAACGGCGTCACTTGGATCTCGCTCGGCGTCAAGGCGAGCGGCGCGGACGGCAAGGACGGTATCGACGGGCAAAACGGCGTCGACGGTAAGGACGGCGCCGACGGTAAAGACGGCCTCGACGGCAAGGACGGCGCCGACGGTAAGGACGGTCTCGACGGTAAAGACGGTGCTGACGGCAAGGACGGCACCGACGGTAAGGACGGCGTCGACGGTAAGGACGGCGTCGACGGTAAGGACGGCCTCGACGGCAAAGATGGTGCCGACGGTAAGGACGGTCTCGACGGCAAAGACGGCGCCGACGGTAAAGACGGCGCCAATGGTCAAAACGGTGCAGACGGCAAGAACGCCTCGAGCACGACACTGACGATCCTTCTCGGCTGCTCGATCGGCGCGTTGCTGCTGAGCATCGCCGCGCTGGCCGTATGCCTGAGAAAAAAGTGCGCTTGATCCCCTTTCCCTAAACAAAAGATCCCGCGAAGCGTTTCGGCACTTCGCGGGATCGATTTTTTGTTTTTGCGTTATTTTTCGAGCATTTTCTCGAGGGCGGCGATCTTCAGGCACAGGCAGAACACCTGCATAGCCTGCTCCAGCTCCTCCACGGGGGGAAGACTCGGCGCGATGCGGATATTGCTGTCGTTCGGGTCGATGCCGTAGGGATAGGTCGCGCCGGCGTCGGTCAGGACGACACCCGCTTCCTTGCACAGCGCCAAGGCGCGCTTGGCGGTGCCGGGCATGGTATTCAGGCTGACAAAATAGCCGCCGCGGGGCTTATTCCACTGCGCGAAGCCCCACGGAGCGATCTCGCGCTCGAGCATACGCAGCACCATGTCGAATTTGGGCGCCATGATGGCGGCGTGCTTTTTCATGATCTCGATGGTGTGTTGCCTGTTTTGCAGATACTTGACGTGACGCAGCTGGTTGATCTTGTCGTAGGAGATCATCTGCACGCCCATCAGCTTTTGCATATACTTCAGGTTATCCTCGGAGGTCGCCATCGCGGAAATGCCCGCACCGGGGAAAGTGATCTTGGAGGTCGAAGCGAACTCATACACCATATCGGGCTTGCCCGCCTCGCGGCAAAGGGTCAAAATGTCGGCAAAGGGCAAAAACTCCCCTTCAAATTCATGCACGCAGTAGGCATTGTCCCACATGATCGTGAAATCGGGTGCGGCGGGCTTCAAATGCGCGATGCGCGCGATCGTTTCGTCGGAATAAACGATGCCCTCGGGATTGGAGTATTTCGGTACACACCAAATGCCCTTCACCGCGGGATCGCGGACATAGCGCTCGACCATGTCCATGTCGGGGCCGTCGGCGGTCATGGGAACGGTGATGAGCTCCGCGCCGAAGGACTCGGTGATGCGGAAATGCCGATCGTAGCCGGGAGCGGGGCAAAGGAACTTGATCTTCTCTTCTTTGCACCAAGGGCGCGGAGAGTCCTTCAGGCCGTGTGTATAGGCCTTGGAGATAACGTCGTACATCAGCGTCAGGCTGGCCGCGCCGCCGACGAAAATTTCGCTCGCCTTGCAGCCGAGCACATCCGCCCAGTAGGCCTTCGCGCACGGCAGGCCGCCCAGCTCGCCGTAGTTGCGTGCGTCGATGCCGTCGGCGATGCACTCGCTCGGATCGCTAAGTACCGTCAAAATGTCGCTGACGGCGTCGAGCTGCGCCTTGGAGGGCTTGCCGCGCGCCATGTTCAGCTTCAGATTTTGGGCTTTCCGGCTGTCAAACTCGGCAGTCAGTTCTTGATATGCCTTCTGCATATCCGTGGTGGACATATTCATGGGAAATAGACCTCGTTTCCTTCATGTGATATAGTCATTATACACAATATATTCAAAAAAGCAAGCCGCAAATTTGCCTCAGATGACAAAAACGGCTTTATTTTCCCGTAGAGCCGAAGCCGCCCGTGCCCCTGTCCGTATCCGAAAGACAGTCCGTTTCCTCAAAACGCGGCGCGAGCACCGGCACGACGAGCAGCTGCGCGATGCGTTCGCCCGCGCAGACGGTCTGTGCGACCTTACCGTGGTTATGCAGCACGACGCGGATCTCGCCGCGGTAGTCGCTGTCGATCACGCCGACCTTGTTCGCCGGCGCAAGGCCGCGCTTGGCGCCCATGCTGCTGCGCGCGAACACGAGCCCCGCGTAGCCCTCGGGGATCTCCAGTGCCAGTCCCGTGCCGATAAAGACCGTTTCTCCCGCGCCGACGGTGATGTCCGTCTGCGTGCAGGCGTAGAGGTCGGCGCCCGCCGCCGATGCCGAGCCGTAGGTCGGCAAAACGGCATTTTCGTGCAATTTTTTTACGCGTATCACGCTCATAGGTCTTCTCCCCTTCCCTGCCAGTCCTCCCACTCGACGATCTCGCCCTTTTCCAAGCTGGACGGCACATGGATGATGCGCTGATTGGACGAGCCGCGGAAGCGCAGGCTCAGATTTTTCTTTTCTTCGATGAACGGCCCGTCGACGAGCACGTCCAGATAACGCAAAAACTCCCGCGTCACGGTCGGATCACCGAGTTTCCCCGCCAAAATATCCCGATCAAAGAGATAGCCGGAAAACGCCCAGATGCTTTTTTTCGGATATTTTTCCCGAATTTGCCGCAAAAGCTCGACAAGCGGCGGCTGATTTTGCGGTTCGAAAGGCTCGCCGCCCAAAAGCGTGATGCCGCGGATATAATCGGGCTTAAGCATATCCAAGATCCGATCGATCGTTTCCTGCGTAAAGGGCTCGCCGTAGTCAAAATCCCAAGCCACGGCGTTGAAGCAGCCTTTGCAGTGGTGGGTGCAGCCGCTGACGAACAGGCTCACGCGCACGCCGGGGCCGTTGGCGATGTCGCAATTTTTGATAGTCGCGTAATTCATGCATCATCCCTCGTTTTCTTTTCTGCCGAGTTTCGAGAAAAAGCGGAAACTCAGCGGCCACAGGCAGCCGGCGATCAGCACCAGCACGAAATAGCGCAGCGTGCGGCCGATATCCTCGCCGAAAAGTGCATTGAAGGGCGCTTTCAGCCCGCTTTTGACGAGCAGCGCCAGCACGAGTCCGCCGACGACCTTCAGTATCTGCGCCCACCAGACGGCCTTGACCTCAAAATGCAGCCACTTTTCGTCGACGAATTGCACCACGACCATGCCGAAGATCGCGCCCATCAGGGTGAAGGCGTTTTGCACGCCGTGGGTGTAATTATAGCTGTCCATGCTGCTCGCATCGACGAGGAAACGCGCATACACGAGGTATGCGACCGACAGTCCCGCCATGCCGAGCAGCGTCGTGCGGATATATTTCCCGTCACACAAATAGCGCATCAATAACGCCAACAGCAGGCCGCTCGCGCAGCCGACGATGACGTCGCGCGGTGTATGTACGCCCAGATACATCCGCGAAAACGGAACGAGCACGGCGATGACGATGAAAATGATACGCAGCGCCTTGCGCTTTGTCATCATCGCGAGTCCGCCGAAGGAGCCGACCGCGCTTTGGCAGTGTCCGCTCGGGAAGGAATAGCCCGTTGCCTCGGGGATGGCCTCTTCCACGGCGGTGAAGTTCGGATCGCGCACCCACGGGCGGGGCACTCTGTAAGCAAGCTTCAGGAACTGATTCGTGATCGTTCCGCAAAATCCGACGCTCATGATATAATAGCCACGATTTTTGTCCACACACCAAAAAACGATCAACGCCGTCACAAGGAAGGCAGTCTCCTCGCCGAAATGGGTGATCAGCAGCATCAGCTCCGTCACGATCGGAACACGGATACTCTCCAGCCAATACAGAATTTCCATACCGTACCTCCTTTTTCTGCTATTGTACCACAAGAAAAAACGACAAGCAAGCCCAAAAACGGCAGAATTTCAGCGGGGGCGAATGCCCCCGCTGCGGTTTGTGTTGCGTTTGTGCTCAGTTCATAGGCACGATGTGCAGTGTATCCTCCAAAATATAGAGGTAGCCGTCGATGACGGTGGCGCGGATATCGCTCAGGCTCGACCATTGCAGGTCGATCTCGTGCAGGAGCTGCCAACGGTCGCCGTCAAGCTGCAGCAGAAGATAGCGCGGTGTATACTCTTCGTAGTCCACTACGGGGATGCCCAAAATGCCGTTTTCGCGGTCGATGTAATAACTCTTGTAATCGTCGGAGGAGTAGGCGTTGCGCAGGAACGCGTCGACCGACTCGACGCCGTCTTCCGTCTCGACGTACACCTCGATCTTCAGCGTCTGACCGGAGTCGATGCCGATGCCGATCAGATGATCGCCGAAGCGGATGAGCGAGGAAGAATAGCCGTCGATGATCGGCGTATGCTTATATTGGATATTCTGCAGATCGCTCAGGTCGAAGAAATACACGGGATCGGTATACTTTGCGACCTCCGCGGTGCAGATGTAGGCATTCACGCCGTCAAATCGGGCGGAAGTGACCTCGTCGCCCGACGGCGCAAAATTGACGACCGATGCGCAGATCGTCCAGTCGGACAGATCGACGCAGTAGAGGCTGCAATTACACTCCGCGGCATACTGAAGGGTATACCACCCGTCGCCTAATGCGACATGGCTTTTCGTCGTCACCTGTGTCGTGGCCGCGACGCGCAGCACGCCCTCGTATTCATCCATCCAATACGGATCGAGCACATAGCCGTCCAGCACGACCGTGCCCTTGAGCTGCAAGCCGCTTTCGTCGTAGCCGATGCCCGTGACAGCCGTCTGCGCTATGTCGGTGTAGCCGTCGTCGTTTTCCGTGCGGTCGAGGCCGGTGCGGGTGGCATAGATGGTGCTGTCCGAAACGTAGATCATATTTGTGTAGCCGACCAGCGCGGTCATATCCGCGACCTCGAGCGTTGTCAGATCCAGCTTGGCGAAAACCGCGTAGCTGTCCGCAACCACATCGCTCGGGCAGTAGATGTCGCAAGCGTCCATCGGCTGCATATCCCCCGCCTCGCCGTAGGACGGGATGTAATTCATCGGCTCATCAAGTGCATAGACCTCATAATGGTAGCTCAGCAGCAGGGTGTTTCCGACCAAGCGAGTCGAGCAGCTGAGACCGCAGAAGTCTTTGCGTGCGATCCGACGGATCTCGCTCGGCTCGGACACATCGAGCGACAGCAAGCTGATGGTTTGGTCGCCCCAATTTCTCATGACGATCGTCACGCTCCGGCAGTCGGCGGAAAGATACATTTCATATGCAGATACATACCGGTATTCCTGCCCTTGCGACAGCAGTTCCTTCAGATCGGCCTCGCCGACGAGTGCGGAGCTTTCGCCCGCGATCGAATAGACGCGAAGCTTGTTCGCGTGCAGGTAATACAGATACTTGTCGCTGCGCTTGAAAAGGTCGCCCTCGATGACGCCCGCCGTCTGGTTGTCCGTCACCTCGACATAGCTTTCCGATCCTCCGAACTCGCCGGGTTCGTCGGACACCGGGGGAACTTCCACGTCCGCTCTGTCTCCATCCCGCATCGAGTCGACCAAATGCTCGAGCAGCCAGCTGTAATTCTCCCGCTCGGTCGTGTGCTTCAGGTACGCGTCCGCCATAACGATGCTGTTGCCCGGTTCCTGCGGCGGCGTCGTGGGGTCATCTTCTATCGGCATCGTGGGATCATCTTCTATCGGCGTCGTGGGGGTGTCGGGCACGGTCTGTCCCTCGGTCGGCGTGCTTTCCCCCGTCGTGGGATGATACAGATTGGGGCTCTGCTCCGTGTCGGGGCGTGCGAAAACGCCCGACAAAAGCACGCTTACGATCACGGCCAGTGCCAGCACCGAGGCGATGCCCGAGATCGCCATGCGACGGCGACGACTGCGCATTTTTTCTGCCTTGCCGTGAATATGATTCATGTACTCATCATAACTCTTCATAACAAATGCCCTCCTTGATGAGTTGTTCTTTCAGAGAAGTGCGGGCACGCGCGAGCAAATTGTACACCTGCTTGCTCGATTTGTGCCGAAGACGGCAGATCTGCTCCACGGAAAACTGCGCAAAATAGTGCAGTTCCAGCACCTCGCGGTACTGCTGCGGCAGCTTTTGCATACATTCGTACAGCGTTTGCTTCTGTTGCGCCGAGAAAAGCGTCCGCTCGACATCGTCCGTGCTCAAAAGCTCCTGTACCTCTTCCAGCGGGACTTCCCGCTTGCCGCGGCGCAGATGATCCATCGCTTTGTTTCGCGTGGTGCGGTACAGCCAGCGGCACAAATGCTCGCTCGAGCGGAAACTTCCGCCGCGCACGAGCAAGGCCGCAAAGGCGTCCTCCATGGCATCTTCCGCGTCCGCCATATTGCCGAGCAGCGTATAGGCATAGCGCACGAGTGGCTTGGCATAGGTATGTAAAAGCTGCTCGAGCTGTGCTTCGTCCTTCAAATCGGGGTGGTAGCTACTTTCACCGAGATTTTTCATGTTGTTCACCTCTCTACTCATATATCGCAAACCGCGGCGTTTTTACTCAGGAATGATTATAAATTATTTTCGGAAATTTTACAATACTTCTTTGCGCCGATTCTTGCGTTTTTCGCATAAATGCGCTATAATGTAGGCAAACTATCGAAACGAGGTCTTGCACTATGTTTTCCGATGAGCCGCGCTGCATATACGAAAAAAATCAACTCGGCGAAGTGATCTGTCAGCTCCGCTTCCCCGAGATCCTCAGCATTGAGGCCAATGTTCCCGCACAATTTCAGGAGGCCATCCGCGCCACCTTCCCGCAATACTCCTGCCGCAAGGACGCACCCGCGCCCAAGCTCGTCGGCACGCCGGGCAACGCCCGTCTCGAGCCGCAGAAAGCGGTCAACAATTACCAGTTCCTCTCCGAGGACGGCCGCTGGAGAGTCAATTTGACGAGCAGCTTCATCTCCCTCGCCTGCAATCGCTACACCCGCTGGGAGGATTTCGCGCATATGCTGGATATGCCCTTGGCGGCCTTTATCCAAACCTACCGTCCCGCGTATTTCGAGCGCGTCGGGCTGCGCTATCTCAATTTCATCTCGCGCAACGCGCTCTCTCTGGAGTCGCTGCCTTTTCGCGAGCTGATCCAAGCCCCGTATCTGGGCATTTTGGGCGACGAAGACGTGATCGAAACTTCCACCGCCCGCTCCACCGTCGATACCGAGCTTGCCATCCGCGGCGGCTGCCGTGCCAAGCTCCATGCCGGCCCGGGGCTCGTCAAGCGCGGCGGTGTCGAAAATAAAGAGATCCACTTTATTTTCGATCAGGATCTCTTTATGAGCGGCAAGATCGCCGTCAATCTGTCCGCCGGCGCTCTGCAGACGCTGCACTCGCAGGCATTCGCCATTTTCCGCGGCGCGATCACCGACACCCTGCACGACGCCATGGAGCCGTCGCAGCCGTAAAGGAGGAAGCTCATGCTTTTTGACTGGACGTATGTCGTGCTCGTGTTGCCGTGCGTGCTCTGGGCGATGATCGCGAGCATCCGCGTCAAGACGACATTCCGAAAATATGCTAACGTGCTGTCCTATCGCCGTCTGACCGGCGCGGAGGCGGCGCGCCGCGTGCTCAGTGCCAACGGGATCACCGACGTGCGCATCGAGCACATCCGCGGCAATCTCAACGACCATTTCGACCCGACGGACGGCGTCATCCGCCTGTCGGACGACGTTTTCGACTCCACCTCCGTGGCCGCCATCGGCGTGGCCTGTCACGAAGCGGGGCACGCCGTGCAATATGCGCAGCACTACGCCCCCATCAAGCTGCGCGCCGCCATCATCCCCGTGACGAACATCGGCTCGCAACTGGCCATGCCGCTGATACTGATCGGGCTGCTGTTCAATTACCTCGGCGGTGCGTCGTATATTTTCGTGTATCTCGGCATCGCGTGCTTTGCGCTGTCGGTGCTGTTCCAGCTGGTGACGCTGCCCGTCGAGTTCGACGCAAGCCGCCGCGCCATGCGCGCCATTTCGCAGAGCGATCTGCTCAGCGCCGAGGAACAAAAAGGTGCGCGCCGCACGCTGCACGCCGCCGCCATGACCTATGTCGCCGCGCTGGCCGTCGCATTGGCGCAGCTACTGCGCTTGCTGCTGATCTTCGGCGGCGGAGGCCGTCGCCGCGACTGAAAAAACGAAAAAACAGCACTCCCGGCCGATTCGTCCCTGCCCCACGTGGGCTCGGACGGATCGGTCGGGAGTTTTCGTTTCCGATATTCGGTACTACTTTTTTTCGAGCGAACGGATGATATGCTCGGCGGTGAGCAGACCGTCGATGGCGGCCGACATAATGCCGCCGGCGTATCCCGCCCCCTCGCCCGTCGGATAAAGGCCCGCGGCGGCAGGGCTTTGGCGGCTGTCGTTGCGTAAGATGCGCACGGGCGAAGAGCTTCTTGTCTCGGGCGCGGTCAGCACGGCATCGGCACGGGCGAAGCCTTTGAGCGTCGCATCCAGCTGCGGCAGCGCCTCCTCCAGCGAGCGCGTGATGCGCGGCGGCAGCACCTCGTGCAGATCGCACCAGTGTACGCCCGGGCGATAGCTCGGGCGCACGCCCTCGGGCGCAACCGACGGTTGACACTTCAAAAAATCGCCCACGGTCTGCGCGGGCGCGCGGTAGCTCCCGCTGAGGGCGTAGCAACGGCGCTCGATCTGCCGCTGCCAGTACATACCGCCGAGCACACCGTCCACGGGGATATCCTCCGGACGCACGCTCACGAGCAGCGCCGCATTGGCATTCTCTCCCGCGCGGTCGGCGTTGCTCATACCGTTGGTGACGATGCCGCCCGCCTCCGACGCCGCCGCGACCACATGGCCGCCCGGGCACATACAGAAGGTGTACACCGTCGCGTCGCTCAGGTGCTTCACGAGCTTATAGTCCGCAGGTGGCAACCGATGGTTGACACTGCCGTATTGCATTTCGTCCACCGCGCTTTGCGGATGCTCGATGCGCACACCCATCGCAAAGGGCTTGCGCTCCATGGGAATGCCTCTTTCGAGCAGCATTTCGAAGGTGTCGCGTGCGCTGTGTCCGAGCGCGAGGATGAGCGTTTCGCAGTCGATCCACGCTCCGTCGTCCGTTTGTACGGCGCGCAGCGCGCCGTTTTCGCAGCGGATGTCCGTGAGCTTTGTGCGGAAGCGCACTTCCCCGCCCAAGCGAATGACCTCTCGGCGCAGATTTTGCACCACCTGCAAAAGCACGTCCGTGCCCACATGAGGCTTTGCGTCGTATAAGATCTCCTCCGACGCGCCGAATTGCACGAAGCGCTCCAAGATCCAGTCGATGCGCGGATTATTCACGCCCGTATTCAGTTTTCCGTCGGAAAATGTTCCCGCGCCGCCCTCGCCGAACTGCACATTGCTGTTTTCGTCCAGCGCACCGCCCGAGAAGAAGCGCTGCACCTTTTCGTGCCGCACGAGCGCCTCGTCCCCGCGCTCGAGCACGAGCGGCTTGAGTCCCGCCTGTGCAAGCAAAAGCGCGGCGAACATCCCCGCAGGGCCGAACCCGACAATGACGGGTCGCGTCGCGCATTCTCCGACGCTTCGCGGCGGATGATATTGCTGCGTCGGCGCAAGGCAAACGCGCTTTCCGGCGCATTGTCGGCAGATTTTTTTCTCGTTTCCCTCGATCTCGACATCCACGGTGTAAACCACCTTCGGCTCGCTTTTCTTGCGCGCGTCGATGCTGCGGCGGACGATGACGAGCCGCCGAATGCGCGAAGATGCAATTTTGAGCAGCTTCGCCGCCTCGAAGTGCAGCTGCTGCACATCATGCTCGGGCGGCAGCGCGATCTGACTGATACGGATCATGTGTTTTCCTTTCCGGCGGACAGCCCCGCCAAGCGTCCCGACGCCCATGCCCACTGCAGATTATGGCCGCCGCAATCGCCGTCGATGTCCAGCACTTCGCCGCAGGCGAAGAGTCCCGGTACGAGGCGGCTTTCCATGCTCGTCGGCTCGAATTCGCGTGTCAGGGCGCCGCCCGCCGTGACCTGCGCGGCGTCCATGCCGAGCGGCTCGCGCAAGCTGACATCAAATTCCTTGACGGCGCGGCATACCGCTTCCAGCTCGCGCAGCGAAAGCGACTTGATGGGAAAATTCAGCGGGATCTCCGCCGATTTGACCAAAACGCGCCCGAGGCGATTGTGCAAAATGCCGGTAAGCAGCTCGTCGGTCAAAAGCGCCGTCTGCTGCTTGCGCTGCAGGGCGCGCAGCAGCGTCTGCTCGTCGACATTCGGCAGGAAATCGAGCCTACAGCTCCATGCGCCCCCGCCGCGGCAAGCATCGCGCGAGATTTCGAAGATCACGGGCCCCGAAAGGCCGTACTGCGTGAATTGCAACTCGCCGACGGAGGCCGCCATCGTTTTTCCGTCGCAGCGTATTTCCGCGGCGCAGTTGGCGCGCACGCCCTTGAGCGAAGCGCAGCCGCTCCAATCCGAGCAAAGCTGCACGAGCGCGGGACGCAGCTTGCTGCAGCGGTGTCCGAGTTTGCCGAGCAGCCGATAGCCGCTCATCGAGCCGCCGAGCTTCGTGCCCGCAAGGCCGCCGCAGGCGACGATGAGCTTATCGCAGAAAATGCGCTGCTCGGGGCTCTCCAAGCAAAATCCCTCTGCGGTTTTTTGAACGGCGGTCACTTCCGCGCCCGTTATCAGGCGGATATTCTCCTTTTCCAGCGCAAAACGCAGCACATCGACCACGGAATTGGCCTGATCGGAATAGGGGTAGACACGCCCGGAGTCCTCCGTGACGGTGAAAAGCCCGAGCTCCGCGAACCACGCAAGCACCTTTTCCGGCGGGAACCGCTCCATCGCGTATGCGGCAAAATCCGCCTCTTCACCGTGCAAATGCTGCACGCCGCCGTGGATATTCGTCAAATTGCAGCGGCCGTTTCCCGTCGCCTGCAGTTTTCGCCCGACACGCGCTTGCCGCTCGAGCAAAATCACCTGCGCGTTCGGATTTTCCGCCGCGGCCAGTGCCGCCGCCATGCCCGACGCGCCGCCGCCGATGATCGCTATGACCATGTCATCACTTCCTTTTTCCTGATTATAGCAAATCTGCGTGCAAGAAACAAGAAAAAAATCTTTTCAATCCGCCGTTTTTGTGTTATAATCCAAACACGGAATTTTTCGGAGGTGATCGCACACGGACAGGGCAAACATCGAAAAAATCGCGAGCAACGCCGACGATCGGCTGCTGCTCGCCAAGCTTTGGGACAAAATGAGCGCCGCCATGCGCCGCAACATTCCCGCCGCGACCGCGTTTTTGAGCCTTCGTGAGCAGGAGCTGGCGCGCTATCTTTTCGGCAGCTCCCCGCAGCTGCACTTTTTCGGCGGCTACGCGGACGCCGAGCGCAAAACGCTCTGCTTTTTGCCCGATTACCTTGAAGAAGCCTTTCTCTACGGCGAGGAAAGCCCCATCGTATGCCTGCGCGCGCGATTTTTTGAGGGCGACGCGCCCTCGCATCGCGATTTTCTGGGTGCACTGATGGGCTGCGGAGTCGAGCGCGATGTCGTCGGCGACATTCTCGTCGGCAGCGGCAGCTGTGACTTTTTCGTAACGGCGGGGATCGCGCCGCATATCGAGCAGACGCTCCTTTGCGTCGGACGCACGCGCGTGTCCGTACAGCCGATCGCGCTGAGCGAGGTGCAGTGCCCCGCGACGGAATTCGTCGAAGTGCGCGATACCGTGGCTTCGCCCCGGCTCGACAGCATCGTCAGTGTCGGCTTTCGCATCGGGCGCAGCCTCGCGGGGCAGTATATCGGCGCGGGAAAAGCCGCCGTCGACGGCCTGCCCTGCGAAAAGGCCGATAAGCTGCTCGCGCCCGGAATGTGCGTCAGCGTGCGCGGGCTCGGCAAGATCAGGCTGCATGACGTCGGCGGTCGGACGAAAAAAGACCGTATTTGGGTGGTCATCCACCGCTATGTGTGAGGTATTTTTATGACTATGGAAGAAGTGATCCGCAGGATCAATGCCTTGGCCGCCAAGGCCAAAACGCCCGAAGGCCTGACCGCCGACGAGCTATCCGAGCGCGACGCGCTGCGCCGCATCTATATCGACCATGTGAAAGCGAGCCTGACCGGCCAGCTCGACAACACCTACATCGTCGAGCCCGACGGCACGAAGCACAAGCTGCCGAAAAAATAAGGGCAGCGCGTGCCGTAGGGATCGGCGTCCCCGACGGTCCGAAATCGTTTTTTTGCTTAGGGCGGGCGCCTCTGCCCGCCCGCGATATGAACAACGCCACTGCCAACTTTCGATGATCGAACGGCAAGATGAATGCAAAAAATGTAACGATATGTCATCCTGCGCGAGCGCAGCGAGTCGAAGGATCCGCTCCTCTCCCCTGCCAATATTTACGGCCTCCGAGTCCCCTCGGAGGCCGCTTTTTGCGTGCTTATTTTGCAATGTCGCCGTCACTGCAGTGGACGGTGTAGTTTCCGGTTCTGTTGTTCCAGCAGTATCCCTTGCTGATATCTTCCCACTGAGCCATAGTTCCTTCAAAGTAAATATCCGTTAGGCTGCGGCAGTCGTAGAACGCCTCATCGCCAATGCTTGTCACGCCATTTCCAATCGTGATACTTGTCAGGCCCCAGCAGTAGCGGAACGCATCATCGCCGATGCTCGTCACGCCGTTTGGGATCGTGATGCTCGTTAGCCACCAGCAGTATTCAAAGGCAGCTCCGCCAACGCGCGTCACACTACCATCGCCGGGGATCGTGCCATCTTGACATCCCATAAACACCGTAAGTAGAGTCTTTGTTTTTGTTTCGACCAAGCAGTTTCCTGTGCTATGATAAGCACTGTTTCCATCTTCCACCATGATGCTCATCAGGCTGCTACAGCCGGAGAACGCCCAACTACCGATGCTCGTTACGCTGTCCGGGATCATGATGCTCGTCAAGCTCTTGCAGTTGGAGAACGCAGAACCGCCGATGCTCGTCACGCTATCCGGGATCGTGATGCTCGTCAGGCCGCTACACTCGTAAAACGCACTATCAGCGATGCACTTTGTTCCTGTTACTATATATTTGCCCCTTGATTTATGGCAGCCAGCCATAGGCATGGGA
>CAYOZT010000008.1:0-36873 GCA_964408545.1 uncultured Oscillospiraceae bacterium | reverse complement strand
ACGCTCCAGCTCCGCGGGGAACTCGGGCTTGCTTTCGAAGTTCATCAGGACGTAGAAGCCCTCGTTCAGATCATTGACGGGGTAGGCCAGTCTGCGCTTGCCCCAAATGTCGATGTTGCTGAGAGTACCCTCCGCTTCCACCATTGCCTTGAACTTTTCCACGAGAGTGTTTGTGCTCTCCTCGTCCAGAGTCGGATCGATGATGTAGAGCACCTCGTACTTACCGGTGATCTTAGCCATGTTGATTGCACCTCCTTTTGGTCTTTTGGCCCCCGCGCGCGGCGGGAGCAAGGATATGTCCGCACTTGCAGACCTATCTATTTTAATGTAGAAAGGGAAAAATGTCAAGCACTTTTTTGGAAAGATTTGTCGTGCCGAAAATTTGGCCGAATTGTGACCGTATTTGCCGAAAATTTGTGCATTTTGCCGATAGGGAAAAGCTTGACTTCGTATATATATATATATAATTGCTTTATCCGGCGGGAGCCGGGAATACCGAAAGGAGTCAAGACAATGAAAACGACATTGCGTAAGTTCCTCGCCGTTGCCATGGTGCTCGTGCTGTTGCTGTCCGTTCTGGGTGGCTGCGCGCAGCAGGGCGTGCAGGGCGAAAAGGGCGAAAAAGGCGACAAGGGTGACAAGGGCGACGTAGGCGCACAGGGCATCCAAGGCGAAAAAGGGGAAAAAGGCGAACCCGGTGAGCCGGGCAAAGACGGCGCCGATGGCAAAGACGGCGCCGACGGCAAGGATGGTATCGACGGGAAAGACGGCGCCGACGGAAAAGACGGTGTCGACGGACTCGACGGTGCCGCGGGCGCGGATGGCGTTTCGCCGATGCTGCGCGTGAACGAAGAAAGCAACGAATGGGAGATATCTTACGACAAGGGCGCGACATGGACAAGCCTGAACGTTCTCGCCACGGGCGACAAGGGCGATAAAGGTGACAAGGGCGAAAAGGGCGATCCCGGTGAGCCGGGTCAAAACGGCGCCGACGGACTCGACGGTGCCGCGGGCGCGGACGGCATTTCGCCGATGCTGCGCGTGAACGAAGAAAGCAACGAATGGGAAATTTCCTACGACAAGGGCGCAACGTGGACAAGCCTGAATGTCCTCGCCACGGGCGAAAAGGGCGATAAAGGTGATAAGGGTGACAAGGGCGAACCCGGTGAGCCGGGTCAAAACGGCGCCGACGGAAAAGACGGTATCGACGGCAAAGACGGCGCCGACGGAAAAGATGGTATCGACGGCAAAGACGGCATTGACGGACTCGATGGTGCCGCGGGCGCGGACGGCGTTTCGCCGATGCTGCGCGTGAACGAAAGCACGAATATGTGGGAAATTTCCTACGACAAGGGCGCGACATGGACGAGCCTGAACGTTTTCGCCACGGGCGAAAAGGGCGATCAAGGCGAGGCAGGTACGGACGGCAGAGGCATCAGCGACGTTTACATCGATGTGGACGGCGGTGTCACGATCATACTGACGGACGGAACGAAGTATTCTCTGGAAGTGTCCGCCTCTTGCACGCATAAAACGATGACCGCCACCGTGACCGCACCGACCTGCGGCCGCGGCGGCTATACGACCTACACCTGCACGAACTGCGGCTATCAGCGCATCAACACATACACCGAGCCGACCGGCCACCGTTACTACAACCGCTACTGCGTATACTGCGGCGCGGAGGAGAGCTTCGGCGTCATCGAGATCGACACGGCGTGGTATACGAGCGGAAACTATGTCATCACGAACGAAAAAGAGCTGGCGGGGCTTGCGTACCTTGTCAACCTCGGCACCTGTAATTTCAGCAAAAAGACCGTCAAACTCGGCGCAGATATCGACCTCGGCAACGCCGAGTGGGTGCCCATCGGCACGAAGGAGCATCCCTTCGCGGGTACTTTTGACGGACAGGGACTGAGTATTTCCAATCTCAAGATCGACAACGGCACGCTCGAAAGGGACATCGGCCTGTTCGGTTATGTCACGGGAACGCTGATGAATTTCAGCGTGATCGGCGCGAACGTCACGACCGAGCTGAGCGCCGAAAACGTCGGCATCGCCTGCGGCTGCAGCACGGGCGTGCTCAGCAATATCAGCGTCAGCGGGCAGGTCAACGCACCGAAGGCGACTTATGCCGGCGGTATCTGCGGCTATAATGCAAAGGGCGGCAATGCAACATTTACAAAGCTTGTCAACAAAGCAGACATTACCGGAAAGACGTATGTCGGTGGTTTGTTCGGACGGATGAAAAACGCAATAGACTATGACTACGCACACCAAGATATTTACATTTCGGAGTGCGTCAATAGCGGAAAAATAACGGCAAGCGAAGATTATGCCGGCGGTTTGGTCGGTTGTTTCTCTTGCTCTGCCAGCGGATGGAAGTCCAGCGCCGCAAGCATTTATATGACCGATAATACCAACAGCGGCGATGTAACGGCGGGCGGCAATTATGCCGGAGGCGTTGCGGGGTACGCTTACGCACAGAATAGCAGTTCTTATACGCAGGGTGCCTCCAGCTCGGCCAATATTACTGCAAACGCCTATGTTGGCGGCATATTCGGAAAAACCGAAAACATGACGCTCAAGGAATGCGACAACAGCGGCACGACGGTCAAAGCAACGAGATATATACTGGACGGGACGACCAAGTATGCTTATCTTGGCGGCTATGTCGGCTATGGCGCCAGTATTTCGGGCTGCAATAATGCGGTAAATATCGGTTATGACGACGCAGCGTACTATGTCGGCGGTATTGCGGGGTACTTAACGGGAGTCATAACGGATTGCGAAAACAGCGGAACGATCTACGCGCCTCAAGCAAGCTATGTTGGTGGTATCTGCGGAAGTGACACCAAAGGTGGTAATGTGACTTTTACAAAGCTTGTGAACAAGGCGGACATTACCGGAAAGGGATATGTCGGTGGTTTGTTCGGATGGATGAAAAATGCGATAGACTATGACTACGCACATCAAGACATTAACATTTCGAAATGTGTTAATAGCGGCAAAATAACGGCAAGCGAAAATTACGCCGGAGGCTTGACCGGTTATTTCTATTGTTCTGCCGCCGGATATAAGTCCAGCGCCGCAAGCCTATATTTGACTGATAATACCAACAGCGGAGATGTAACGACAGACGGTAATTATGCCGGCGGTATTGCGGGCTATGCTTATGCACAGAATAGCAACTCCTATACGCAGAATGCCTCGAGTTCGGCCAATATTACTGCAAACGCCTATGTTGGCGGCATATTCGGAAAAACCGAAAACATGACGCTCAAGGAATGCGACAACAGCGGCACGACGGTCAAAGCAACGAGATATATACTGGACGGGACGACCAAGTATGCTTATCTTGGCGGCTATGTCGGCTATGGCGCCAGTATTTCGGGCTGCAATAATGCGGTAAATATCGGTTATGACGACGCAGCGTACTATGTCGGCGGTATTGCGGGATATTTGACCGGTGTCGCAACAGACTGCGAAAACAGCGGTCAAGTCAACGCGCCGAATGCTACCTATGTAGGCGGCATCTGCGGTTATAATACAAAGGGCGGCAATGTGACCTTTACAAAGCTCGTGAACAAGGCAGACATTACTGGCAAGAGCTATGTCGGCGGCTTGTTTGGATGGATGAAAAATGCGATAAGCTATGACTACGCACACCAAGATATTAACATTTCGGAATGTGTTAATAGCGGCAAGATAACGGCAAGTGAAGACTATGCCGGAGGCTTGATCGGTTATTTCTATTGTTCTGCCGGCGGATATAAATCCAGCGCCGCAAGCCTTTATATGACCGATAATACCAACAGCGGTGATGTAACGGCAGGTGGCAGTTATGCCGGCGGCATTGCGGGATATATTTACGCGCAGAATAAGAACTCTTATACACAAGGCACGGTCAATACCGGCAAGATCACGGCGAAGGACAATTACGGCGAGATCTTCGGCGCTGCAACGAATGTCACCGTCAAGGTCGACTGAAGCTCGGCAAAATAATCACACGGCGCGTCAAGGCTCTATGGCTTTGACGCGCCGTTTCTCTGTGCACGGGGCGTCGGGGGAATAGTTGCGTTTTTATCGATAAAAAGCTATTTTTTCGCTTTTTTGCCGTCAGATAGTGGACAAATGGTCATTGGCGGTGTATAATTAAGGAAAATTTCCCGACCTCGGTCGGGACAGGAAGGTGAAAGGCATGGCATTTTCATTCCGTGGGGGCGTGCACCCCGCCGAGCACAAGCGCGAGACCTGTAGGATGCACATCCAGCAGTTTCCCGAGCCGGATCTGCTCGTCATTCCCATGCAGCAGCACATCGGCGTGCCCTGCAAGCCGCTTGTGCAAAAAGGCGACTATGTGACCATCGGCCAGAAGATCGGCGACAACGAGGGCTTGTGCGTACCCGTGCACGCGAGCGTTTCCGGCATGGTCAAGGAGGTCGCCATGAAGCCGCACGGCAGCGGTATGACGGTGCTGTCCGTCGTCATCGAAAACGATCGGCTCGGCACCCTCTGCCCGAGCATCGCTCCGCGCACGCAGCAGCAGGTCGATGCGCTCTCGCCGCAGGAGCTGATCAACATCATCCGCGAGGCCGGTATCGTCGGCATGGGCGGCGCTACCTTCCCGACGCACGTCAAACTTTCTTCGGGGCTCGGCAAGGTCGACACGATCATCGTCAACGTCTGCGAGTGCGAGCCGTACATCACCTCCGACGATCGACTCTGCCAAGAATATCCCGCGCAAGTCGTTTCGGGACTGCTGATCGTCATGAAGATCCTCGGTATCCGCAACGCGCACATCGCCGTCGAGGACAATAAGCCCGATGCCGTCAAGGCGCTGCACCGCGAGATCGACCCGCGCAGCGGCATTCGCGTGGACACGCTGCCGGCGAAATATCCGCAGGGCGCGGAAAAGCAGCTCGTTTATGCCGTTACCGGCCGCCGGATCCCCTCGGGCGCGCTGCCCGCGGCGGTCGGCTGCGCCGTGTTCAACGCCGCAACGTGCAAGGCGGTTTGTGACGCGGTGTACGACGGTATGCCGCTCGTGCGGCGCGTCGTGACGGTCAGCGGCGACATTTCGCTCGAGCCGAAGAACCTGCTCGTGCCCATCGGCACAAGCGTCAACGACCTGTGCGAGGCCGTCGGCCACACTTCCAATCCCTACAAGGTGCTCGCGGGCGGCCCGATGATGGGCTACGCCCTGTTCGATCTGAGCGTTCCGATCACCAAGGGCAGCAACGCTGTGACGATGCTGGGCTTCCGCAATCGCGTCCATGTCGACACGCCGCACTGCATCCGCTGCGGCAAATGTATGCGCGCGTGCCCGATGGGACTGATGCCGCTGGAAATGTACCGCGCCGAGCGCGAGGGCGATCTGGATGCACTGCAGAAGTTGCATTTACAAGACTGCATCGAGTGCGGCTGCTGCGCATACGGCTGCCCGGCCACGATCCCGCTGGTGCAGGCCTTCCGCGCGGGCAAGCAAAAGCTGCGCGCGAAAAAGTAAGGGGGCGAAAAAATGGCACAAATGAAATATTTCTATGAGCTGACCATCTCCGGCTCTCCGCACGCGCACAGCGGCGTCACGACCTCGACCGTGATGCGCGACGTGCTCATCGCGCTCACGCCCGCACTGTGCGGCAGTGTGTACTTTTTCGGGCTGCGCGCGCTCGTGCTGGTGCTGCTTTCGATGTCGGCGTGCATTTTCTTCGAATGGGGCTACCGCAAGATGCTGAAACTCGATTCGACCGCTTACGACCTGTCCGCGCTCGTGACGGGCGCGCTGCTGGCGTTCTGCTGCCCCGTGACGATCCCGTATTGGATCTTGCTCATCGGCGACTTTTTCGCCATCGTCGTCGTCAAGCAGTTGTTCGGCGGCATCGGCAAGAATTTCGTCAATCCCGCGCTCGCCGCGCGCGCCTTCCTCTTCAGCTGGCCGACGGTCATGAGCACGTGGGTGAAAGCGGGCTTTGAAAACGCCGTCGGCGTGTTCGACACCGCCGACGCCGTCACGACCGCGACGCCCTTGGCGTCGCTGCATCAAGGGACGCTCCCCAGCGAAAGCCTGAAAGACCTCTTTTTCGGCAATGTCGGCGGCTGCTTGGGCGAAACATCGGCGCTGTTGCTGCTGATCGGATTTTTGTACTTACTCATCCGCCGCGTCGTATCCGCGCGCATCCCGCTGGCCTATGTCGGCACGGTGGCGGTGCTGGCTTTCCTCTTCCCGCAGGGGAACGATCGGCTGATGTGGACGGCATATCAGGTGCTCGGCGGCGGTCTGATCCTCGGCGCCTGCTTCATGGCGACCGATTACGTGACGAGCCCCGTCACCAAGCTCGGGCAGCTTATTTTCGGCATCGGCTGCGGCGTATTGACGATCGTCATCCGCTATTTCGGCGGCTACAACGAGGGTGTCAGCTTCGCCATCCTCGTGATGAACTGCACCGTCGTGCTGCTCGATAAGCTCGGCCGCCCGAAGCCGTTCGGCATGAAAAAGGAGGGCAAGGCATGAAACAGGTGCTAAAACCCGCGGCCATTCTGCTGGCCATCACCGCGATCGTGGCGGCGGCACTGGCAGGCGCGAACCTGCTGACGAAAGACCGCATCGCCGCCGCGGAAAAAGAAAAAACCGAGCAGGCGGTCGCGGCCGTCCTGCCGAATGAAGAGATCTCGGAAGATCGCGCGGTCGACGAGGGCATCGTCACGCACGTCTATTTCGGCAGCGGCGGCTGCGCCGTGGAGGTCACGCCCGCCGGCTTCGGCGGCACGATCACGATGCTCGTCGGCGTCTCGCGCGCGGGGGAGATCCTCGGCGTGCAGATCGTTTCCCACTCCGAAACGCCCGGCCTCGGCGCGCGTGCGCAGAGCGACGAAAGCTTTTTGCAAAGCTTTCTCGGACTCTCGGGCAGCGTCGCGGTCGGCAAGGACGGCGGTGAGGCCGACACGCTGACCGGCGCGACCATCACGTCCCGCGCGGTCGCCGAAGGCGTCAACGCGGCGCTGGAATTCGTTGCGACGCTCGAATGGCCGAACGAGGAGGTGCAGCCATGAAATTCGGAAAAATGCTCAAAGAGGGACTTTTGACCAAAAATCCCGTTCTCGTGCAAATGCTGGGTATGTGTTCGACCATGGCCATCACGACGAGCCTCTTTAACGGCCTCGGCATGGGACTGAGCGTGACGATCATCCTCATTTGCTCGAATGTGATGATCTCGGCGCTGCGCAAGGTCATCCCCAACTCCATCCGCATCGCGGCATACATCGTGATCATTGCGGGCTTCGTGACGATCGTCGATCTGATGCTGCAGGCGTTTTTGCCGTCGCTTTCGGAAAGCCTCGGCGTATTCATCCCGCTGATCGTGGTCAACTGCATCATCCTCGGGCGGGCGGAGGCCTTCGCCTCGAAAAACGGCGTGCTCGCCTCCGCGCTCGACGGCCTGACGCAGGGCATCGGCTATACGGCGGCGCTGTGTGTGATGTGCATCATCCGCGAATTTTTGGGCTCGGGAACCTTCGGCGGCGGCTTGCTCTGCGGCGGTGACGGCATTCGCATCCTGCCCGAGGGGAGCTCCGCGATGCTCGTGATCATGCCCGTGGGCGGATTTTTGACACTCGGCTGCGTCATCGCCGCGGCGCAGTGGTACATGAAGCGGAAGGGGGATAAAGAAAAATGATGACGGAAATTCTCGGTATTTTGCTTGCCGGCGTTTTGACGGAAAACTTCATTCTCGTGAAATTCTACGGTATCTGCCCCTTCCTCGGCGTGTCGAAGAAGATCGACACCGCCCTCGGCATGGGCATGGCCGTCACCTTCGTCATGGCCATCGCCTCGGCGGCCTGCTGGGCGGTCGACCGACTCGTCCTCGTGCCGCTGGAGCTGACGTATATGCAGACGGTGGCCTTCATTCTCGTCATTGCCGCCATCGTGCAGGTGGTGGAGATGTTCCTGAAAAAGAGCGTCCCCGCGCTTTACCGCGCGCTGGGCGTGTATCTGCCGCTGATCACCACCAACTGCGCCGTGCTGGGCGTGGCACTCGTGAACGTGCAAAAGCAGTACGGCTTTTTGTCCTCCGTGCTCAACGCAACGGCGGGCGGTCTCGGCTTCACACTGTCGATCGTCCTGTTCGCCTCCGTCCGCGAGCGCACGGATAAGTCCGATTGCCCTGCCTGCTTCAAGGGCACGCCCATCACACTGATCGCGGCGGGTCTGCTGGCGCTGGCGTTCATGGGCTTTTCGGGGCTGAAGATATTCTGAGGAGGGCACAATATGGATATTGTGATCGCGATCGCCGTGCTCGGCGGACTCGGCTTGGGCTTCGGCCTGATCTTGGGCATGGCGTCGAAGGTGTTCCGCGTGGAAGAAGATCCGCGCCTTGAAAAATTGACGGATGCGCTGCCCGGCGCCAACTGCGGTGGCTGCGGCTATGCCGGCTGCGGCGCGTACGCCGAGGCTGTGCTCAAAGGCGACGCGCCCATCGGAAAATGTGCCGCCGGCGGCAACGACGCGGCGGAAAAAATGGCTGACGTCATGGGCGTCAAGGCGAATAAGGTCACGCGCAAGGTCGCTATGGTGCGCTGCTCGGGCTACCGCGGCGTCGACGCCGAAGGGAAGCCCACGGGCATTAAAATGAAGGGCATCTACGAAGGACTGCACGACTGCGCGGCGGCCTCCAAGGTCGGCGGCCGCGGGCCGACGATCTGCAAATTCGGCTGCCTCGGCTTCGGCGACTGCGTCAAGCAGTGCAAATACGGCGCGATCTCGATCGTCGACGGCGTGGCGAAGGTCGATTTTGAAAAATGCGTCGGCTGCATGAGCTGCGCGGCGGCCTGCCCGCGCAACATCATCGTGCAGATGGAGTACGGACGCGACGTTTTGATCGCCTGTTCCTCGCACGCCAAGGGCTCGATCACCATCCGCGGCTGCACCACCGGCTGCATCGGCTGCGGAATGTGCATGAAGATCTGCCCCAAGGGCGCCATCTCCGTCGACCGCAACCTCGCCGTCATCGATTATGACAAATGCGACGCCTGCGGCCTGTGCGCCACCGTCTGCCCGAAGAACATGATCAAGGACGCGCGGTTGCAGCTGCAGAAATAATTTTTCGAATATGCCATCCCGAACGCAGGGATGGCATATTTGCTTTGCCCGGTCCCTGCCGTGCAGCGCCGCGGGGATGGTTTCGCATCGACGGGCGTGGCGGGGGAGAGGGGAATTACGGGCAAATTGCACAGTGCGGACAAAAATTTACGGCAATTTTTGATGATTTTCACAGAATACCAGTTGACAAAACTGCCCCTGGAATTTACAATAGATGTAATATGTCCGAGGGATCGCCTTTTGGCCGCATACCTCGGAAAATGAAAAGGAGCGAGACCAATGAGCGAGTTAAAACGCACGATTTTTTATCAGACCCATGTCGACGCGGGTGCCACACTGGTGGACTTCGGCGGCTGGGAAATGCCCATTCAGTATCCCATCGGTATCATCGCCGAGCATCTGGCCTGCCGTAAGAGCTGCGCCATCTTCGACGTGTCCCATATGGGACGCGTGTATGTCGAGGGTAGCCGCAGAGTCGAGTTCTTGCAGCACGTTCTGTCGAGCAACGTCGGCGCGCTGGAAATGAACAAGGCGCAGTATACCATCATCCCGACCGCCACCGGCGGCGCCGTGGACGATGCCTATGTCTACCGCTATGAAGAGGATCGTCACCTGCTGGTCATCAACGCCGGCAACATCGACAAGGATCTGGCCTACCTCAACGAGCAGGCCAAGGCTTATGATGTGACGCTGACCAATGTGTCCGACAAGCTGTCCGCCGTCGCGCTGCAGGGTCCCAATGCGCAGAAAATGCTCGAAAAGATCGCAAACGGCCCCGTTCCCTGCGGTTCGTCCAAGAACCTCATCGGCGTCGTCGAACTCGACGGCCGTAAGGTCGTTGCCTCCGCCACCGGCTACACCGGCGAGCCGATCGGCTACGAGCTGTACTTCAGCAGCGAGGACGCCGTCTACTTCTGGAACCGCTTCGTCGAGCTCGGCGCCGTGCCCGCGGGTCTCGGCGCAAGAGATACGCTGCGTCTGGAGGCTGCGCTGCCGCTGTACGGTCACGAAATGGGTGTGGACAAGTACGGCAACGAAATTCGCCTCTTCTCCGTGCCGCTGGCCTCCTTCGCCGTCAAATTCGCCGAAGAAAAGGGCAATTACGTCGGCCGCGAGGTGCTCGAAAAGCAGTACGCCGATTTCCTGCGCCAGAAAGAAGGCTGCCACGGTGGCTCCGAGGTGCTGCCGCTGCGCATCCGTCCGATCTGCCTGACGGGCAAGGGCGTTTTGCGTGCGGGCTTTGCCGTGAAGAAGGACGGCGTCGAGGTCGGCTACGTCACCAGCGGTACGATGGTGCCGTATTACGTGACGGAAAACGGCGAGCAGACCGACACCGTCGCCAAGCGTTCCATCGGCTTCGCCCTGCTGCGTGAGGACATCGTCGCGGGCGACGAGATCAGCGTCGATATCCGCGGCCGCGATGTCGCCGCCGTGGTCGTTGCCAAGCACATCAACAACCGCGTTCCCCCCGTTGCCATCCCCGTCGTTTACGGCGAATGATCGCCGCGAAACATACATCAAATCATCAATTATTTTATTGGAGGACTATCCCATGAACTTTCCTACTGAACTGAAGTATTCCCGTGACCACGAGTGGGTGAAAATGCTCGACGAGACCACCGCGCTGATCGGCATTTCCGACTTTGCGCAGTCCGAGCTGGGCGACCTCGTGTTCGTCAATCTGCCCGTCGTCGGTGATGAGGTCACCGCAGGCGAGCCCGCTTGCGACGTCGAGTCCGTCAAGGCCGTGTCCGACATCGTTTCTCCCGTTTCCGGCGTCGTCGCCGAGGTCAACACCGATCTCGAGGACGCTCCCGAGAGTCTGAACGAGGATCCCTACGGCGCATGGATCTTCAAGGTCGAAAACATCACCGCCACCGAAGAACTGCTCGATGCCGCTGCCTACGAGGCCATGACCAAGGAGGGCTAATATGGGCTCTTATGTTCCGTCTACCAATGCGGAGCGTCGGAAAATGCTCGAGGCCATCGGTGTAAAATCCATCCGTGACCTGTACTGCAACGTGCCGCAGGATATGTTCATCAAAGAACTGAACCTGCCCGAGGGCATGAGCGAGCTGGAGCTTCGCCGCGAGCTGACCGCCATCGCCGACAAGAACGTGGTTTTCCCCACCTGTCTGCGCGGCGCCGGCAGCTATCGCCACTTTATCCCCGCTACCGTCAAGGCCATCACCGGCCGTGAGGAATTTTTGACCGCATATACGCCCTATCAGGCCGAGATCAGCCAAGGCATTTTGCAGTCCATTTTCGAGTACCAGACCATGATGTGCGAGCTGACGGGCATGGACGTTTCCAACGCGGGCGTCTACGATGTCGGCACCGCCGCCGCAGAGTCGATCACCATGTGCCGCGACCGCAAGCGCACCAAGGCTTACGTCGCCGCCACCGTGCAGCCCGACGTGCTCGAGACCATGCGCACCTACTGCCTCGGCTCGGGCGTGGAGCTGACGGTCATCCCTGCCGAGAACGGCCGCGTGGACAAAGAAGCGCTCAAGGTCGCGCTGGGCGCAGACGCCGCCATGTTCTGCCTGCAGCAGCCGAACTACTACGGCCTTCTGGAGGACGCCGCCGAGATCGGCCGGATCGTTCACGCCGCAGGCGCAAAATATGTCATGGGCTTCAATCCCATCGCCGCCGCCGTGCTGCCCACGCCCGCCGAGTGCGGCGCGGATGTGGCCGTCGGCGAAGGCCAGCCGCTCGGTATGGATACCGCTTTCGGCGGCCCCTACCTCGGCATCATGACTACCACCAAGGCTATGATGCGCAATCTGCCCGGCCGTATCGTCGGTCAGACCGTCGATAAGGACGGCAACATCGGCTACGTGCTGACGCTGTCGGCGCGTGAGCAGCACATCCGCCGTGAAAAGGCGTCGTCGAACATCTGCTCCAACCAGCAGCTGTGCGCCTTCACCGCGGGCGTGTATCTGGCATCCGTCGGTGAGGTAGGCCTCAAGCAGGCTGCCGTATCCTCCATGTCCAAGGCGCACTATCTGGCCGAAAAGCTCGAAAAGGAGCTCGGCTGGAAGCGCGTTTACGAGGGCGAATACTTCCACGAGTTCGTCACCACCTGCCCCGACTGCGAGAAGGCTCTTTGCGTGCTGGCAAAGAACGGCATCCTCGGCGGTCTGAAGGTCGAAGAAGGTCTGCTGTGGTGCGCGACCGAACTGGTTTCCAAGGAAGAAATGGACAAGGCTGTTGCCGTGCTGAAGGAGGCGTTCTGATATGAAAACGATTTTTGAAAGAGGAACGGCCGAGCAGCATCTGGCGCTCATCCCCGCGTGCGATGTTCCCGTCGTCGAGCTGAAGCAGACGCGTAAGAGCGCGCTGCGCCTGCCGCACGTCTGCGAAAACGATCTGATCCGTCACTACACCGCTTTGGGCAAGCGTGTCCACGGCGTCAACGACGGTTTCTACCCCTTGGGCTCTTGCACCATGAAGTACAATCCCAAGATCAACGAGGCCATGGCCGCGCTGCCCGGCTTCACGCAGCTGCACCCGACGCAGTGCGAGGCCACCGCGCAGGGCGCCATCGAGGTGCTGTATCGCGCCAAGAAAACGCTGTGCGAGGTCACCGGCATGGACGACATGACCCTGCAGCCCGCCGCGGGCGCGCACGGTGAGTTCACGGGCCTGATGCTCATCAAGTGCTACCACATGGATCGCGGC
Source organism: uncultured Oscillospiraceae bacterium (assembly GCA_964408545.1). GTDB lineage: Bacteria > Bacillota > Clostridia > Oscillospirales > Oscillospiraceae > Faecousia. The sequence continues at coordinate 24,089 of CAYOZT010000008.1, read as the reverse complement.
GACACCGCGCGTACCAAGATCATCGTGCCCGACTCCGCGCACGGCACGAACCCCGCCTCCGCCGTCATGGCAGGCTTCACCATCGTCAACATCCCCTCCGGCAGCGACGGCTGCGTTGATCTGGACGCGCTGCGTGCCGCTGTCGGCCCCGACACCGCGGGCCTGATGCTGACCAACCCCAACACCGTCGGTATTTTCGACAAGAACATCCTCGAGATCACCAAGATCGTGCACGACGCGGGCGGCCTTTGCTACTACGACGGCGCGAACCTGAACGCCGTTCTGGGCGTTGTGCGTCCCGGCGACATGGGCTTTGACTGCGTGCACCTGAATCTGCACAAGTCCTTCTCCACGCCGCACGGCGGCGGCGGCCCCGGTTCCGGCCCCGTCGGCTGCAAGGCATTCCTCGCGCCCTTCCTGCCCGGCCCCGTTGCCGAGCGCGACGGCGAGAAGTACACCTTGGTCAAGCCCGCAAAGTCCATGGGCAGAGTGAAGAATTTCTACGGCAACTTTACCGTCGTCGTCAAGGCACTGGCCTATCTGATGACGCTCGGCAAAGAGGGCATCACCGAGGCGGGCGAGAACGCCGTTCTCAACGCCAACTACATGATGGCGCGATTGAAGGATACTTACGACATGGCCTATCCCGGCCCGTGTATGCACGAGTTCGTCATGACGCTCGACAAGTTCCACAAGGATACCGGCGTTTCCGCGCTGGACATCGCCAAGGGACTGCTCGACAACGGTATCCATCCGCCCACGATGTACTTCCCCCTGATCGTGCACGAGGCGCTGATGATCGAACCGACCGAGACCGAGTCCATGGAAACGATGGACGAGGCCATCGAGGTGTTCAAGAAGCTGCACGCGCTGGCCGAAACCGACCCCGAGCAGCTGCACAGCGCGCCGCACAATACCCCCGTCGGGCGTCTGGACGAAGTCCGCGCCGCCCGTCAGCCCGTGCTGCGTTACGATTATGGTGAATAAGATTTACTGTTACCTCAGTAAATCAGACGATCCTTATCTCAACTTGGCGGTTGAGCAATATTGGATGGAGACGGTGGCGCAGGATGCGTGCATCCTTTACCTGTGGCAAAATCGCCACACGGTCGTCATCGGACGAAATCAAAATGCTTGGGCCGAGTGCCGAACCACCGAACTGAGCCAAGACGGCGGACATCTTGCCCGCCGTCTTTCCGGTGGTGGAGCGGTCTATCACGATATGGGGAATCTGAATTTTACATTTCTGGTCTCCAAGAAAAATTACGATCTGCAAAAACAGCAGCAGGTCATCGTGACCGCCTGCCGCGCGCTGGGGCTCGACGCGCGCATCACGGGACGCAACGACGTGACCGTGGACGGACGAAAATTTTCGGGCAATGCCTTCTACGACTCCAAGGGGCAGGCCTATCACCACGGCACGCTGCTGATCGATGTCGACATGACGAAACTCGGCCGCTATCTCGTGCCCTCGCGCGAGAAGCTGCAAAGCAAGGGCGTCGTGTCCGTGCAGTCGCGCGTCATCAACCTCAAGGAGCTTGTCCCCGATCTGAGCGTCGAGCGGATGAAAGCGCAAATGCAGGCGGCTTTCTCGCAGGTCTACGGCTTGCCGCTGCAGATGCTGTCCGACGCCGATCTCGACATGGATCATGTCGACCGACTGCGCGCACGCAATGCCTCCTACGAGTGGAATTACGGGCAGTCGCTGCCGGCAAGTTTTTCGTGCAAGGCGCGCTACGTGTGGGGCGGGGTGGAGCTTCAGTTGTCCGTCCGAAACGGCCTGATCGTCGATGCGCAGGTCTACACCGATGCGATGGAGTGGAATTTGCGCGACGAATTGTGCGAGAAACTGCGCGATCGGCGTTTCACGCAATCGGATGTCCTGCAAGCGCTGCAGCGCTGCGAATTGCCCGAACATATGCGCAAGGATTTGTGCACAATGATCGAAACACAGAATATTTAAGTTCCCAAAAGGGAGAATAAACATGATTATTTCCGAAAAAAAGCCCATTGAAGAGCTGATGCGTATGCTCGGCGATGCGAAACGCATCGCCATCGTCGGCTGCGCCAACTGCGCGGCGGCCTGCGCCGTCGGCGGTGAAAAAGAGATCGCCGAAATGAAGGAATATCTCGAGGCAAACGGCCGCGAAGTCGTCGCCACCATGTGCCCCGAAGAATGCTGCCATAAGCTGCTGGTGAAAAAAGAGCTCAAGGCGATCAAGGCGGCCGAGCCCGATGCCATCATCGGTATGTCCTGCGGTGACGGTGTGGGCACCGTTGCCGAGCAGATCGACATTCCCGTCTACCCCGCAAACAATACCATGTTCCTCGGTCAGGTCGAGCGCGTGGGAATGTTCAACGAGGCTTGCCGTATGTGCGGCGACTGCGTGCTCGGCTATACGGGCGGCATTTGCCCGATGACCAAGTGCGCCAAGAGCCTGACGAGCGGCCCCTGCGGCGGCCAGAAAAACGGCAAATGCGAGGTCAATCCCGAGAACGACTGCGCATGGGTGCTCATTTACAGGAAACTCGAGGCCATCGGCCGGCTCGAAAAGCTCGATATGCTCATCGAGCCGAAAGGACACGCGGCCACCGCGTATCCGCGCAAGATCAACACACGGGAGGTGCGCAAATGACCGTTTTGCAGGAAAAACTGCTGCGCGGCGAATTCGCCGTCACCGCAGAAATGGCCCCTCCCAAGGGCTGCGATTTTACCGAGCAGTTGGCCGTTGCCGAGCTGCTCAAGGGCAAGGTCGACGCGGTCAACGTGACCGATATGCAGTCGGCCTGCCTAAAGGCGTCTTCGCTGGGACTGTGCATCAAGCTGCAGCAGGCGGGCATCGACGCGATCTTGCAGATCACGGGGCGTGACCGCAATCGCATGGCGATCATGGGCGATGTGCTTTCCGCCTCCGCCTTCGGCATCGGTACCGTACTCGCGCTGACGGGCGACCATCCCACCGTCGGCGACTGCAAGGACGCCAAGCCCGTGTACGACCTCGACAGCGTGGGCATTTTGAGGATGCTCCGCGCAATGGAGGAAAGCGGCTGCGACTGCGGCGGCAACGCGCTTTCGAGCGTGCCGAAGCTGTTCAAGGGAGCGGTCGTCACGCCCGTGTACGACCCGCTGCCGCTGCAGATCTCCAAGCTGAAGAAAAAGGTCGAAAACGGCGCCGAGTTTATCCAGACGCAGGGCATTTTCGACATCGAAAGCCTGCGTACCTTCATGCAGACCGTGCGTGAGGCGGGCATCACCGTGCCTATCATGGCGGGCATCATCCCGCTCAAGACCGCGGGCATGGCGCGCTTCATGAATGAAAACGTGCCCGGCATCCGCGTGCCCGAGCACATGATCGAACGCCTCGCCGCTGCGGCCGAGGAGGGCAAGGCGCAGGGCGTCAAGGGACTGCCGATGCAGGCGGGCATGGATATGGCCGCCGAGCTGATCGCCCGCATCCGTGAAGAAAAGATCTGTGAGGGCGTGCACATCATGGCCATCGGCGCCGAAAAGAATGTCCCCGAGATCCTTCGCCGCGCGCAATAAGCATCGCGGTCGCAGCGGGGCGGAGAGCACGCTGCGCCGATACGGCATATCATCGGAGGCGAAATGAAAAAAATCTCGTGGAAAACCGTTTTCATCGCCTGCACGGTGATGACATTGCTGGTCATCGCGCGCTGCGCGACGACCGCCGGACGCCAAATCTATTACGGCGAAACGGACTGGGCGTACTATGTCCGCACCGATCCGTGGCTCTATGTCGGCATTGCCGCCGCCGTGGTCGGCCTGATCGCCTTCTTTGTATGGCGTCTTGGAAAAAAATGAAACGATCGGGGCACGCTCGCGTGCCCCGATTTCATGTATCAAGAACAAGGATCCCGGTCGTATGCCCTTGCCGGGGCGTATGTAGTTAATAGGCGGTTTTTGTGCAATTTTAGCAATTTTTGCGGAAAAATGTTTCTCTGAGCTTGCTTCTTTTGGGAAAAGTGACAAACTTTGCCGAAAAGAGCAGAAAAAGCTTGACTTTATATATATATATATATATAATTGCTTTTGCCCGCGGGCGGTGTGGCACGTGAGGTAAAAAACAAAAGGAGAAACAAAAAATGCGCAAAATGAACAAAAAGGGCTTCACCATCGTCGAGCTCGTGATCGTGATCGCCGTGATCGCGATCCTCGCCGCCGTGCTGATCCCCACCTACTCCAGCCTCGTCAAGAAGGCGAATGAGTCTGCGGACATTCAGGCGGTTCGTCAGATGAACACCATCCTCGCGACCTACACCGACGGCTCCGTTACCGATGTGACGACTGCGGTCAAGGCGCTGGACAAGGAAGACATTGACCTCGAGAACTATAAGCCTATGCAGAAGGATCATTATTTCTACTTCTACATGGACGGCAACACTCCGAAGATCGTCTACATGGACGAAAAGGACAATGTCGTCTTTCCCAAGGATGCAAAGACGGAGAACGTTCAGCTGATGTCCCTCTCTGGCGATGTGCCCGTAGACAAAACATGGAAAAATAAAGAGAGTACAACTGGCGGCGTTGTTAGTGTTGAGATTGCAAATGGTGGCCAGTTTGCTGACTTTTTGAACAACATTGACTCCTACATGGTCGATACTACGATTTCCGAAATCAAGATTACATTGACTGGCAATGTCGATATGCACGGTTCTACAGCGTCGTTTGGCGAAGTGAAGAAGACGATTACACTGGACGGTAAGGGATACACTATTTCCGGTATTCGCGCAGACAAAAACTCGGTTGACAGCACATGGGAGAATAAAGAAAAAGACAAAGGATTTGCTTTGTTCAACTATGTTGCAAAGAATGTATCCGTTACTATTAAAGACATAGGCATTAAAGACTGTGTTGTGGAGAATACAGAAGGTAAAGCGTTCGGCCAGAGCGGTATACTTTTTGGCCAAATGCTTGGAACTGCAACAATTGAGAATGTGCTCATTGAAAACTGCAAAGTCGTCGGCGGTGATAAGGCGGGTGCAGTTATTGGATGCGTTGAGGGCGGCGGAAAAGCGTCGTTGACCGATGTTACTGTAAAAAATACCATCGTGTCCGCCGTCGGCTGGACGGCAAAGGCTGTTGGCTGTGTGAAGGACAATGGCTCCAGCATCACAATTGATAATTCTTCGAATTTTGATGGGGTGACTGTTAGCTGGAATGAAGCACAGTACCAAGAAATCTGGGTTAAGGGAGACACCAATAACCTGACAGGAAAAGATGTTGTCGCGACTGATTTTAAGATGTACTTTGAAAACGATAGTAACACCTATGTTCCGTATAATAAAGACGAAAACGGCGCGGTGAAGATGGAAGGTGTATGCACAAACGATCTCTATTGGACAAATTCTTGGAAAGATGCTACGCTTAACAATACCGCTGTAAAAGTTCCGAATTCTTCAAGTGCCTTGAGCTACACGGAGAATAAGGGCTAACCAATGCTCGATACTGTTTACTCGCTTTTGAGTCTACAGTGCCTTTTTGCCCCTCCCGACACACCACGGGAGGGGTTTTATCGCGCCTCTTGTTTGTTTCGGTATGTCATATTCCAACAGGAACAAGGTAGTGGGGACGGCTTTTCGACGGCGTTGGAAAAATCCCCGACATCGAACACGGTCGAATGTCGGGGCGTATTTATTGGCTCAGCTCTTCGGTCAGACGAAGAATTTCGGGCGCGATTTTTTTGCGCTCTTTTCGGAGCTTGCGGGTATACAGCGGGTAGGCGATGCTCACGAGCACGATCCCGACGATCCCGATCCCGACGGAGATCACCATGGTGGTCTCGGAGTCCGTGCCGAGCACTTCGCCGAAATCGGTCATCAGCAGACTCATGCCGATGCCCAGCAGCAGCGCGCCGAGGATACCGACACACAGCGCGAGCGCCATGGCCTTTTTCCCGACGGAAGCGTCGAGTGCGCGCAGCTGCGCGAGTTTGTCCTCCTCTTTGGGGGCATATTTTTTGCGGATGCGTTCGATCTCTTCCTGCTGCTGCGCGCAGTAGGTCATTTTGAAGCTTTCGTTAGTGTCCATTTTGTTCCTCCTGTTTTCGGATCGCCCGATCGGCGTGGACGATCATATAAATTGCCATGGCGATGATGAATGCCGATACCGCACCGCCGCTGAGCGCCATGAACAGAAGCTGCGTCTGCGCCGTCATGCCTTCGTCGGAAAAGGTCGAAAGCATGGTGCTCTCAAGCGTCAGCATGGAAACGCAGGCCGCCACCAAGGAAATGACCTTCGACGCGGAAAAGACGGGGCTTTGGTATTTGCGGTAGCGCACGAGATTGACGATCGCCATGGTCAGCGATGTGAAGGTATAGGCCGCCATGGTGATGGTGGTGATCTCGTTGTGGCGCGTCATGCGGTTTTGACGGATCATCATCAGCATCATGCCCGACAGCGCGAGATTGACGAGCAAAAGCACCCAACCGCAGGCGCGGTAATAGCCCAGCTCACGCCGAAGCTGCTGCCGCGGGAGATTGCCGCGCGTGTGTTTGGCCAGAAAAAAGCGCATGATCGCAAGCGAAAAATAGTACACGGCCAGTGAATAAAACCACGCGCTGCGGTGGTAAATGCCGAGCCCCAGCTGCAGCGCGGCGTAGGCACCGTTCCAGAGGACGTTGCCCGTCAGCGTGACTTTCATGCGCAGCTGCACATCGGAAAGCCAGCGGCTTGCATAAGGATTTTCTTTTTGAAAGGTGCGTACGCCGCGCACGATCGCGGGCACGCGGATGCAGAAAACGCCCAGCGAGTAAAAGGCCAGCGCGTCGGCCACGATGGTCACGGGGTGCGCCTCCCCGAGGGAAAGCATCCCGTACAGCATCGCGCCGAGCGACAGCGGCAGCAATACGGCAAGCAACCACATCGGCGGAAACAGCAAGGCTTTGCCGATTTTCTTCCAATCCATATCAGTTCCTCCGAATTTTTACGGTGAAGGTGCTTCCCTGACCGACGGTGCTCTCGACGCTGATCTGCGCACGCAGGATGTCGACGACGCGCTTGACGAGCGCCAAGCCCAGACCGTTGCCCTGCACGGCGTGCGAGCCGTCGCCCTGATAAAATTTCTCGAAAATGTGACTGCCGACCTCGGCGCTCATGCCGCAGCCGGTGTCGCTGACATTGACCGTGGCGAACTGCGCATCCGCCGTGAGGCTGACGCGTACCGTGCCGCCTGCGGGGGTGAATTTGAAGGCGTTCGAAAGCAGATTGTTCCACACGAGCCCCAGCAGCTCGCGGTCGGCCTGCACGGTAACATCCTCGCCCAGCTGCGTCTCGAGTTCGATCCGATCGCGCTCCCACACGCTTTCGAATTGCAGCAGACATTCGCACAGCTGCTCGCCGAGGTCGAATTTTTCCAATTTGGGATAGATCTGCTGATTTTCCAGACGGTTCAGTTTCAAAATATTCGTCATCATGTCCGACATCCTGCGGCTGCCCTCGGCAACGCCTTTGGCGTATTCCAAGCGCTTTTGCTCGGAAAGTTCGGGCGTCTGCAGGAGCGTGGCATTATTTTGCATGACGGACAGCGGCGTTTTCATCTCGTGGGATACGTTGGCGATGAAATCGGTGCGTAGCGTTTCGAGACTGCCAAGCTCCTGCGCCATTTGGTTGAAGCAGTCGATGATCTCGTTGTAGTTTTCGTCCGTGCCGAGGCGGGAAACGGGCGTGATACGCGTATCGAAATTGCCCTTGACCATTTCGCGCGTGGCGTCGGCGATGTGGCGGGTGATCTTTTCCGTCGTCAGTTTACGGCGCAGAACGTCGATGAGCGTAAACAGAACGCTCAGCACGATCACGCACAAAAAGGTCAGCTTGGCGGCGCGGTTGAGGTTTTCGCCCGTCAGCGTCAGGCCGAGATCCTTGGCAAGCGTGCTGACGAACAGCGCCATGCAGCAGGTCGTGACGAAGGCGACGAGCACGAAAAAGAGCAAATAGTGGTACAGCGCGCGCAGCAGGCTGCGGCGCAGTTTTTCCCGCTTCATTTGATCACCGCCTTGTAGCCGAGGCCGTGGACGGTCTTGAGTTCGAAATCGTCGCAAGCGGAGAGTTTGCTGCGCAGCTTTGTCATGTAAACGTCGACGGCGCGCGGCGCGGTGTCGGTGTCGGCGTCCCAAAATTCATCCATCAGCTGCGTGCGGGTGAAGGTTTTCTTCGGGTAGCTCAGGAGTTTATACAAGATGGCAAACTCGCGCGCGGTCAGGCGGATCTCCTCCTCGCCGAGGTAGGCGGTGTGCTCGTCCGCGTCCATGCGGAAAGCGCCGATCTCGAGTTTGCGCGAGGACGCGATCTTCGCGCGGCGCAGCAGCGCGCCGATGCGCAGGAACAGTTCGTCGAGGTCGATGGGCTTGACCATGTAATCGTCCACGCCGATGCGAAAACCGCGTTGCTTGGAGGCGATATCGTCCCGCGCGGTCATGAAGAGGATGGGGATGTCCTTGTCGATTTGGCGCACCGTGCGCGCAAATTCGAATCCGTCGATACCCGGCATCATGATGTCGGAAACGATCAGGTCGACGGTGTTTTCATAGAGCGCATCGTAGGCCTCGTTGGCGTTCAGGCAGCCGATGGCCTGATAGCCGCTGCTGCCGAGAAAGGTGCAGACCGTGCGATTGAGCTGCTTGTCGTCCTCTACGACCAGAATTTTGAACATAGGGCATTCCTCCGCATTTCGTTTCGGAAACTATAGCATACAAATGTTAAGATTTTGTTTATGCGGGAAAAATCGATCGTTACACAAGGCTCGTTTTTTCGAGCACTTTCTTCGCGACCGCGCCGAGCGCGAGGGCGAAGAGCGCGCCGCCGACGGCGCACAGCAGCACATTTACGATCGTTGCGTTCAGCGGCGCGGCGACCGACGCCGTCATGAACAGCAGCATTCCCGCGCCCAGTGAGCCGCACAGGCACAGCCATGCGCGCTGCTTCGCCGCCACGCTGACCGCCACGTCCACCGCCACGAAAACATTCACGAGGAAAGCCTTCGCCAGCAGACTCAGAACGAGGTTTTCGACCGTCAGACCGCACAGGTCGAAGGATATGCCGCTGAGCGCGCCGCCGAGGAGCGTGCCGAGGAAATAGGCCGCCAGCATCGCCGCGCCGCTGAAAAAGCCGCACAGCTGCTTGGAAAGCACATATTCGCCGCGTTTTGCGCGTACGGCGAAGAGATTTTTGGCGTAGCCGCTGCGAAAATCGTCGGAAATGAACAGGCAGACGATCACCGCAACGCCTAGGAAAACCATGTTGATATTGCACATGGAAAACACTTCGTTGCCGCCCATTTCCGCTCCGCCCGGGAGCGTGCCGAGGTTTTGCCAGACGTTTTCGGGGCCGGACATGATCGTTTCTTCGCCCGTGACGCGGTCGACGGATACGCTGCCGTCCATCATGCTCATCATGACGGTCATTAACACGGGCACGAGAAAGGCGCAGAGCACAACGATATATGATCGCTTGCTTTTGCGCAGTCTGCGCAGATCGACGCGAAGCATACTGCCCAAGCGCTGCGCAAGGCTCGGTTTTTTTACGGAAATGTCCATTATATGCGTCCTCCGTTCATCAGATCGGTGTAAAATTCTTCCAGACCGATCTTGTCGGTCTTTACTTCGCTGACACAAATGCCGTTTTCGTACAGATAGGTGACGATCTCCTCGGGGCAGATCGGGTCGTATACGCGAAGAAACTCCCGTTCGTCCGTTTCCACGCGGGAATAGCGACCTTCGAGCAGCGCTTTCGTGCGACGCATATCGCCCGCACGCAGGGCGACATAGTTGCGGCAGAGGCTATCAAGCTGCTCGGCGGTCATTTCGCAGAGCATTTTGCCGTGGCGGATGATGCCGTAGTGCGTGGCGATCTTCTGCAGTTCGCCGAGCACGTGCGAGGAGATGAGGACGGTCACGCCCTGCGCGGCCAGCTCGCACAGTATTTCGCGCATGATGCGCATTCCGTCGGCGTCCAGACCGTTGATCGGCTCGTCCAGCACCAGAAGGCGCGGCTCGCCCAGCAGCGCCATGGCGATGCCGACGCGCTGCTTCATGCCCAGCGAGCAATTTTTGTATTTGTTGCCCGCCGCGCCCTCCATGCGGACGGCTTTTAGGATGCGGACGATCTGCGCGTCCGCTTTTTTCAGCCCGAGATTGTCCGATTGCAGCTTCATGTTGTCCCAGACGCTCAAATTCGGAAAACACCCGGGTGCTTCGATCAGCACGCCCAGCTGCGCGCGAACGGCCGCGTCGGTGTAGTCTTTTCCGAAGAGGCGGATGCTGCCGCCGTCCGAGGGCAGCAGGCCGCAGATCATTTTTTCCGTGGTGGATTTGCCGCTGCCGTTCTCGCCGATGAAGCCGTAGATCGCGCCGACGGGGACGGTCATGTTCAGACCGCATACGGCCTGCTTGGTTTTGAAACTTTTGCGCAGTTCTTTGATCTCGATCGCGTTCATGTTGCGCCCTCCTTAATAGACATCGCAGGAATTGAGCAATTTTGTGCCCAGCAGATTGTAAACGAGCGCCCAGAAGGCGGAGCACAGCGTGCATACGCCGAGCGTGCCGATATTCGCGTTGAGGCAGGCGTAGACGGAGCTGCCGTACAAGAATACGTTCAGGATGCTGCCGTTGCCGACGAGCGCGGCCAGTGCGATGACGAGAATGCCCGTGCCGAAGAAAAAGGACGATGCGATCGATACGCCGAAATAGCGCCGAAACAGCACATTGAGGAAGGTATACAGGCTCGCCCAGCCCAGACTCATGACGATCTTGGCGCAAATGGCGATCACGAGCGAGCCGACATTCGCGGAAAAATCCATTCCGGCGGCAAAGCCCGCGCCGACGGCGCCGATGAGGTAGCTGATGCACATCGAGGCCATGGCGAAGGCACACGAAAGCGTCTTGGAGATCATGTAGTCCTGCTTTTTGGCGTGGGTGGTGAACAGCTGCTTGACATAGCCGCTGCCGTAGTCGTGTCCGATGAAGATCGACACCATGATGCCGCCGAAAATGAAGACCATGTTCATATTGGCGTAGCCGCCGATGTCGTCGAAAACATACAGGGGCGTGTCGGCGGCAATGGCGTTCCAGACATTCGTATACAGCGGCGCGGTGACGGCTCCGTCGGGACCTTCCATGCCGCCCGTTGCGAGGATCAGCGCGGGGATGAGCGCGGCGATGGCCAGAAAAATGTAATACAGCGGCGTGTGGAACAGACGGTAAAAGTCGACGCCCAGCATGCCGCGGATGCGCTGCGCGAGCGTGGGATCTTCAAAATGCAGTTTGTTTTCCATGTCAGCGCGCCTCCTTTTGGCTCATCAGCTCGATGTAGTATTCTTCCAAGCCGATCCGGTTTTTCTGAATGTTTCGCACGGCGTGGCCGTTTTGCAGCAGATATTCGACGATCGCTTCGCTCTCGTCGGCATCGTACACACGCAAAAATTCTCCCTCGCGGCGAACGTCGGGATATTTCTTTTTCAGCAGCGCAAAGGCGCCGTCCATGTCCTTCGTCTGCAGGGAAACGAAGACCTGCGCGCGACTTTCCATCTGCGCGGCGGAAAGCTCCGCGATCATTTTGCCCTGACGGATGATACCGTAGTGCGTGGCGATCTTTTCCAGCTCGCCGAGCAGGTGCGAAGAAATGAGCACCGTGCAGCCGTAGTTTTTCGTGATGTCCACGAGGATCTCGCGCATCAGGCGCATACCGTCCGTGTCGAGGCCGTTGATCGGCTCGTCCAAGATCAGCAGCGCGGGGTCGCCCAGCAGCGCCATGGCGATGCCGATGCGTTGCTTCATGCCGAGGCTGCAGCTTTTGAATTTGAGCGCGGCGTGCTCTTCCATGCGCACGATGCGCAAAACGCGGCGGATCTCCTCGTCACGGTCGCGCAGACCGAGATTGATCGCCTGCATCATCAAATTCTGATACACGCTCGAGCCGGGAAAACAGCCCGCATTTTCGATCAGTGCGCCGACGCGCACGCGCACGGCCGCGTCGCGGTGATCTCTGCCGAAGAGGCGGATGCTGCCGCCGTCGGCTACCAGATGCCCGCAAATGAGCTTTTCCGTGGTGGATTTGCCGCTGCCGTTCTCGCCGATAAAGCCGTAGATCGCGCCGACGGGAACGGTCATATTCAGCCCGTCGACGGCGTACATACCGCGGAAGCTTTTGGAGAGGGAGCGGATTTCAATGGCATTCATACGATTTACTCCTCGTGTGTGATATGCGATGATTGTAATACGGCATTGTTTTCGATTGTTTAGAGAAATGTTTGTGTTTTGTTAATCTCGGCGCGGCAAAGAAAAAGCCTTCGGCGCGGGTGCGCCGAAGGGCAGGTATTCATGACAATCGGGGCGTCATTCGCCGAGCGGCGTGTACCGATCGTCCCGAAGAAGATAGCCGCAGCCGGGTGCGGGCTGCCAATCGTAGCGATTTTTGCCTTCGTGCGGGAACAGGTGCTGCATGATGGCGGCGATGCAGCCGCCGTGCGTCACGACGAGAGTATCTTCGCGAATTTCCGAGAGCGCTTCCAGCACGCGCGCGGTCATCTGCTTGCCGCTTTCGCCCTCGGGCGCGACATTTGCCTCGTTGTCGCCGCGCAGCCACGCTTGGTAGGCGGGGGAGTCCTTCAGCTGCTCGTAAGCGTGCAGCTCGAAAATGCCGAAATCCATCTCCCGAAAGCGCGGCTCGACGCGAAAGGGCACGTCGCCGAACAAAAGGCGCAGCGTTTCGTTACAGCGGCGCATCCCGCTGCTGACAAAACGGCAATTTTCAATTGCATAATGCCGACTCTGTAATTCCCGCACGCCCTGTTCGCACAGCGGAAGATCCGTGCTGCCGCAGTACAGGTGCTCGAGATTGGCCTGCGTTTTCCCGTGACGGATGAGATATATGTTCATTTCAGCCTCTGCTCCAATCCGCAGAAAATGCGCACGACCTTGCTTGCCTCGCGCGCCAGATAGCGGCACAATTCGCCGTTTTTCCGCTGCCATGCGCGGTTTTCCGCCCCCATGGGCACGACGCCGCAGGAGATATCGCACACGATGAGGACGCTTTCCTCCCATGCGTCCCGATGCGCGGAAAAATAGGCGACGGGATCGTCATGCTCGCGCGTGAAGCGCTCAATGCCGCAGATACATTTGGCACGCAGATCGATGCCGCTGCCCGTGCAGTCGAAAATATCCCGGTCGCGCAGGGAAAAGTTTTCTTTGGCGTAGTCGCGCTTTCCCTGATAGGCGCCGCCGATGATCAAGACCATATTTTTCACCTCACAGCAGCGCGCACACCGCGACTGCACACAATTCTCCGATCGACAGGGCGTAGCCGGCGATATCGCCGTTCATGCCCTGCAGGGAGCGGTACGCCCGCAGCAGCGCGAGCGCGTAGCCGACCGCGCAGCCGAGCAGCGCGAAGCCGTATTTCCCGAACAGCGCAAAGCCCAGCGCCGTCAAAAGCGCCGCCGTGGCGGCAAAAACAAAAAGATGCGATCTCGGCTTTTTTTGCGCGGCGTATTGACTTTGCGCCATGCTGCGCAGACCCGTCACCGCCAGCGCGGAGCCGCAGCGGCTGAGCGCGGGGATCAAAAACAGCACGCCGCTCGGCACATCTGTGCTCAGAAAGCAGGCAAACTGCCCCAGAATGAGAAAGACCACCGCGATGACGGCGAAACTGCCGACATGGGAGTCTTTGAGGATCTCGCGGCGGCGTTCGACGTCGCGCCACGAGCGGACGGCGTCGGTCACGTCCATAAAGCCGTCCAGATGCATCCCGCCCGTGGCGACATACGGAAGCGCCGTCAAAAGCAGCGCCGCCATCGGCGTCGGGACGCCGAAATAGCTGCAAAGACAGCCAAGTCCCGCCCAGAGCGCGCCGATCTCCAGCCCGATGACGGGCAGGAACAGCAGCATTTTGTCCTTGGCCTGCTCGTCCCAGAGCTTAGACGGGAAGGGAATGGCGCAGAACATACTTTGGCACATGACGAAAGCGTGCAGATATCGCTTCATGGAGCACCTCCTTGAAAAATGCGGGAAATTCGATGCGTGCGTTGGCGGACGGATGCAACCCTACATTGACGTACCACATTCGGACCGTCGGGGACGCCGGTCCCTACGGCGCGGCGGGAGTAAAACATCGCCCTACGGCAAGTTGCCTTTATAGAGGATACTCTGTCCGGCACAGACTTCGATGACGGTGTCGCAGACCGCGGCCAGACGGCGATCGGCCTGCGCCAGAAGACGACGGTACTGCTCGGTGCTTTCGGCATAAAGCGGCTCGTCGCAGTAAATATTGTCGCTGACGAAGACGACGTTTTTCGCCCGCTCGGCGAAAAAAACGAGTTCGTCGATGCAGCGCGCCGCGGCAGGAAGGTCGATGGCATAGCCCTTTTGCGGCGGAAAGAGGACGTTTTGCAGGAGCGAGGTGACACTGTCCAGCAAAAAAACGGCGCCGCCCGACGCGTAGGGCAGGCAGTCGAGGATGCCGTAGAAGCATTCGAGCGTTGCAAAGTCCTGCCCCTCGCGCTCGGCGAGGTGGCGGCGGATGCGCGCGTCGTCCTCCGCGCAGGAGGGGATCAATGTCGCGACATAGTAGCGCGGCGTCCCCATGGACACGGCAATTTGCTGCGCAAGCGCGGATTTTCCGCACTTGGCACCGCCCGAAAGAAGGATATTCATACGCTTTCTCCCTCGCTATAGCGCGTTTGCGCGCGAATTTCGTCGAGATAGCGGTCGTTGATGCCCGCCTCATCGAAAGTGGCCATGTCGTTCATGACGGCGCAGGCGGCGTCCAAAATCGTGAAGACCAAGGGACAGCCGCTGCCCTCGCCGAGGCGCATATCCAGTAAAAGCAGCGGCCGAAGGCCGAGCGCCTGCGTTGCCAGACGGCAGCCGGGCTCCATGGATGCGTGCCCGGGAACGAAATAGTCCCGCGCCGTCGGGCAAAGGCGTGCGGCGCACAGCGCCGCCACGGCGGAAATGAAGCCGTCGATCACGACGGGGCGCCGAGACGCCGCCGCGCCGAGAAATGCGCCGCACATGGCGGCTAAGTCAAAGCCGCCGAGTTTCGCCAGCACGTCCGCCACATCCCCGCGCTCGGGCGAATTGACGGCGATGGCGCGGGAAATAGCCTGCCTTTTGCGGCGAAGTCCTTCGTCCGTCACGCCGCCGCCGCGCCCCGTGACCGCGTCGACATCCGCGCCGAGCAGCACCGCGAGCACCGCCGACGAAGTCGTCGTGTTGCCGATGCCCATTTCGCCGACGCCGAGCACATCCGCCGTGCTGTCATAGGCCAGACGATAGCCGGTTGCTACGGCGTCGCGCAACTGCTGCGCGCTCATGGCAGGCTCACGGGTGATGTTTTTCGTGCCGTAGGCGATTTTTCTGTTCAAAACGCGCGGCTCGTCCGGATCGACGGCGACGCCGACGTCGCAGACGGTGATCTTGCAATCGAAGTGCCGACATAGCACCGCCGCGCCCGTTTTGCCGCGCGTCAGATTGATCGTCTGCGCCGCCGTGACGCTCTGCGGCGCGCTCGACACGCCCTCGGCGACGACACCGTTGTCCGCCGCGAAGACGAGCAGCTCTTTTTCCGTGATGCGATTGCAGACCTTGCCCGTGATGCCCGCAAGCTGCACGGACAATTCTTCCAGCCGTCCGAGCGAACCGGGCGGCTTGGCAAGCCGTGCCTGACGCCGCCGCGCGGCGTCCATCGCACCTTCATCCAAAGGCTGCACGGACGCGATCATGTCAAGCAAAGTCATAAAAGCACCTCCGAAGCCATTGGACGGACGCCTCGCTCTCGGGCAGCTCGAGCGTGAAGGTAGCGTTCGGGCAGCGCGAGAGCGCCTGCGTGAGGAATTCCCGCATGGGGATGTCACCGTCGCAAAGCGCGGCGTGCTCGTCCCAAGCGCCGTGATTGTTGTGGATGTGAAAATGGTCGATATCGGGCGCCAAGCGATCGAGCCATGTCGCGAGGGGAACGCTCGAATAAACATTGGCGTGCCCGATGTCCAGACACAGGCGAAGATCGGGACTGTCCACCGCGTGAACGATGTCCGCAAGCCACTGCGGCTCGGCCTCGAGCACGTTTTCGAGCACGATGGGCACGGCCGTGCCTTCGCGCAGAAATTCGCGCCAGAAGACGATCGATCGCTCGATGAACCACGAGCTGAAGTACATATACGGCTGAAAGCCCGCGTGGATGACGAGTTTTTCCGCGCCGTAGCGCTGCGCGAGCGCGGCGGCTTGCCGATAGCGTTCGGCGGCAAGAGCGCGCGCCTTCGGATCGATGGCGCAGGGGAACAGCTCGTTGAACGGCGCGTGCAGCACGACGCGGGAGATCCCGAGCAGATCGCGGCGGATGGCGGCGTTCGTTTTTTCAAAATCTTCGTCGATGTTGCGCGCGGTACAAAATTGCGCGATCTCCAGCCCGAGGCCGTATCGCTTGGCAAGCTGCGCCGCGTCGGGATCGATGCTTGACAGCAAAAATCGTTTCATAGCCACCTCTAGGTCACAAGACCGTATTTTTCTTTGATGCGGTCGAGCTTTTCGAGCATCGGTTCGGCACCGAGCAGCAGGAAGATGACGGTCGCCAGCGCGTGCACGAGATCCATCGGGA
The DNA here is from genome assembly GCA_964408545.1 of uncultured Oscillospiraceae bacterium. GTDB lineage: Bacteria > Bacillota > Clostridia > Oscillospirales > Oscillospiraceae > Faecousia. Next base: position 7,483 of record CAYOZT010000008.1, on the reverse strand, counting down.
AGCCCGATACGTAGTACGCCAGCACGACGCTCCACGAAAGCGAGCCCGCATTCCACATGATGACGGAGGAGAAATTCATGATGCCGCCGTAGATGCAGATGGCGCAGATGGCGCCGAAGATCGCCAGCGAAACGCGGTTGCGTCGCAGCAGCCCTTTGCGGAACAGCACGCCCGCGAGGAAACCGATGATGCCCATGCTGAACATCTGCCACGGCGTCCACGGCCCTTGCGAGAACAGCACATTCGACGCGAGCATCGTCACCGCGCCGACCATGAAGCCGACCTCACCGCCGAGCGCAACGCCCGCGATGATGGTCAGCGCCATAACGGGCTTGAACTGCGGCAGCATGAAAAAGGCACTGCGTCCGGCGATGGCGATGGCGCACAGCACCGCGATGGTCACGAGCTCGCGTGCGCGCGGTTTTCTGCCCTCGAAGATCATGAAGAAGGGGATCATGCACTCGAGCAGCACGGCGATCGCCACGAGATTATAGTGCTCGTTGCCGAGATATACGACGCTCAGGAAAATGGTCAGCGGGATCAGCAGCACGATCGATACGGAGGCGGCCAGCGTCCGCTTGCCGAGCTTGCGCTTTTGCACGGGTGTCTGCTGCACGACGGGCGGCGCGGCGCGGCGCCCGATCGACGCGATGAACACGAACAGCGCCGCGATCAGCGCCGCATAGACGATCAGCTGATCGGCTGCGGCACCCGTGATACCGCCCGAGGTGATGAATTTGGAAAGATCGGTCACATTGACCGCGTACAGGAAAATGACGACGGCCACGGCGCCCGACACGGCTGCCAGCGCCTTGCGCCATACGGGCAGGGGCTTAGGCTTGAAGGCGGCACTGCTCGGCTTCGGCGCGGGCAGGGGAGGGATATCCTCGCAAAGGAGCTTGGGGCGCTCCGCTTTGCCGCCGCAGCAGTGCACGATGTCCGCCACGGTGACGGCCTGCGGCACGAGCTCGCGCGCCATGCGATTGGCGGGCGTCGTGTAGAAACTGTTGCCGCCGAAGAATTCGCGCGGCGTGCCGTCCGCGACGATGATGCCGTCGAAGAACATACCGCAGCGGTGGGCGTACTCGGCACAGAAAGTTACGTCGTGACTGACCATCAGGATGCTGACGCCTTGCGACAGAAGTTTATAAAGGATCTGTGCGAAGCTGACTTTGAACTCGGCGTCGAGTCCCTTGGTCGGCTCGTCGAGCAGCAAAATGTCGGGGCGTGTCAGCAGCACTTTGGCCAGCGCCGCGCGCTGCTGCTCACCGCCGGAAAGATCGTAGGGGTGACGGTCGAGCAGCGTCGAAAGCTCGCAGATGCTCACTGCCCACGCGACCAGCTCGTCGCACTCGGATCGATCCGTTTTTAAGCCGCGGAACACGTCGTAAAGATCCTCGCGCACACTGCGTTTGACGAACAGCGCGCGCGGATCCTGCGGCAGGGCACTGACCTTGCCGTTCGCGCTGACCTTACCGCGATAAGGCGCGCGAAGACCCGACAGCAGCTTCAGCGTGGTCGATTTTCCCGCGCCGTTGCCGCCGAGCAGAGCGTAAAACTCGCCCTTGTGCAGCGAAAGGGACAGTCCCTTGACCACGTCGGGGGACTCCTTTTCGTAGCGGAACCAGAGTCCTTCCGCACGCAGGACGGCGTCCTCCGGATAGACGTGCTGCGGCGCGCTTTGCGGCGGGAGCAGGGGCTTTTCGGCGTTGCGCGCGGCGAGGAAAGCACTGCCGTCGCGCACCGTCAGCGGGCAGGGAAGCTCGGTCGGCACGCCTGCCCAGACGCGCATGGCGGTGGGCATGGCGAGGAACATACCGCTTTCGCGATTTTTCAGCGTTTTTCCGACATTTTCGGGCGTGTCGTCGCACAAAATGCCGCCGCGCTCCATGACGATGACGCGCGTGGCGTAGGGGAAGGCCTCCTCCAGCCGATGCTCGGTCAAAATGACGGTCGTGCCCAGCTCGCGGTTGATCCTTCCGAGCAGCGCCAGAAAATCCGCCGCCGCGATCGGGTCGAGCTGCGCTGTCGGTTCGTCGAGAATGATGACCTGCGGCTGCATGGCCATGACGGATGCCAAACTCAGAAGCTGCTTTTGTCCGCCCGAAAGTTCGTTGACGTTTTTGTAAAACCACTTCTCGATGCCGAAAAAGGCCGCGATCTCCGCCACACGGCGGCGGATGGTCGGCGTATCGAGGCCGAGGCTTTCCAGCCCGAAGGCCAGCTCGTGCCAGACTTTGTCGGTCACGACCTGATGGTCGGGCGATTGCAGCACGTAGCCGATCTGCTGCGCCTGCGTGCGCGCATCGACCTGCGCAAGGGGCGTCCCGTAATAGGAGATCTCGCCGTCAAAAACGCCGTTAGGCGTCAGGCAGGTCTTGAAATGCCGCAGCAGCGTGGATTTTCCGCAGCCGGACGGCCCGCAGAGGATAAGAAAATCACCCTCATGCACCGAGAAGGAAAGCGCACGCAGCGCGGGCGTTTCCTGCTCGGGGTATGTGAAATTCACATCGCGCAATACAAAGCTTTCCATTTTCTGTCCTCCACGAAATTGAGCACGATCGGCGTCGCGCAAAGCAGGAAATATACGAGCTGAAAACTCAGTGTCAGTGCGTTTAGGGAGATATAGCGAATGCTCGGGTAGTAGCGGAAGCCGAATGCCGAGGCCATGCTGCCGCTGATGAGGTATACGCCGCAGAAGATGAACCATGTCAATGTGTAGCCGTCGCGCTCGTCAAAGCGGTAATTGCTGTACGCCGTGCGACCTTTCAGGCCGTAGCCGCGGCTTTTCATGCTGTCGGCCGTCTCGATGGCGTTTTCGAGCGACCACGTGATCATGATCGAAAGGATCGTGATCGCCGTTTTCGTCCGCTGCCAAACGCTGCCGCGCGAAACATCGCGCCCGATGCTGCGCTGCGCTTCGGCGACGGTGCGCATCTGCGCCTTGAATTTCGGCACGAAGCGCAGTGTCATACTTAAGATCAGCGACATCGCGGGGATGATCCTGCCGAAAAGATAGATGAATTTGTCGGAGGTGACGACGCGGTTGAAACTGAAAAACCATAGCAGCACCGTCGCGAGCATACAGCCGGCGGAAATGCCGTAGAGGATGCTCTCAAGCGTCAAAGGATTGCCCGTCGGCAGATACAGCAATATCGTCACGCCCTGATGCGTGAACGCGGGATTGATGATCGCGGTCAGCAGCATCATCGGCAGGCAGAATTTGAAGAAAAAGGACAAAGCCCCGCGTTTATCACATTGCAGGGCATAGCACAGCGCGCACAGCAGCGAAATGCCCTGTGCGAGCGGGTGCGACAGCGCCATCGAAAGCCCGATGACGAGCGAGAAATATAGGAAATTTACCAACGGGTGATACTTTTGAAAGGAGTTTTGCATCGTTATCCCATCCATTCGCAGCCGACATCTGCGCCCAAATCGCAGGTGTAGCGCCATTCGACCACATCGCCCTGCTTGAGCCCGTAGCGCGAGCAGCCGTAGTTGGGATACCAGCCGTTCACGCGGTACATCCAGCCGGAGAGGCTGCCGCAGTCAAATTCGTACAGATTGTGGATGCCCTCAACGTAGGCACTGTTGTAAATGGGCGTCCACGAGGCTTCCATCTGGATGCCCTGCTCCTTGCACACGCGCTGCAGCACATCGAAGACCGACTCGCCCTCGTAGAATGTCACGGTCATCGTCGCGAGGATGATGCCGTCGGAGGGCACGCATTCGCGTTTTTCCGGATCAAGGTCGGAAAGGTTGTTCAAAATGGTCGCGCATTCGATGGAGAAGGTGCAGGTATAGGTCTTTTCTTTGTTGACATCCTGATCCTCCGGCTCGACGGGCAAAGGCTGTCCCTCGGGTACGGGATCGGTCAGGTACTTGTCCTGCGTCGCCTGCAGGCCGTCGGAGGTCGGACGGTCGCCGACGCTCGGATCCTCGTCCTGCACGGTCGGGACGACGAGATATTCGCCCACGAGATCGTTGACGCGGATGTTGATGACGGTATCATCCTTGCTGCCTGTCAGCGAGGCGGTGGCGACGATCTTGCCGTTTTGGCAGACGTTCGCGCTCAGCGCGTTCCACTTTTCCTTCAGCGTGATCGACAGCAGCGCGGGAAAGCCGAAACCTTCCTCGGTCGAAAATGCGACGCGCAGGCCGTCGTCGCTTGCGGTGAGCGTGACGCCGAGATCAATGCGCTTCGATTTTTCGATGTCGCTTCCGAAGATCGTCCATGTATAGTCCATGCCGCCCGTGCTGCCTTGGAAGGTCGCGATGGCGTTTTCGTCGCGCAGGGCGCGGATGATCTGCTCGGAAATGATGCCGTCATCCGGAATTTTGTAATTGTCGCGCAGCTCAATTTTTCCGAAATTGCCCGCACAGCCGACGAGCGACACGGTCAAGATCAGTATGAGCAAAAAACAAACGATTCGTTTCATCATGCTATCTCCTAAGGGGGGTCATTTCTTAGAGATCTTGGATAGGGCGATCGCGATCGCGCCGCCGAGGAGCAGCACGATCAGAACGACCGACACGAGCAGGACGATGCTGATCTCGCCGTCACCGTCGGACGCGGGCGCGGTCGGCGCGGGAAGGCTTGCCTCGGGCGCCGTCTGTTCGGGCACGGTCTCGGTCGGTTGCGGTTCGGTCACTTCGGGCACGGTAGCCTCGGGAATCGTTTCTTCGGGAACGGTCGCGTCGGGACGCGTTTCCTCGGGCACGGTCGGCTCGGTATCGGTCGGCTCGGTCTCGGTCGGCTGCGGTTCGGTCACTTCCGGCACGGTCGCGTCGGGAAGTGTTTCCTCGGGAACGGTCACATCGGGAAGTGTTTCGTCGGGCACGGTCGGCTCGGGAGCCGGCTTACCGATGTCGGACATATCGTAAAGGGAGTTTTGTCCGTTCAAAAAGCGGCGATAAGCGATCAGCGCATAGCAGGCCTGATCGGTCGCCATGGCGTCAACGGCGGTGTCCATGATATGACGGAACGCCGCTTCTTCGTCGACATAGTAGCGCAGAAGCGCGTCGACGGCGGAGCCGCCGTCCTTGACGAAACGGCTGTCCGTGTTCGGATCGATGCCCCACGTCGTCGCGGCGACGATGACCTGCGCGATGCTCTCGGAATTGGTCGTGCCCCAAGAGCTGTACGAGCCGTCCTCGCGCTGCGCGCTCGACAGCCACGCGAAGGCCTCCTGCGCCGCTCGCTCGACGGCCGCCTGCTCGCGGTAGCGGTACAGCGCTTGCAGCGCCATCGCGGTGATGTCGGGGTCGGAGACCGAGCCGCTGAGTGCCCAGCCGCCGTCGTCGAGCCGCTTGGAGAGTATGAAATCGATGCACTGTTGGCGGATCGTCGGATCGCCGGTTTGGTAATCGTTCGTGTCGAGGGCGATCAGAGCGAAGATCGGGCCGTTGATGCCCTGCTTTTTGATCCACGCAAAATCGTCGTAGGGCGTGATCAAATTCCAGTCGCCGACCTGCGTTGCGTCCTTGCCGATGGCGGACAGCGCGAGGATCAGGCGCGAGTTTTCGGTGGATTTGTTTTTGTGCAGCGCGCCGTTGGCAAGGCTGACGGCGGAAGCCGTTTCGTTGACCGTTTGCTCGATGCGCGCGTAGTAGCTTTCAAAATATTCGTCGCCGTAGGGATAGTATCCGCTGCGCGCCAAGCACAATACGCTCCATTCGCCGGCAAAGGTGCCGAAATTCGGTTCGGACACGGTCTCGGCCAGCTGCGCCAGCGTGTTTTGCAGCGTGGGATCGACCTGTGCATCGGTCGCGGCCGCCGTCGGAAGCGAAAGCGCGCCGAGCAGCAGCACAAGGGAAAAGAGCAGACAGATCATACGGAATAGTTTGATTTTTTGCATGGATATCCTTCTTTCTCGCAAAATTCGCGTTTGGGTGGGACATCGTATGCGCGCAAAAAAACGGCAATTCCCGCAAAGGAATTGCCGCGACCGTTTTGTGCGCAAGCAAATGCCACGCTCCATAATACGCAGGGCGTAACACATACGGATCCGGCAGTTCTCCTGACTTGCGCATCGTCACTCCCGCATGGCCTTCTCGGGTCGCCCCAATGACCGGCTTTCGCCCAATGCGAGACCTCCGCGCTTACAGTGGCGGTACCGTTCGTGAATTGCACACGATTCTCTATTCTCCCGTGGCGCTGCGACCGCGACCACGGACACCGAATCCTTTATTCGTGCCTATTATAGCCCCGTAAGTGCCGTTTGTCAAGCCCTTTCGCGCCCGAAAAGGGGCAAACAAAGACAGTGCGGCGCTTGGACGCGGACGCACTGTCTTATAAGGCTGCATCAGTAGTTCGGGCAGCAGATATAGCGGATGAAGGTGTTGCCGATGGAATAGGATTTGAGGCACACGCAGCCGCCGTCGCTGGTCTCCGCGCCGGAGCTGGTGTTGCCCTCGACGGTGTAGAGCACGCCGTCGGTATAGCGCACGACGATGCCGACGTGGTTGACGTTATTATTGTTCCAGTTGGATTTGAAATAGACGATGTCGCCCGGCTGCGGGGCGTATGTACCGCTTTCAACTTCGCTGCGGGAATAGACCTTGGCGTGCGATTTGTACCAATTGTAGCCGGTGGGGGTGTAAGCGTGGTAGTAGACGGTGTCCGACGCGATGCCCGCCTGATACGCGCACCAGCTGACGAAGGAAGCGCACCATGCGGCGTGATTGTAGCCCTGCGGATCATCGGAGAAAAAGCTCATCTCGTACCACAGGCCGTATTCGGTGTAGTTTTTGCTGCCGCTGTAAAGGCCGGAGTATTGATTTTTGTTGTTGCCCTCGGTGTAGCCGACCTGCGACATGGCCACGCGCACGATGTCCGAGCGGGCGTCGCCGCTGAGCTGCACATTGCAAAGACGGCGATAGAAGATAGAAGAAGCGTAGCCGTTGCTGCAGGGCGTGCCGACCGAGTCGACGGGCGTGCTGAGCGCCAGCACGAATACGCCGAGCAGTACCACGGCCGCAATGCGCTTGCCGATTGTTCGATATGTAAGCATAAGGCCTCCCGAATTCTTCCGATTTTTCCTATATTATACAGAAAGATCGCCGCCGTGTCAATCCCCGCAGAACGCATATTGACGGAAATGGGGGCGTTACGATCGATGTTAGACCAAGGGTATCGAAAAAGGCGATCGGAATAAAGCCACCGCAAGCAAACCGAACGAGAAAGTACGCGATCACTTGCTGCGCAAGTGACGCGGCAGCGCGTGACGGAAAATAGCAAACGACGACTTTCTTGCGAAAATCGTCGTTTCTTTTTGGTGGAGACTACGGGACTCGATATAATCAAGGAGTTGCCGCCGCAGGGACATCGGCAAGCAACAGCCCCCCGGACTGTTGCATTTGATTTGTTCGAGTCCCTTGTCTGAATGCCGATACCAAAAAATTCACCACCCGATTGGGTGGTGAATTTTCAGTCTGTCAAAAAAGCTTCCAATTCACCCTCATTTGTGATATAATAATCGCA